>NZ_ASZV01000007.1:0-297741 GCF_000442475.1 Ralstonia sp. AU12-08 | reverse complement strand
CCAAGGAGCTTGCCACTAGGTGGCCCGATGCATCGTAAAGAAGGAGTGTCTCGAGTTGCGGCGCGTCAGCCATCTGCCGCTGTAGTAAAGCCATCGCGGCGCGGTTCGCGTCCTGGGTGGTCAGCACATGCGTCGACTCAAGCAACACCAGGATCCGCTGCCCCACTTGCATCGCGCCCGCAACATGCTCGGCTGCAGCGGTCGCCAGCAGCGCAAGCTCCCGGTCCCCCATGTCGAGCGCTCGGGCGCGTGAACGCCACACCTCCATTCCGGCAGCACCTGCCAGCACCGCCACAAAAAGCCACCCTGCGATGATGAAGCGCCACAGCGGTTGCGCGCGGAATCCTGCGCGAGCAAGCACGTCTGGATCGGACATGTTGACGGTAGCGTGATGACCTGGACGTCAGGCCGACATTTCAAATGTAATGTTCACGGGCCAGCACGAAACGCTTGCGCAATCGGCCAACGCTGCAATCGAAGCCACAGCGGATACCGTCCGCGCTCCCAACTTGTTGGACTGACCTGTGGCTCTTCCAAACCGCCTGAACATCTTGGTCGTTGAAGACGATCCTTCGATACGCGAACTGATTGCAATGTCTTTGCGCGACGCCGGGCATCACGTCATTGAACGCACGGCGCTCAACGTTAAGGATTCGGTCGATGGACGCGCTGTTTCGCTCGTGGTCGTCGATTGCAACCTACCGGGCAAAGCCGCATCGCGTGCCCAAATTGGGCGCCTGCGTGCACAGTTTCCGTTTGCCTCGTTCATCGCAATCTCTGGTTACTTTCCAGCCCATGCCGCAGGTCATCTGCAATTGGCTGACATGCTAGGAGCCGACGGCGTGTTGGGCAAACCCTTCACGTCTGATGCGCTTGCCGCTTTGGTTGCCGCGCTTGTGACGGTTAGACAGGCTCAACAACCGCAGCGGTAGCCACACCGTCAACCCAGTTCCTTGGCCGTCGTTCGGATGGCAGCTCCTGTCAACTTGTCTACGGGAACGCTAAACACGTAGCCTGCACCGCGGATCGTGCGGATGACCGAGGGATGCGCGGGATCGGGCTCGATCTTTCGCCGCAAACGCAAAATCTGAACGTCGATCGAACGGTCATAAACGTCATCGTAGAGCCGGCTCGATTCCAGAAGCTGGTCTCGGGACAGCACATGGCCCGGCGCAGCGAGAAACGCGTTCAGCAGGCAGAACTCGCCGTTGGTCAGCTCGACAGCGGCACCTGCTGGATCGGTCAGCTTTCGGGTGCCGATATTGAGCTCCCACCCTGCAAACCGATAGGCCCTTGCATCGGTGGTTCTTCCGACCGACGGCGCCATCGCACTGGCGCGTCTGAGCAGCGCACGCACACGTGCCAGCAACTCACGAGAACTGAACGGCTTAGTCAGATAGTCGTCCGCACCCAGTTCGAGGGCCATCACGCGGTCGGCTTCATCGCGTTTTCCCGAGACGATCATGATGGGAAGGTTTGACTGCTCACGCAGTGCGCGCGCAATCTGCACGCCATCCTCGCCAGGCATGCGCAGATCCAGAATCACGAGGTCAATGGCGAACATCTCGAGCGCCGCATTCATCTCTTTTCCGCTGGATGCTGCAGTGACCCGGATGTCGTTTTCGCCAAGGTATCCGGTAAGCAGTTCGCGGATTGCGGGATCGTCATCGACGACCAGCACATGAGGAAGATTGTCGTCCGCCATCGCGCGAGCACATGAAGTCAATCTGTAGAAAGAATAGCGCCGGCATCGATATTCAGACACCCGGCGCGCCGTGCTTGCAGCCGCGGATTCTGATTGCCTGATCAACGATGCAAAGCGCGGCCAAGCCACCTCTCTTGTGCAGGCGGCTCGCTACGGTTGCCGCTATTGTCGTTTGCAAATCGGCGGCGTGGCATATCGGAAGACGCAAATGCCGGTGAATAAAGCTCACGGGTTGCATGCGCGGATTTTTACGGCGCCGTCTGATGTGTCCACCAGCGCCGGGCATTAAGTCGCCCATCTCATGAATTGAGTCACCCGATACAACACCGTCCTTGAATTCTGCAAATAACTGTATATATTTACAGTACCTGTACATTCATACAGCTATCCACCATGGACGACCTGATCCGCATCGAAAACGAGTACGACCGCCAAACCGTGGCGTGGCTGCGCAATCGCCTGGGCGATCAAGCCCTGTGCGAAGTCGTCATGCGCATGGAAGGACACGGTCGCCCGTATGTGTCAGAGGTGTGCCGCACGCTGGGTGTGACGCGTCCGCCATATCAACGAGTCTCGCGCGCACGGCCACTCAATCGTGCCGTGGGTGAGGCGTATCTCGCCACCATCCGCGGCATTCTGGGCGCGGGCCGGCACGCGGCGGCATAACGGCAGCGTCAGTCTGACAACGAGGCGGCAGTCTCTTCACGCAGCCAGGCGAGCCATGCAGCAGCCGGGCTGTCGGGCGTAATCGGCACGCTCGACAGCAGGCAGTACGCAGACCCATCACGCTGGAAGCCGTCCGGCGCCACCAGTCGCCCATCTTTCAGGTCGTCACCCGCCATCAGCTTTGAGGCGATGGCGGTGCCTTGCCCGGCCAACGCGGCCTGCAAGCTCAAATAGAAGTGTTCATAGCGCGCCTCGGACAACCGCCCGCGCGGACGCGGCATACCGCTGATGCGCCACCACGTCTGCCAGGCGTCGGGGCGCGTGGCGGTGTGCAACAGACGTTTGCATGCTGCGGCATCGGCATGCGGCGCATGCACAGGGCCAATCCATTCCTCGCAGATGGGCTCGGCGTGCACGTGTGCTGGCCATGCAAAGTCATTGCGGCGCAGGGCAACGTCGACACCCGTGCGCGCAAAATCGATCGGGCCACCTGCCGCGAACAAGTGCACCTGGATGGAGGGATGCCGCGCCTGAAAGCGTGACAGGCGCGGAATCAACCACCGCATCGCCAGCGTCGGTTCGCACGAAACCACCAGCGCGGAAGACGTTGCGCGGCGTGCAATCCGGTCAAGGCTTTCTGTGAGGATGGAGAACGCATCGACGGCCGCCAAGCGCAGTTGTTCTCCCGCAGGCGTCAGGAAGACGGCCCGGTTGCGCCGCTCGAACAAGTCCACCCCCAGCGATTCCTCCAACTGCCGTATCTGGCGGCTGACGGCACCATGTGTCACGTGCAATTCCTGCGCAGCGCGCACGAAGCTGCCGTGTCGGGCTGCGGCTTCGAACACACGCAAGGTATTGAGCGGCGGAAGTGCCATCTGTCAGTTTTTCTCACTGAAAAACGGCATCATAAATCGATTTTCAGGGATGTCCCATTCGCCCAGAATCGGCGCATCCCCACTTTCCTTCGAGCGCCTGACATGGCCGAACTCTTTGCCGTTGCCGTCATCACCATCTTGGCCGTCATCAGCCCAGGGGCGGATTTCGCCATGGTCACGCGCAACAGCTTGCTGTATGGCCGGCGTGCTGGCGTGCTCTGCGCACTGGGCATTGCGCTGGGTGTACAGGTGCACGTGTTCTACACGATGTTCGGCGTGGGTCTGCTGATTGCGCATGCGCCGGCGCTCTTGCATGGCATCAAGCTGGTCGGCGCGGCGTATCTGGTGTGGATCGGTTGGAAGACGCTGTCGGCCAAGCCGGTGTCCGTGGGCAGGACAGCGGATGACGGCACGGGCAGCCACACGCTGTCGGCCGGCGCGGCACTGCGCATGGGGTTTCTCACGAATGCGCTCAACCCGAAGACGACATTGTTCGTCGTCAGTACGTACACGCAGGTTGTTCACCCAGGCACACCGCTGGCGGCACAGTTCGGCTACGGGCTCTTCATGTCGGTTGCGCACGCGGCGTGGTTTGCATTGGTGGCAACGGTGTTTGCGTCGGGTGCGTTGCGGCGCTCGCTGCTGGCACGGCAGCAGATGGTCGATCGCGTAATCGGCGTGATCCTGATCGGGCTAGGCCTGGCACTGGGGTTCGCACGGCTGGCGTAGTGCCTGCGGCACGGGGTCGCAGCAAAGTTACCGATTGCTGAGCCGGCAGTATCCTCGCGCGATGTCCGCCCGCCGCCTCGTCTGGAAACCTTTTCCCCGCCTGCATCTTGCCGGTGGGCGCGCGGTTGCGTGGTTACTGCTGTGGGCTTACCTGCTAGCCACCGCATGGATGCCGCTGGCGCATGCCGCACGCGCGCATGCCGAGCAATTGCCGGTGACGTTGTGCTCCGCGCACGGCACGGGCGTGATGATCATCCCGCTGTCCGATCCGGGTGAGCGCAAGCGTGTCGAGCAATCCATGTCGGCGCCTGCGTGCTGTGGCGCGTGCGTCGTCATGGCAGACATCGCGCCCACGCTCGATATCGATACACCCAACGCGCCGGCCTTGCTGGGCAGTGTCAGCGCAACGGACATCCTCACACCTCGCCTTGCCACACCTGCGCCGCAACGGCGCGCCCGCGGCCCACCGCTGGGTTGATCCCCCCCATCTCAAGACACCTTCGCCCGCGCCGCGTAGTTGCGGCGGCGGGCTTCACCCATTTCGTCTTTGTCTTTCTCATGAAGCTGGATCACCCACACTCCGGGCGGCACGCTGTTGCCCTGGCGGTTGCCGCGCTGTCGTCCATGTCCGTCGCCCACGCGGCGGAGCCCACGCCACCTGAAATCGACCTGGCGACCACGATGGTGATTGCACCGCCGCCATCGTCGCCGCTGACCATCGTCACCGACCCGAAATCGCCACGCCAGCCGCTGCCCGCCAGCGACGGTGCCGACTACCTCAAGACCATCCCCGGCTTCACGTCCATCCGCAGCGGCGGCACCAATGGCGATCCGGTGCTGCGCGGTATGTTCGGCTCGCGGTTGAACATCCTCACCAACGGCACGTCGATGCTGGGCGCGTGCCCCAACCGCATGGATGCGCCCACGTCGTATATCTCGCCCGAGAGCTACGACAAGCTGACCGTCATCAAAGGGCCGGAATCGGTGATCTACGGGCCGGTCGGCTCGGCGGGCACCGTGCTGTTCGAGCGCAATACCAAGCGCTTTACCGAGCCCGGCACGCGCTTTGACGGCAGCGTGGTCGGCGGGTCCTTCGGCCGCAATGACCAAAATGCCGATTTCACCGCCGGCACGCCCGACGCCTATGCGCGCATCACCGCCAACCACGCGCACCAGCAGGACTACAAAGACGGCAACGGCAACACCATCCCCTCGCAATGGGACAAGTGGAACGTCGACACCGCGCTCGGCCTCACCCCTGACGACCACACGCGCCTGGAGCTGACCGCCGGTACCGGCGATGGCTACGCGCGCTATGCCGGACGCGGCATGGACGGCGCACACTTCCGCCGCGAGAGCGTGGGGCTGCGCTTTGACAAATCGCACATCGGTGAAGTCCTGCAGCGCATCGAGGCGCAGCTCTACTACAACGATGCCGACCACGTGATGGACAACTTCACGCTGCGCAAACCCGACCCGATGAGCAGCATGCCGATGGGCATGGCTGCCGACGTGGGCCGACGCACGGTCGGTGGGCGCGTGGCCGCCACGCTGCGCTGGGCCGACGCGCTGCAGCTCGTCACCGGCCTGGACATGCAGACGAGCCGGTTGCGCTCACGTAGCGGCACAGAAATGGTGTCGTACAGCAGCCAATCGTGGGTGCCCAGCGCCAGCTTCTTCAACACCGGCGCCTTTGGCGAGCTGACCTGGTTTGCAGCCGAGCACCAGCGCGTGATTGCCGGCGCGCGCATCGACCAGGCCAGCGCGCGCGATGATCGCGCATCGATCAACAGCATGATGGGCAGCCGCCCCAACCCGACCGCGGGCCAAGACCGCTCACGCACGCTGCCCAGTGGCTTTGTTCGCTACGAGCACGACGTATCCGGCGTGCCCGCCACGCTGTACGCTGGTGTTGGGCACGCGGAGCGCTTTCCGGATTACTGGGAGCTGATCTCGCCGAGCATGGGCCCCACGGGCTCCGTCAACGCGTTCTCCGCTATTCGGCCAGAGAAGACCACGCAGCTCGATATCGGGGCGCAGTACAAGAGCGCGCGCTTTGATGCGTGGGTGTCGGCGTATGCAGGTGTGGTCAACGACTTCATCCTCTTCAACTACCGCCCCGGCATGATGGGGCCGATGTCACAAACGACCAACGTAGATGCTCGCATTGCCGGCGGCGAGATCGGCGGAACATGGCGCGTGAGCAATGCATGGCGCGTGGATGGTGCGCTCGCGTATGCGTGGGGACGCAACAGCAGCACCGGACAACCGCTGCCGCAAATGCCGCCGCTCGATCTGCGCCTGGGCGTCGAGTACGAGCGCGGGTCGTGGTCGGCTGGCGGCCTGTGGCGCGTGGCGGCGGCACAGCACCGCTACGCGTTGAACCAGGGCAACGTGGTCGGCCAGGACTTCGGGCCGAGTGCTGGCTTTGGTGTGTTGTCGCTGCATGCGGGCTATGCCGTCAGCAAGACCGTGCGCGTGGCGGTGGGCGTCGACAACGTGCTGAACAAGGCTTACACCGAGCACCTGAACCTGGCCGGCGATGCAGGTTTCGGCTTTCCGGCACGTTCGCCCATCCCCGAGCCGGGGCGCACCGCGTGGGCACGCGTGAGCATCAAGATGTAGCGCGGTATTGCGCCGCGTGCACATTGCGCGAGGGAATTCGCCAAATGTGACCCCGTAGGCGCACAAAATCACCGCGCCTGCATTGAGGCTCGCAACACTCTGCACTACCTTGGAACCATCAGCGATCGCTCGCCGCGCCCGGCGCGCGGTCGCTTTTCGTTTTCGACCAAGGAGTGTTGTTCATGCTGCATATGCTTTCCAAATTGTGGTGGGTGCTCGCGCTGCGCGGGCTATGTGCGTTGGCCATCGGGGTTGGCGCGTTCGTGGTGCCGGCGGCAACGCTGGCTGCGCTGGTTCTGGTGTTTGGTGTCTATGCGCTGGTGGAGGGTTGCCTGCTGCTGGCAACAGCCTTCGGCGGCCAGCACCGCAGCCACGATCGCTGGCCGACCTTGCTGCAGGGGTCGTTGGGCGTGGCGGTGGGTGTGCTGACGCTCTTCAACCCGGCCGTCACCGCGCTGGGGCTGCTGCTGTACATCGCCGCGTGGTTGCTCGCGCAGGGCGTGCTGCAAATCGTGGTGGCCATGCGCCTACGTGAAGAACTGCACGGCGAATGGTGGTTGATCCTTGGCGGCATCGCCAGCGTGCTGTTGGCGGGCGTCCTGCTGTGGCGCCCCGAGGCAGGTGTGCTGGCCGTACTGTGGTGGATTGGCGCGTGGGCCATCGTGTGGGGTATCACGCTGATCTTTGCCGCGCTGCGTGTGCGCAAGTGGGGCCGCAGCGGCTCAGCACGCGCCTTCGCTTAGCGCCGTGCCGTCATGCGCGCGCCTTCTTGTGATCGATTCCGTGATCGCGCAGATGCCGGCCGGCAACTCGCCGCTGCGCTCGCAGCGCTCGACCTTCCTGTGCCGCGAATCGTGCTGGCACTGCCGCGCGGCGGTGTGCCGGTCGGCTATGCGATTGCGCAAGCGTTGAACGCAATGCTCGGCGTGCTGCTGGTGCGCAAGCTCGGTGCACCGTGGCAGCCCGAGCTGGCGCTCGGTGCGCTGGCCGATTGCGGTGCGGGTCTACCGCCGCATATCGAGTGGAACACTGAACTGCTCGATGCCATCGCCCCTTCGCAGGCGTATCTGGACGAGGTGACGGCGCAAGAGCTGACAGAACTGGAACGCCGCCGCACACGCTACGGCGTCGTACCTTTGCCGCTGGCGGGCGCGACCGTCATCGTGACAGACGACGGCATTGCAACCGGGGCAACCGTGCGTGCAGCACTGGCTGCGGTGCGCCGTGCCAAACCCGGGCGCCTTGTGCTGGCGGTTCCCACCGCGCCCAAGACCACTTGGCAGGCGTTGCGCACCGAGGTGGATGACGGCGTGTGCCTCATCGCTCCCCCTGACTTCAGCTTCCAGGCCGTCGGGCAGTACTACGACAATTTCGATCAGACCGAAGACAGTGAAGTGATGGCGTTGCTGGCCAATGCCCGGCAACACCATCACTAGCCCATCATGCCGTCTGCAAACGCTGCTTGCGCTCGATGTCCGGCAGGAACACCGTCAGCAGGCCGATGAGCGGCAGGAACGAGCAGAGGTGGTAGACGTTGTAGATGTCGGTGGCGTCCGCCAGCTTGCCGAGCACGGCAGCGCCGATCCCGCCCAGCCCGAACGCAAACCCGAAGAACATGCCCGACACCATCCCCACCTTGCCGGGAATCAGCTCCTGCGCATACACGAGGATGGCCGAGAACGCCGAGGCCAGCACCAGCCCGATGATCACCGTCAGCACCGCCGTCCAGAACAGGTTGGCGTACGGCAGCATCAGCGTGAACGGCGCCACACCCAGGATCGACACCCAGATCACCACCTTGCGGCCCACGCGGTCGCCAATCGGGCCACCGACGATCGTGCCCACCGCCACCGAGAACAGGAAGAGGAACAGGAACAGTTGCGAGGTCTGCGCCGACAGGTGGAACTTGGTGATCAGGTAGAACGTGTAGTAGCTGTTCAGGCTCGCCAGGTAGAAGTACTTGGAGAACAACAGCACGACCAGCAGCGTCATCGCAAACGCCACCTGACGGCCCGACAGCTTGACCGCCGCATGCGCGCGGCCACCCGCCTTGCGACCATGCCCTACAGCGCGTTCACGCTTGTACCAGCCGCCCACGTGATACAGCACGAAGATGGCGATGAGCGCAGCAATCGAGAACCACGCCAAGCTGTGCTGACCATACGGCATGATGATGAGCGCCGCCAACAACGGGCCCATTGCGCTGCCCGCGTTGCCGCCCACCTGGAACAGCGATTGCGCCAGACCGTGCCGGCCGCCCGAAGCCATGCGCGCCACGCGTGACGATTCCGGATGGAAGATCGACGAGCCCGTCCCCACCAGCGCGGCCGCCAGCAGCAGCGTGCCAAAGTTGGGCGCCACCGACATCAGCAGCAGCCCCACCAGCGTAAAGCCCATGCCCACCGACAACGAATACGGCTTCGGATGCTTATCGGTATAGAGGCCGACCATCGGCTGCAGCAGCGACGCCGTAATCTGATACACGAGCGTGATCAGCCCGATCTGCGAGAAATCGAGATGGAAGTTGCCCTTGAGCAGCGGATAGATCGCCAGGATCAACGACTGCATCATGTCGTTGAGGAAGTGCGCGAAGCTGATAGCGCCGATCACGCCAAAGCCGGTCTTGTCTGCCTGCGCGGCTGGGGTTGCTGCGGGGTTGGCCAAATCCGCGGCTGGGCCATTTGCGGTGGTTTGCATGATGGTTTTTGTGGAGAAAGGAATTCAAGCGAGGAACGCTCAATCATGCGCTCAAACGGTGCAGGCTTGTTGCCGCAAATTCGACAACGATTAGCGCAAACCAGACAAATTATTGTCCAGGCAGAAGCGTCACCATATACCGCGCCGTTTCACCAGAATCCCTCCCTCAAACCCCCGCAAACCCCCACCGCACTTGCCTTGGCAGACAGCTAACCTGTTAGCCATTTTCGTGCACGAGGCTCGTCCGTTCGTAGCATGGCTCGCCAGGAGGCGCTTTCTATACTCGCCAGCATGGACTGCGGTACGACGCCAGCAACGCAAACAGCGCCAGCACCGACAGCCAGACGGACCCGGCGCATGCGCGGCCCCACCAGCCAGCGCATGTGCACGATCTGCACACCGAATCGGTGACCGGCGCCCCAGAGACTTGGCCGCCGCACACCGGCCAGTCATGGGAGGGGAGCCATGAAAATCCTGATAACGGGAACGCACTACCGCGCGATGGGAGACCTCTTCTATCAGGCCTTGCTCGACGACCGTGTCATCTGCTGCTTCGTAACCTCCGAAGCCGTGGACGTGAGCGGCAACGCCATGCATCCGTCGCCCGCCACCGCCTCCCCGTGTACCGACCCTCGGCTCGCTGACGTCTCTCGGTCAGCGAGTTATTGCGCGCCCCTCGTCCCGTAGGGCGCGCTCTTTTCTGCCGATGCCGTCAGCGCGGGGGCGCTGGCGGATCACCCCGGAACCGACGCTTCAGCCGATCAGCCCGGCGTCCGTCAGTTCGCGTTTCATGTAGGCATACAGCACCGGCGCGGCAATCACGCCGCCCACCCCGAACAGAGCTTCCATCACGATCAGCGCGAGAATCAGCTCCCAGGCACGCGCATCGATGCGGCTGCCGATGATGCGCGCGTTCACGAAGTACTCCAGCTTGTGCACCACCACCAGGAAGACGAGCGACGCCACCGCCAGCTCCAGCGATGCCGTCACGCTCATCAGCACGATGGCCGTGTTGGAGATCAGGTTGCCTGCCACCGGAATCAGCCCGGCCACGAAGGTCAGCAGGATCAGCGACTTGGAATACGGCACGTGCTGCCCGAACAACGGCAGCGCCCCCAGCAGGTAGATGGCCGCCAGCGCCGTGTTGAGCGCGGAGATCTTCACTTGCGCAAACACCACCGCCTCGAACGCAGCCGTCAGCCGCCCCAACCGGTTCAGCAGGGCCGCAGCCAGCGGCTTGTGACGTGCCGGATCCGGCGTGTCAGACCACGCCACCATCGCCCCCAGGATCAGCCCGACCAGCATCAGCGCGCTGGCACGCAACCCATCGATACCGATGGTCGACACTTGGTGCCCATGCTCCTTGAGCATCTGCACGAGCTGCACACGCAGCTCAGACACGGACTGCGGTACATAGTCGACCACTGCAGCCGGCAGCGATTCACGCAGGTTGTCGAGCACATCGGCAATGCGCGTGAGCATGCCCTCAAGCCCGTGGCCGTGTTCGACCAGGCGGCCGATCCCGATGCCCAGCCCGGCAAGAATCAGTGCGGCGATCAGGAACACGCCGCCCACCGCAATCGCCTTGGCGCTCTTGGACAGCGTGCGCCGCTCACGCAGGCGCACCTCCAGCTTGCGCGCGAGCGCATAGACAAGAAAGCCGGCAATGGCCGCCGGCAGCAGATGCAGCCACAACACGGCCGCGATCATGGCGGCCACCAGTACATAGCTGACGATATCGATGGTGCGGGAATGCATGGGCGGAGGAAGCTTCGTCATGAAAACAGACCGGCAGCAATGTTGATGGAGAGCGCGAGGATGCTCGTATTAAAAAAGAACGACAGCAGCGACTGCCCGAGCACCGCCCGCCGCATGGTGCGCGAGCGGATAGCGACGTCGGCCGTCTGGCTGGCGACCGCGATCGTAAAGGAGAAGTAGAGAAAATCCCAGTAATCGGGCTCGATCTCCCGGTCGGGAAACACCAGCGTCGGCGCGTTCGGCTTGTGGTAGTACAAATGCGCGTAATGCACGGTGAACATCATCGGCACCATCAGCCAGGCACCCACCACCGTCACGCCGGTCAACGCGTAGTGCCACGCCTGTGCGTGCCCCGCTGACTTGGCCGTGACCAGCTCAAAGGCAATCGCCACCATGCTGGCGACCACGCCCAGGCAGACCACCGCCAGCACCGCCGAGGCGCGCTCATCCTCACGACGGGCCACAGCACGAATGCGCCGCGGATCGGCCTTGAGCATCATCACCGATACCAGCAACAAATACGTCCACACGGCAACGTCCCAGCCGAGCAGCGCGCGCGTCAGCCAACCATGTGTGGGTATCAGCACAGCAACAACGATGCCCAGTGCGAATGCGCCCAGCAGGCGCGGCCGTGATGAGGCGAAGCGGGGGATCGGAAAGGACTCGTCCTGGGGGTTCACATGGGCCTCGTGCGTGCGTTCTGGCAAGGCGACATGGTAGCTGCTCAGGCCTGAACGCCCAATGCCGGTTCAGAGCCGCTTCAGGACGACGTGAGCATCGATGCGAACGAACGCCTGCACTTCTCCTTCACACGCTCGTGCGTCTTCAGTTGCTCGGCAGTGATGATGGCTTCCGGATAGACGCGGCACATGCCGACGATGGCGATATCCAGCGAGTCCGACGAACCGGCCTGGAACTCGAATTGCTCGAGCACCGTGTCATCCGTATCGCGCACGGTGATCTGGAACGGGCCAGGCGTCACGAAGGTGGTACAGCCAGCCAGCATCGTGGCCGCCACGCCCAGAGCGATGCAGACGGTAGAACGGACTGTGCGAACGGGGCGGCGGGCACGGATCATCGAGGGGGTTTCAGGCGTGAAATGCTAGTGAGACGCGCGGACACGATATCGGTTCGCAACAAAACAAAAACGCCCGCATCGTGCGGGCGTTCTGTGAATCAGGTGTGGCAGGCCGCCATCGCGGCGGCTGCAACCTTAGGCGTTGGCGCCATCGGTGAACGTGTTGAACTTGTCGCCAACCTTGGCGCCTTCGGTGTAGGTGTCGAACTTGCCGGCACGGGCCAGTGCGCCCTCGGTGTACGGGTCAAACTTGCTGCCGGCCTTGGCACCTTCCGTGTAGGTGTCGAACTTGCCAGCGCGGGCCAGTGCGCCTTCGGTGTACGGATCGAACTTGCTGCCGGCCTTGGCACCTTCCGTGTAGGTGTCGAACTTGCCGGCACGGGCCAGTGCGCCTTGGCTGTACACATCAAACTTGTCGCCCACCTTTGCGCCTTCGGTGTACGGATCGAACTTGCTGCCTGCCTTCGCGCCTTGCGTGTAGACGTCGAAACGTTGGCCGGCTGCGGCGCCTTGGGTATACACGTCGAACTTGGTAGCCGCCAGGGCCGGCACGGTGGCCAGGGCGATCAGGGCAGCGATCAGGGTGCGTTGGGCTTTCATGATGTCTTCTCCGGGATGGGCGCAGCGCGTCAGGCAGTGTCCGGTACTTCTCTTGGACTGTTTCGCTGCGGCGCCGCATTCGATGGAGTCATCGTAGGCGAGCCTGTTCAGACAATAAATGTCGCAACAGACAATTTATTGTTGCGATATCTGAAATTGCGGGAAAACCCGCATCACCGCTGGCTTTGTGGCTTACAGCAAGGCGTGGCGGGTTTATTTGCGCAAACCAGAGATGTGACTTTTTCGACAAAAGTCAGCTTTGTACGCCCGCCGAACGCTTCGGATTGCTTCACTTTCGTGCGATGCACAAATCACACACACGCCGCACAGATTGTCATTTCGCGATACAAACACGCACAGGTTTGTAGGCGGGCCTGTGTCACACTGCGCGGCATTCGCTTTCGACTTCTTCACCCCCACACACGATGAAACGCATTCTGCTGGCCGCAGCCCTTCTTGGCACTGCACTCCTCTCTGGCTGCGGTGTGGTGGCTGCCCCTTGCCGGATCGCCTCGGCCGGGCTGAAGATGGTGCCACTGGTGGGGCACGTGGCTGCGGCCCCCACCGATGCCTGTGCGGACATCATCGATTGAAAACAAAAGGCGCACGTCATCGTGCTGCGTACCCACCTATCTGGAAGCGAAAAACTTGCATTCGCGAATCGATCGTGTGGTCAGCATGCCGCAGGGCGATTTGGAACCCGCCCGCGCGGGCTAAGCGCTAGGCCAGCCACAGCGATACCCAAGCGTGCTGTGGCGAGTCGATAGGCGTCACTTCGTCCGCTTGTACTTGGGATAGGTTCGCGGGATACCGCAGACCACAGGCATAGCTAGTGCCGATCGCAACATAGCGGCTCCGCTCGCGGTGACCATGAGATTCCGCGACACTGGAATCTACAGCTTGTCGACGCGCAATTTTGGAGCAGGCGCAACGGCGTGAATATCACGCTCCCTAATAGCGATGTCACGACGGTGCTCGAATCACGTCACGGCCTATTACAACGCTCGCTGCATGAGCAAGCAGTCCAGCCAACGCCCGAACTTGTAGCCCACCTTCTCCAGCACGCCCACCTCGCGAAACCCGCAGCGCGCGTGCAGCTTGGCGGACCCAGGGTTCTCATGCCCGCCGCCCACCACGGCCACCATCTGCTTGAACCCGCGTGCCTGGCATTCCGCAATGAGCGTCTGCAGCAGCAACGTACCGACGCCCCGCCCTTGCGCGGCCGCATCCAGATAGATCGAGTCTTCCACCGTATTGCGATACGCGGGCCGCGCGCGGTGTGGGCCTGCGTAGGCGTAGCCGAGCAATTGGCCGTCGGCCTCGGCCACGATGTAGGGCATGCCGACGTCTTGCAGCGCCTGGAAGCGGCGCGTCATCTCCATCAGGTCGGGCGGGTCGACCTCAAAGCTGGCTGAGCCGAACAGCACGTGCTGCGTGTAGATGGTGACGATGACCGGCAGGTCAGCCAGCGTGGCCGGGCGGATGCTGACGGCGTCAACGCCGGAGGCAACGTCAGAAGCATTCGTGGGGGATGCAGAGGACATGGCGGCAGATACGTGCGCGAAAGCGTTATTGTCATGCCAATTTCACATGCCCGACACGCCGCCCAATAGTCCATACAGGTATGCCTATCGGACGACGCCAGAATGCGGTAACTTGGCAAACGCATCTGCCTGCCGCGCGCCTTCCGCTTTCCTCCTATGCACGACCTGTTCCCCCTCCTTGCCGAATACGGTGCGTTTGCCGTGTTCCTGAACGTGCTGCTCACGCAGGCCGGCGCGCCGCTGCCCGCCGTGCCAACGCTGCTGGTGGGCGGCGCGCTTACCATGATCGGCCCGCTGCACTTCATGGAGTTGCTGCCCGCCGCCATCACCGGCGCACTGCTGGGTGATGCGCTGTGGTACGTGGCGGGCAAGCGCTACGGTCGGCACGTGATGGCCCTGCTGTGCCGCGTGTCGTTGTCGCCTGACTCGTGCGTGCGGCGCACGCGCACGCAGTTCGAGCGCTGGGGTGCACCGCTGCTGCTGATTTCGAAATTTGTGCCGGGGCTGTCGACGGTGTCGTCCGCGCTGCTGGGCACAATGCGCACGCCATTCAGCGTGTTCGCAGGGTACAACCTGGCCGGCTCGGCACTCTGGGCGGCAATCTGGCTGATGCTCGGGCGCATGGCGCATGACAGCATCGACCAGGCGCTGCGGTTGCTCGACCAGCTTGGCAGCCGCGCCATCCTGCTGATCGTGGTGCTGGCGGCGCTCTACGTAGCCGGGCGATGGCTGCAGCGCTGGCGTTTTCGCAAGATGCTGGAGATGGTGCGCATCTCGCCCGACGAATTGCACGCACTGATCGAATCGGGCTCGGCGCCGGTCATCATCGACGTGCGCAGCGACAGCTCACGGCAACTGCAGCCGCAGCGCATTCCGGGCGCAATGCTGTACGACATGTCGAGCAAGCACAACGCCATCGAGATCGATGGCCCCGACCGCGAGGTCATCATCTACTGCGCCTGCCCCAACGAGGCCTCCGCCATCATGGTGGCGCGCACGCTGATCGGCCGGGGCTTCAAGCACGTGCGGCCGCTGCACGGCGGCATCGA
This sequence comes from Ralstonia sp. AU12-08, assembly GCF_000442475.1. Taxonomy (NCBI): domain Bacteria; kingdom Pseudomonadati; phylum Pseudomonadota; class Betaproteobacteria; order Burkholderiales; family Burkholderiaceae; genus Ralstonia; species Ralstonia sp. AU12-08. Next base: position 282,415 of record NZ_ASZV01000007.1, on the reverse strand, counting down.
TGCGTGGGTGGAACGCGGCTACGGCGTGGAGCACGTGGTCTCCGTATCGCCGGACACACTCACCGCGGCTGAGGCGCGCGCCTGAGCGTGTACCCGAGTGCGCGCCTCTTGTGGTGCCACACATTCGGGCGCCACAAAAACAAAAAGCGCACCTTTCAGTGCGCTCTCCCGTAAGTACGGCAAACATGCGGTGCGCCAGCCCCCCGGCTCGGACACGCCGCATCGGTCCGTTTGCATCCACCCGAAGGCGGATGTGGCGAAGTGATCCCCGTTTGATCCCGTCTTCGCCGGTCGGACTTGACCCCCTTGTTATTCATCGCAAAGCCGCCGTTGCTGCTGGGGCATTCGCGTTGTTATTTCCCGTCCTTCTCTGCTTTCGTCGCCTTAACTTTCGTCACTCAGGCTGGCCATTGTCATGGCACTCCTGAGGAGTAACGGCGGGTCCTCACAAAACTTTAGGAGTTGCCCCGCTGCTGTCATGCAAACGTGTCGATGGCACCGTCGTGGCTGGAGACGCGCTGCGGTGCAGCGGCCACGGTGCTGGTGGTATCGGCCCGACCCTGTGCGTTGCCGCCAAAGCGGCTGCCGTTGCCACCGTTGCCCGAGCCATTGCCCTGTGCGGAGGCACCCTGCCAGGCGCCCTGCTGCTGGCTGAAATCGCCCGTGCTGACAGTCGTTTGCGCAAGCTGCATGCCGCCTTGCTGCATGGCATCACGCAGACGCGGCATGGAGTCCTGCACGAGTTCGGCTACGGCCTGGTGCTGGCATACGAAGCTGGCATTGACGGCACCGTTGTCGACATCCAGCTTGACGTGCAGCCCGCCCAGTTCCGCCGGGTTCAACTGCAGTTCGGCCGACGACTGACGGTGTACCTGCATGAAGGCAAGCTGGCTCGCCATGCTTTGCGGCCAGGCGGCATCGCCAAACGTGGGCAGCGTGTGAACCTGCGCCGGCGTAATGGCGGCGCCGGCAATATTGCCCGCCGCGCCCGCGGTGCCAATCGCAAAGGTCGGTGCCGCAGCGATGGCATTGCCATCCGCACGCGCCAGAACACCCTGGAACTGCGTGCCGCTGCCCTGTGCATCCGCCTGCGTGCCGGTGTTGCCACCATTGCCCGTGCGGCTGTTGGCATCGGCCACGGCAGCCGCGGCGGTTTGCGAGACGTTGTTTTGCGTGCTGGATTCCGCACGCTTGGGCAAGCCATGCTCGCCGTTGGCGTTTTGCGTTGACGCGGCACTGCCAAGCTGGCGCACTGCTGGCGGCGTATTGTCAGACACGGCACGCGTGCGCGCCAGAGTCTGGGCCAGCGTGTTGCCATCGGGCAGCGGCGTTGCGGGTGGCGTTGGCGTGCTGCCGTTGGCAGCGGCACCAGCGGCCTGGGCCGTATTGGCGCCCTTGGCCGCCTGCAGCGCTGCCTGACCAGCCGGCGTGGTTGCGGCGGCATCTGCAGCAGCATCGGCACCACCCTGCGCGCCATTGGCGGCAGCGCTCAGTGCGGCCAGTGCGGCGGCATCGGTTGCAGTTGGATTACCGGCGCCTTGTACGGCCGTGGTGCCGGTATTGGTATTGGCATTGGTATTCGACTGTGTGCCGGGCTGTGTCGCTGGCTGGGTTGTTGCCGATGCGGCAGCAGTCTGCTGGGCAACTTGCTGCGCCGCCTGTTGAGCCGCCTGGCGGGCGGCCTCAATCTGGGCAGCCAGTTGCGCGGCAGGATCCACAACGGCTTGCGCCGCAGCGGCATCCAGGTCCTTGGCATCGGCAGGTTGCGTCGGCTTGGCGCTGGCAGCGTCCTGCGTGCCGGATGCCGGCACGGTTTGAGGAAGCGCCGTCGCAGCCGGTTTGATGTCTTGGCTATTGCGCGCGCCGGCGTTTGCAGCGTCCTTGCGAGCGATATCTGCGCGGCGGCTGGCCGCGTCGTCAGCGGCCGACTGTGCATCGGCTCGACGGCGCGCTGCATCCTGCGCCATGCGATCTGACAGCAGGTTGCCGAACGTATCGCCGTTGGACGACGATGCACTCTGCGACTTGTCGGCGGCAGCATTGTTGCTGGCAGACAGCATGCCGCTCAGGTCTTGCGCGGCGGTGTTGGGGGTAGCACTCAAACCCACGTTGGCTCCGTCTTCCATCTGCGTACGTATACGCGTGTTCAGTTGCCGCCCTGCGCCGCACGCATGCGGATCACCTTGGCGGCGTGTTCGTCGTTCTCGCGCTGGTCGCGGCGCTCCTGATCCAGGCGCAGTTCTTCCATGTGCCGCTGGCGCAGGATGTCGAACGATTGCTCGCGGCGTTGCTTCTCGATCCAGTTGGCGCGGCTCGCTTCGAGCTGGCTCTCCAGCGCGTTGATCGTGCCCTTCTGCTGGTCCACGGCGGCGCCCAGCCGGTCAATGAACGCGGTGTAGTTGCGCAGGCGCGTGATGTCGATGCCACCCTCGGCGTTGGCCGTGTTCAGCATCTGCTGGTGATAGTTGTTGCGGTAGTCGGACAGCAGGGCCAGCTTCTGGGTGGCAGCCTCGCGCGTGTTCATCAGGCGGCCGACTTCCTGCGTGGCTTTTTCGGTGTCCTTCTGGGCCAGTTCCAGCACCGTACTGAGGCGGAACGGCTTACTCATGGTGGTCATGGTCGAACCTCCAGATTTCCACTACATCAACCCATCGGTTACAAGCTGCCTGGCTTTAGCCCGAGGCTTTTGTCAGGCTTACGTCTTCACACTGTCAAGCAAGCACCGCGTTCATCTTCTCCAGCGTGTGCTCACGGCTTTCGTTCTCAAACATGCCTTGCTGCAGAAACGCCTCCATGTCGGGGTAGCGGGCGATGGCCTGGTCGGTCATCGGGTCGCTGCCGCGTGCATAGGCACCCACGGCAATCAGGTCGCGGTTGCGCTGGTAGCGGGCGTACAACTGCTTGAAGCGGCGGGCGGTATCGAGCTGCTCGCGCGGCACGATGGCCGACATCACGCGGCTGATCGACTGCTCAATGTCGATGGCCGGGTAATGCCCCTGCTCGGCCAGCTTGCGCGAGAGCACAAAGTGGCCGTCCAGAATCGCGCGCGCGGCGTCGGCAATCGGGTCTTGCTGATCATCGCCTTCAGCCAGCACCGTGTAGAACGCGGTAATCGAGCCGCCGCGGCCGCTGGCATCCACCATGCCGTTGCCGGCACGCTCCACCAGCGCCGGCAGCTTGGCAAATGCCGAGGGCGGATAGCCCTTGGTGGCCGGTGGCTCGCCGATGGCCAGGGCGATCTCGCGCTGCGCCATCGCATAGCGCGTGAGCGAATCAACGATCAGCAGTACATTGCAGCCGCGGTCGCGGAAGTACTCGGCAATGGTGTGGGCGTAAGCGGCGCCCTGCAGACGCATGAGCGGCGAGTTGTCAGCCGGCGCGGCCACCACGGCCGAGCGGGCGAGACCATCCTCACCGAGGATCTCGTCAACGAATTCCTTCACTTCACGGCCGCGCTCGCCGATCAGGCCGACCACCACCACGTCGGCCTGCGTGTAGCGGGCCATCATGCCCAGCAGCACGCTCTTACCGACGCCAGAGCCGGCAAACAGGCCCAGGCGCTGGCCTTGGCCCACGGTCAGCAAGCCATTGATGGCGCGCACGCCCACATCGAGCACGTGCTCGATCGGCTTGCGCTTGAGCGGGTTCAACGGTGCCGGGGCCAGCGTGCCCCAGGCCAGGTCTTCTTGCGGGCCCAGCGGCCCCTTGCCATCCAGCGGCTCGCCGTTGGCATCCACCACGCGGCCCAGCAGGCGCGGGCCCACAGGCAGAAACTTGCTGTGCGCGATGGTCGGGTCAGCCGCGTCGGTCGGCACGTGCTGCGGCTCCAGCGGGAACACGCGCGCACCGGGCACCACGCCCACCAGATCCGTCTGCGGCATCAGGAAGGCGCGCTCTTCGGCAAAGCCCACCACTTCGGCCAACACGTAGCGGGCTGCCCCGCTCCCGTTCGGCAATTCCACACGGCAGGCGCTGCCCACGGGCAGCTTGAGACCCACGGCCTCCATGACCAGACCGGCCACGCGGGTGAGCTTGCCGCACGTCACCACCGGGCGGGCCAGGCGGGCACGCTGCGCAGTCTGGCGCAGGTGCGCCTGCCACACGCGCACGTTGGGGTTGTTGGCGGCAGATTGGCCGGCCGTTTGCACGGTCTCAGGCGACATGGAGCGCCCCTCCGGCCACGCGTTCAGCTTCAGAGCGCTCGCTGGCGATCCATGCGGTATCGCGGCCCAGCGCGCGGGTCAGTTCTGCCCAGCGGGTCTGCAGCGTGGCATCAGTCTCACCAAAACGGGTTTGCACACGGCAGCCGCCGCGCTCGATGGCGGCGTCAACGATGATGGTCCAACCGGCGGCGGCCAGCTCGGCACCCAGCATCTGGCGGATCAGCTCGGCATCCTCGGCGTGCACGCGCAGCATGGCGGGTGCCGGTGCAGTGGGCGCATCGCCCAGTACCTCGCGGATGAGCGGCAACACACGCTCGGGCTGCGCATGCAACGCACCACGCAAAAACTGTTGTGCGAGCTGCAGTGCCAAGTCCACCAGCTCATCAGCAACGTTGCCGTTCAGTTGATCGATCGCTTCGCGCACGGATTGCATCAGCGCGGCGATCTGCTTGGAGTCTTCCTCGCCCTGGCGACGACCTTGCTCGAAACCATCCTGGAAGCCTTGGGCAAACCCATCGCGACGGCCTTCGTCGCGGGCAGTGGCCAGTTCGGCATCCAGCATCGCCTGCCATTCCTCTTCGGACATCGGCGGCTCTTCGGGTTCGGCTTCCGGCGGCGGGGGCGGCGGTGCGGCCTCAGCGGCGGCCTGCGCGGCCTCACGCTCGAAGTCGGTCGGCTCCCACGGCTGGTATTCGACCAGCGTATCGCGCGGAATGATCGGCGGGCGCGGCATGTCAGCGCTCCATCACGAACAAGGCGGCCAAGCGCGCGCGATCAGACATACGCGTCCTCTGCCTTGCGGCCGATGCTGATCTCGCCCTCGTCGGCCAGACGGCGCGCGATCATCAGGATTTCCTTCTGCTGCGCTTCGACTTCCGACACCTTGACCGGGCCCAGAACCTCCAGCTCTTCCTTGAGCATCGTGCCGGCACGCTGCGACATGTTGGCGAACACCTTGTCGCGGAATTCCTGCTTGGCACCCTTGAGCGCCACCACCAGCACTTCCTGGCTGACTTCGCGCAGCAGCGTTTGCAGGGCGCGGCCATCCAGGTCGATCAGGTTGTCGAACACGAACATCTTCTCGACGATGGCGTCGGCCAGTTCCGGGTCGCGCGAGCGCACGCCTTCGATGACAGCGGATTCCACGGCGCTCGGCACCAGGTTGAGAATCTCTGCCGCCGTGAGCACGCCGCCCATCGCGTTCTTCTTGCGGTGGTCGTTGCCCTGCAGCAGCTTGGTCAGCACGTCGTTCAGCTCACGCAGTGCGCTGGGCTGAATGCCATCGAGCGTGGCGATACGCAGGATGGTGTCATTGCGCAGGCGCTCGCTGAAGTAGGTCAGGATTTCCGAAGCCTGGTCGCGATCCAGGTGCACGAGGATGGTGGCAATGATCTGCGGGTGCTCGTTGCGGATCAGTTCCGCCACCGACGATGCATCCATCCACTTCAGGCCTTCAATGCCGCTGGTGTCGCCGCCCGAGAGGATCCTGTCGATGATGTTGGCGGCGCGGTCGTCGCCGAGTGCCTTGCGGAAGACCGTGCGGATGTACTCGTTGGAGTCCACATCCAGCGGCAGGTCTTCGGCTTCGACAAAGAAGGCGTCAAAGGCGTCGAGCACGCGCTCGCGCGAGACGTTCTTCAGCGCCGCCATCGTGGCGCCCAGCTTCTGCACTTCGCGCGGGCCCAGGTGCTTGAGCACTTCGGCGGCTTCGCTTTCGCCCAGCGACATCATCAGGATGGCGCTGCGTTGGAGTCCTTCGGCGCTCATTCGTTATTCACCCATTGCTTGATGACGGCCGCGACGGCGCGCGGGTTCTGCTGGGCCACGCGGCGCATGGTTTCCAGTTTCTTGTCGAAATCGTTGTTCTTGAGCTGCGGCAGGGCGTCCGGCAGTTCTTCGCTGGCAACGTCGGTGGAGGTCGGGCCTTCCAGCCCGGGCCCGGCCGGAGCCGCAGCGCCAGTGATGATCGGGGCGTTCGGGTCTTCGCCTTCACGGCCCACGAAGGTGGGCGTGGCAGGCTCGGGTTTCTTGCCCATCGAGCGGATCGCCGGGCGGATCACCCCAAACACCAGGATCAGGAAGCCGATCGCCAGCGCCAGGTACTTCGCCCCTTGGATGGCGTACTGGATCATGTCCGGCTGCTTCCACAGCGGCAGGTCGTCCTTGGCCACCGGCAGCGTGCCCGAGAACTGGCTGTTGACCACGTTCACGGAGTCGCCACGCTTGGCGTCAAAACCCACGGCATCCTTGACCAGCGCGTTGAGCTTGGTCATATCGGCGTCAGACAGCGGCTTCCAGGCCTTGCCGTCGGCGCGGTAGTTGACCACCACGGCCACCGACAGGCGGCGCACGGTGCCCACCGCGGCGCGAGTGCGGCGCACGGTCTTATCGACTTCGTAGTTGGTGGTGGTGTCGCGGGTGCTCGACGAGTTGCCGCTGGTCGCGGTGCCGCTCGTGTTGGCTGTAGCGGCTGGTTGTTGCGGCTGACCATTCGGGCCCGTGGCGGCCGGTTGCGATGCCGGCGCCGGTGCGGTCGGCAGCATGCGCGGCGCGGTCGGCGGCTGGTTGGACAGTGCGCCCGGCACGCCGCCCTGAGCGTCGGCCTTGTTTTGCGTGGCTTCAGCGGTATGCGTGCTGCGCACGGCAGCGTTGGCCGGGTCCTGGTTCGGACGATACGTCTCGGCCATCTGTTCGGTATTGTCCAGATCAACGTCGGCCGTCACCTGGGCACGCACGTTGTCGTCGCCCACCACGGGGCCGAGGATGGCCTCAATACGCTTGATGTAGCCCTGCTCGATCTCGCGCACATAGTTCAGCTGCGTCGGGTCCAGGCCCGAGGCGTTGTCCTGGAATGCGGTCGACAGCAGGCGGCCGGACTGGTCGACCACCGTCACGTTGGCCAGCGGCAGGTTCGGCACGCTGCTGGAAACGAGATGGCCGATGGCCTGGACCTGCGAGCGATCCAGCATGCGGCCCGGAAACAGCGTCAGCAGCACCGAGGCGCTGGGTTTGGCCTGCTCGCGCACGAACACCGACGGCTTGGACAGCGCCAGGTGCACGCGGGCGGACTGCACCTCTTGCATGGCCTGGATGGTGCGGGCCAGCTCGCCCTCCAGCGCGCGCTGGTAATTGACCTGCTCGGCAAACTGGCTGGTGCCGAATTTCTGGTTTTCCATCAGCTCAAAGCCGGCCAGGCCGCCCTTGGGCAGCCCTTGCGACGCCAGCTTCAGGCGCGTCTCGTGCACATTGGCCTCGGGCACCATGATGGCCGTGCCGCCATTGGCAAAGCGGTACGGCACGTTCATCTGCTGCAGGGCAGCAATGATGGCGCCACCGTCGCTGTCGCTGACGTTGCTGAACAGCACGCGGTAGTCAGGGGCGCGGCTCCACAGCATGGCGGCAGCAATCACGGCCACCAGCGCGGCGCCGCCGATCATCATTAGCAGTCGCGGAGACAAACGGCCGAGCGGGCCCAGAGAGCCCAATGCCCCCCCGTTCTGGCGCGTCATCGCACCTTGGCCTACCGCCGGCATATCGACCGTACCGAGCGTGTCGGCGACAGCAACCGAATCGGCTGTCGTTGGCATCCCAAATCTCCTGACTGACTGCGTTGCCGGAGCAACTAAACCCCGAGAAACCTACAAAACGGGCAAAGCTCCGTGGTTGCCATTATCGGCAGGGGGTGCGCAAGCAAATTGCCAAGAAGAGGGCCTTTTCCCGCTCTTTTGGGCGCTTGGGAACGGCTGGCGGGCGGCTACCTTTGCATCACCGTGGCGCCATAGCGGCCCGAAGTTCGCTATTCGCCGGCCAACAACCGGCGCCACATGCAAGAGACGCAACAAAAGAGGAGTCCTCTTCACATGGATATTACGAACGCCAACTCGGTGGTGTCGCTGATGAACAGCGTGCTGGCCCCGTCGGGCAAGGTCGGCGGGATCGGTAGTGGCTCGGCCGCGGACGGCGACGGCGCCAAAGTCAGCGTCGACTTCGGCTCCGTGCTCAAGTCGTCGCTGGACAGGGTCGACGCCTCGCAGCAGAAGGCCGAGTCCGTCTCACGTAGTTTCGAAATGGGTAACAGCGACGTGGATCTGCACGACGTGATGCTCTCGCTGCAGAAGGCCAACATCGACATGCAGACTGCCGTGCAGGTGCGCAACAAGCTGGTCTCGGCCTACCAAAGCATCATGAGCATGTCGATCTGACGCCACACGCGCCGGATCTTTATTTTTGTCTGCACCAACTGGCAGCTGCCGTTGGGAGTCCGCATGTCCAAACACGCCAAACACCGCCGCACAGGATCCAACCGGTCCGAGATTGCGTTGGTGGTCATCGCCCGCAATGAGGCCGCCTGCATCGAGCGCTGCCTGCTGAGCGCCAAGCCGCATGTCGACCGCATGATCGTGCTCGACACTGGCTCCACCGACGACACCGTGGCGATTGCCCAGGCATGCGGTGCGCAGGTCCACCATTTCACCTGGGTGGACGACTTCTCGGCCGCCCGCAACGCCGCCCTGGCCGCCGCCAACGCCGATTGGAACCTCGTGCTGGACGCGGACGAGTGGATCGCGGGCGGCACGGAAGAGCTGCGCGACGCCTGCACCTTCGGCCCGCTGTTGGGCGTGGTGTGCATCCGCAGCGAGTACGACATCTCGGGCCACGTGGAGCACTCCAACAGCTGGATTGCCCGCCTGCTGCCGCGCGGCGTGCGCTACAAGGGCCGCATCCACGAGCAGCCCGTCGCCAGTACGTCCACTGCGGCCAACCTGCAGCGCGTGCGCCTGCCGCTGGTGATCGGCCACGACGGCTACATGAACGCCAAGCTGGACCAGAAACGCGGACGCAATCACGCCCTGCTGCAACAAGAACTGGCAGAGCACCCTGATGACCCGTACGTCCTCTACCAACTCGGCAAAGACTTCGAGATCAACCTGAAAGACCCCGCACAGGCCGCCGCGCATTACCAGCACGCGCTGACGACGGCGCCCAAGACGGCGCCGTATCGGCATGACCTGTGCATCTGCCTGCTGGCGTGTCTGTCCAAATCCAAGCAACTGGACGCGGCCATCACCCTGGCTGGTGAGTGGATGGAAGAGTGGGCGAACTCGCCCGATTACTTCTACATGCTTGGCCACCTGATGTTTGAAGCCGCCGCGCAAGACGCCGCGCAGGCCGAGAAGCAGTGGCTGCCGATGGCGGAGTCCGCTTTTTTGAAGTGCCTGGAGATTGGCGAGCAGCCCAAACTGGACGCCGCCGTGTTCGGGCGCGGCAGCTTTGCCGCTGCCAAGTATTTGGCGCTGACCTACCGCGCCCAAGCTGACACACTGGCCATCAAGGCCAACCATTTTTCCAATCTCGCCCGGCAGATGCAGGAGAACATCGCATCCGCAGCCACGCCGGTTGCCGCATGAATGGACGCACAAGCAGGCGCATAAGCGAGCACTGAACCATGAAAACAGTCATTCTTGCCGGCGGCCTGGGCACACGCATCAGCGAAGAGTCGCACCTCAAGCCCAAGCCCATGATCGAGATTGGTGGCCGCCCGATCCTGTGGCACATCATGAAGATCTACGCAGCCCACGGCATCAACGATTTCATCATCTGCCTGGGTTACAAGGGCTACGTGATCAAGGAATACTTCGCCAACTACTTCCTGCACATGTCGGACGTGACGTTCGACATGTCCAAGAACGAAGTGACCGTGCACGAGCGCCACGCCGAGCCCTGGCGCATCACACTGGTCGATACTGGCGAGCATTCCATGACCGGCGGGCGCCTAAAGCGTGTTGCCGCGTATCTCGATCCGAATGAGCCCTTCTGCTTTACCTACGGCGATGGTGTGTCCGACGTCGATATCACCAGCAAGATCGCCTTCCACCGCGCGCACGGCAAGATGGCCACCGTGACGGCCGTGCAGCCGCCGGGCCGCTACGGCATGCTCCAACGCGACGGCAGCCGTGTGACCGGCTTCACGGAGAAACCGCCGGGTGACGGCGGCACCTGGATCAACGGCGGCTTCTTTGTGTTGAACCCGGCCGTCATCGAATACATCGCAGGCGAAGACACCCACTGGGAAGGCGAGCCGATGAATCGCCTGGCCGAGATGGGCGAGTTGAACACGTTCGAGCACCAGGGCTTCTGGCAGCCGATGGACACGCTGCGCGACAAGAACAGTCTCGAAGCCCTGTGGCAATCGGGGAGTGCACCGTGGAAAAAGTGGTGACGCTTCACCCCGCTGCCTGGGCCGGCAAGCGCGTCTTCCTGACCGGGCACACCGGGTTCAAGGGAAGCTGGCTGGCGCTGTGGCTGCGCCAGCTTGGTGCCGAGGTGTACGGCTACAGCCTGGCACCGGAGACGACGCCGAATCTGTTCACGTCTGCTGACGTGGAATCCGCACTGGCCGGTCATACGCTGGGCGACATCCGTGATGCGGATGCCTTGCGTAGCGCCATGATCGCAGCACGACCGGACATCGTCTTTCATCTCGCAGCGCAACCGCTGGTGCGCGCGTCGTACAAAGACCCTGTCGCCACCTACGCCACCAACGTGATGGGCACGGTGAACGTGCTGGAAGCCGCGCGCGGCTGCACGAACCTGTCGGCCATCGTGGTGGCCACCACCGACAAGTGCTACGACAACCGCGAGTGGGCCTGGGGCTACCGGGAGACCGACGCGCTCGGCGGCCATGACCCTTACAGCGCCTCCAAGGCTTGTGCAGAACTCGTGGCCGCGAGCTACCGGCGCGCGTTCTTCGCCAACGGCCCGCTGCTGGCTACCGGCCGCGCAGGCAACGTCATTGGCGGTGGCGACTGGTCGGAAGACCGGCTCATTCCCGATGCCGAGCGCGCCATGCGTGCCGGTACGCCGCTGGTCATCCGATCACCGCACGCCACGCGGCCGTGGCAGCACGTGCTGGATTGCCTGCACGGCTATCTGGTGCTCGCGCAACGCCTGCTGGCGGGCGACGCCTCCTGCGCCACCGCCTGGAATTTCGGCCCGGACAGCGCCGCCACGCGCACCGTCGAGCAGGTGCTGCAAGGCTTGCAACAACATTGGCCCGCGCTGATCTGGCAGTTGGATGCCAACGCCACCACGGGCAAGCACGAGGCTGGCATGCTGCATCTGGATGCCAGCCGGGCACGCCAGCAACTCGGCTGGCATCCAGCGTGGTCGTTTGAGACCGCGCTGGAGCACACCGCCGCCTGGTACCGCCAACTGCATGACAAGACCGCAGATGCACGCGCGCTGTGTGACCAACAGATCGACCGCTTCACCGCCGCCGCATCGACTGCCACATCCAGGAGCGCCGCATGAGCCGCTTCACCATCGCGCCGACGCCGCTGGCCGGCGTGGTTGAAATCGACCGAAAAATCATCGGCGACCACCGCGGCTACTTCACCCGCTTCTTCTGCGCAGAAGAACTTGCCGATGCCGGCTTCGACAGCCCGGTCGCGCAGATGAACCACTCCTACTCCGCCAAGCGCGGCACGGTGCGTGGGCTGCACTTCCAATACCCGCCGCATGCCGAGATCAAGCTGGTGAGCTGCGTGCGTGGCCGCGTGTTCGACGTGGCCGTCGACCTGCGCGCGGGTTCGCCCACCTTCCTGCAGTGGCACGCCGTGGAACTGTCCGCCGAGCGGCACAACAGCCTGCTGGTGCCCAAGGGGTTTGCCCACGGCTTCCAGACGCTTGAAGACGATTGCGAGCTGCTGTACCTGACCTCGACGCCGTACGCGCAAGCCGCAGAAGACGGCCTCAACCCGAACGACGGCCGGCTGGGCATTGCCTGGCCACTCGCCATGACCGAATGCTCCGACCGGGACCGCGCCCATCCGCCGCTGACCAACGCGTTCACGGGGATTGACCTGCCGGCCCTGCGCAGCCACTGACGCCTGAACCACAGGAACAGCCATGACCCAGAAGATTCTGTATTCCAAGCCGTCAATCACCGAGCTGGAAGTCGAGTACGCCACCGATGCCGCCCGCAACGGCTGGGGCGACCAGTGCTACGCCTATATCAACCGCTTCGAAAAGCAGTTCGCCAAGTTTGTCGGCACGCAGTACGCCATTGCCACGTCGAGCTGCACCGGTGCCATGCACATGGGGCTTGCGGCGCTGGGCATCGGCGCAGGCGACGAGGTGATCCTGGCGGACACCAACTGGATTGCCACCGCCTCGCCCATCACCTACGTGGGTGCCACCCCCGTGTTTGTCGACATCCTGCCCGACACCTGGTGTGTGGACCCGGCGCTGGTGGAAGCCGCCATCACGCCGCGCACAAAGGCCATCGTTGCCACGCACCTCTACGGCAACCTGTGCGAGATGGACAAACTATTGGCGATCAGTCAGCGCCACAACATTCCCGTGATCGAAGATGCAGCGGAAGCGCTCGGCTCGCGCTGGGGTCAACATGCCGCGGGCGCGCAAGGCATCTTCGGCACGTTCTCGTTCCACGGCACCAAAACCATGACCACGGGCGAAGGCGGTATGTTCGTCACGAACGACCGTGCGCTTTACGACCGCGTGATGACGCTGAACAACCACGGCCGCGTGCCGGGCGGCAAGCAGTTCTGGTCTGACTTCATTGGCTTCAAGTACCGGATTTCGAATATCCAGGCCGCCATCGGCTGCGCGCAGCTTGAGCGTGTCGATGCGCTGGTCGCACGCAAGCGCGAGATCTTCGCGGCATATGCGCGGCACCTGGGTGGCATCAGCGGCATTGCGCTCAACCCGGAAGCCCCCGGCACGCTGAACAGCTACTGGATGCCCACGGTTGTGTTTGACGAGTCGCTGGGTATCACGCGCGACGGGCTGCTGGCAGCGTTCTCGCGCCGTGGCATTGATGCGCGCGTGTTCTTCTACCCGCTCAGCCAGACCGAGCTCTTTGGTAAGCCGGCAGGCAACACACCCAACAGCTACGCGATTGCGGAGCGCGCCATCAACCTGCCGTCGTATCACGACATGTCGAGCGAGAACATCGAGACCGTGTCGCAGGTGGTGCTCGATCTCGTGCGCGAACATCAGGAGAAGCTGTCATGCCTGGCCTCCTGAGCCCGGAGCAAATCGAGACCTTCCAGCGTGATGGCCTGCTGATCGTGCCCGGGTTCTATACACAGGCACAAATCGAGCCGATTCAACGCGCCATCTATAACGTGATCGGTCTGATCATCGACAAGTACCGGTTGGACATCGCACGCGTGCCGTTTGCACCGGAGTGCTTTGACGACGGGTATCAGGCGCTGATCCAGGCCAAGCGGGCGCACGGCGGCGAGGTGTACGACGCGGTCAAGCAGATCCCCGCGTTTGTGCGCCTGCTGGCCGACCCGCGCCATGAGCAATTGGTATCGGAACTGCGCCCCAACGCACTGCCCGGCATCGCCGGCGGCGGCTACGGCATTCGCATCGATAACCCACGCGAAGAGAAGTTTCGCGCCAACTGGCATCAGGAATACCCCGCGCAGCTGCGCAGCCTTGATGGCGTGGTGTTCTGGAGCCCGCTGGTGGAGATCACCCCCGAGATCGGTCCGGTCGAGTTCTGCCCCGGTTCGCACCGCGAAGGGCCGCTGCCGGTCGGCAGTGCAGACCCAGACAATGCCGGCAAGCAAGGCGCCTACGCGCTCATGCTCAAGGACGAGGCCGACTATCTCGCGCGCTATCCGCATGTATCGCCGCTGACCAAGCCCGGCGATCTGGTGCTGGTCGATTTTCTGGTGCTGCACGCATCGGGACACAACACCAGCCATCGGTCTCGCTGGTCAATGCAGTTCCGCTATTTCAACTTCCGCGAGCCGACTGGCCGTGCGCACGGTTGGAAAGGCTCGTATGCGAACGGTGTCGACTTCCGCACCATCCACCCCGAACTTTGCGCGGAAAACCCATCATGAGTGCGCAACCATGCAACGTTTGCCAGACACCGCTGGCAGCCCCGATCTACACCGCGGGCCCGCAAAGCTCGCTGTCTTCATTGCAGCGGTCGATGGAGGGCACGCTTGAGGTGTTCTGCTGCGCGGCGTGCGGCCACATCCAGACCGTCGAGCTGTGCGACAACGGCAGCTTCTACGACACCGAGTACGACATCCTCGTCAAGAGCGAGGAGGAAGACCAGATCTATGCGGTCGAGCACGGCGAGAAGATCTTCCGTGCCGATCATCAGGTGGCACTCCTCCAGCGCAAGCTGGCGTTGCCCGAAGGCGCGCGCGTGCTCGACTTCGGCTGCGCGAAGAGCGCCACGATGCGGCGGCTCTTGCAGCAGCGGCCGGACGTCAACGTCCACCTGTTTGACATCAGCGACCGCTATGTCGGTTTCTGGGAGAAATTTGTCAGCCCGGAACACTGGGCCACGTACACCATCCCGCCGGCATGGCAGGGCTCGTTCGATGTGGTCAGCTCGTTCTTTTCGCTCGAACACATTCCAGACCTGACAACCGCGTTGCGCACGATCCGTAGCCTGCTGCGCGAAGGCGGGCGGCTTTACGCCATCGTGCCGAACACGTTCACGAATACCGCCGACTTCCTGGTGGCGGATCACGTGAACCATTTCACACGCACATCGCTGCAAGCCCTGCTTGCAACCCACGGGTTCGATCTGCTTGACCTCGATGACCACAGCCATCGTGGGGCGTTTGTTGTCACAGCCATGCGCGCCGCAGCACCGGACCGCGCCCCGTTCGCCGTTGAGCCACAGCCGCTGGCAGACACGGTAGCGGCCGCCAACCGACTGGCCCGGTTCTGGCAGCAGGCAGCAAGCCATCTGGGCGATTTTGAATCTCGCCACCAGGACGCCCCCGCGGTGATCTATGGCGCAGGCTTCTACGGCACTTACACCGCCAACCATCTGCAGCACCCGCATGCGCTGCGTGCCTTTGTGGATCAGAATCCCTATCTGCAAGGTTCGTCATTGGCGGGCAAGCCGGTGATTGCATTGGCCGACATTCCAGCGGAAGTCGAACTGGTCTATCTGGCCGTCAACCCGGTCATTGCCGATGAGGTCAAACACACCGTGGAAGCGGCGTTTCCCAACCGCTTCCACTACTTCCAGTTCCAGCCATGATTGCGCGCGGCAAACTTCTGCTTCGGGAGTGGCGCGAGAGCGACATTGCGCAACTGCTGCCGCTGCGCAACGATGTGCCAATGCAGCTCCAGTTGATGACACGCCCGCGGCCCAACTCCGAGGCCAGCGTGCGCGACTGGTTGATCGGAAAATCCAAGCAGAGCGAGGTGGTGCTGTTCGTCATTGCCAGCCAGGCCGATGACAGCGTGCTGGGCTATCTCCAGTTGAACCAAATCGATGCGGTCAACCGGCACGCTTCGCTTGGCATCTGCCTGGCATCGTCAGCCCAGGGCCAAGGCCACGGGCGTGCCGCGTGCGAGGCAGCGTTTTCCTATGCCAGCGAAACACTGTGCCTGCGCAAGATCACGCTGGAAGTGCTGGCCGAGAACACACGCGCCATCGCCCTGTATGAGAAGCTCGATTTCCGTCATGTCGGCACGTTGCATGCGCACTACCTGCAAGACAACCGCTGGCACGACGTTGTTCTCATGGAGCGGATGCTGGCGCCATGAACGTCGTCATTACCCAACCGATGCTGTTCCCTTGGGTCGGTCTGCTTGAGCAGATCATGCTGGCGGACGTGCTCGTCAACTACGCCGACGTGCAGTTCTCCAAGGGCAGCTTCACCAACCGCGTGCAGATCAAGGAGCCTACCGGCACGCGCTGGATGACGGTGCCGCTGGAGAAGTTCCACCTGGGCGCGCGCATTGACGAAGTCAAACCTGCGACGAACGTCGACTGGCGCGCGCAGCATCTGCGCATGCTGGAGCAGGCTTACGAAGCCGCCCCCTATGCCGGCGACATGCTGGCGCTGGTGCGCTCGGTGTACGAGGCTGAGTACGCAAACATGGGCGCACTGGCGTTGGCATCCATGCAGGCGGTCTGCCGTTATCTGGACATTCCGCTGGACCCCAAGCTGCGCGATTCCGTTGAACTGGCCGTACCTGGCCGCAACAGCGACCGCGTGCTCGCTATCGTGCAAAAGCTGCAAGGCGACACCTACATCACCGGGCATGGCGCCAAGAACTATCTGGCCCACGCTGAATTTGAGCAGCGCGGCATCACCGTTGCCTACATGAATTACGCCATGCGGCCGTATACACAATTGCACGGCGCATTCACCCCCTTCGTCAGCAGCCTGGACCTGGTTGCCAATCACGGCCCGGCAGGCAAGCAATACCTGAGCCCACAGACCCTCAACTGGCGCGAATTTACCCATGAATGACATCGAACAATTCCAAGGCGAAGTCCAGCAGAACATCCGCTCGCTGGGGCAGGACAAAGACCTGCAGGCGCTGTCGCGCATCTGGCTGCGTGAAGTGACCACGCACAAGTACCACTACAACTTCACGTGGATGGGCGTGCCCATCATCCAGTGCCCGCAAGATGTACTGGCCATGCAGCAACTGATCTGGGAAGTGAAACCGGATCTGATCATCGAAACCGGCATCGCGCGCGGTGGCTCGATGATCTTCTATGCGTCGATGCTGGAACTGTTGGCCCAGAGCGGCCATGGCGACGGCAAGGTGCTGGGCATCGACATCGACATCCGCCAGCACAACCGCGAAGCGATCGAGGCACACCCGATGGCGCGACGCATCCAGATGCTGCAAGGCTCCAGTATCGATGCGGGTGTCATCGAGCAGGTCAAGCAGATCGCCGCGGGCAAGCAGCGGGTATTGGTGGCGCTGGACTCCAACCACACCCACGACCACGTATTGGCCGAGCTGCAGGCTTACGCGCCGCTCACCAGCGTGGGCAGCTACTGCGTAGTGTTCGACACCGCCGTCGAAGACATGCCGCAAGCGATGTTCCACGATCGTCCGTGGGGCGTCGGCAACAACCCGAAGACCGCCGTGCATGCCTACCTGCGTGACCACCCGGAATTCGTGATCGACACCGACATCCAGCACAAGCTCCTGATTACCGTCGCACCGGACGGCTATCTGAAGCGCGTTGCCTGACCAGCCGACCCAACGAATAGGCTCCTGAGATGGAACCCACCAAGACGATGCCGGCTGATGCCATCACGCTGAGCATCTGCATCCCGACCTACAACCGGGCACGCTACCTGGAGAATCTGCTCAAGGAGCTGACCGCGCAGATTGGCGAGTTGCGACACAGCTACGAGCTCCTGATCGGCGACAACTGCTCGAGCGACACCACCGAACAGGTGGTCGCCGAATATCAGGACAAGCTGAACATCCGGTATTTCCGGCGCCCGTCCAACCTGGGGTCCGCCGAGAACATGAACCAGCTCTACCGCAGCGCGCAGGGCAAGTACGTGCTCTACCATGCCGACGACGACCTGCCGATCCTTGCCGAGATCAACAACAATCTCGACATCTTCGAGCGCAACCCCGCTGTCGGTGTCATCTTCGCGCCCTGGCTCATCCACGACCTCGTCGCCCAGCAGGACATCACACCCTTCTACCGCCAGGACGACGACTACCTGATCGAGCAACGCGACTACGCCAAGCTCCTGGCGCTGATCCTGTCGCACCACATCTTCCCGGAGATCTACCTGGCGCGCCGCGAAGTCATCGACAAGCTGTACTACAGCGCGCCCGAGCATGCATTCTGGGCGTTCGCGCACGCGGCGGAAATGCTGGGGTCATACGCGCTCTACTTCAGCAAGACGCCGTTCTACCGGTCAGTCACGCGTTACTTTGCCGATGAGACTCGCACCCAGGCGGGGAGCGAGGAAGTCAAACATGCATGGGACCGGTATCGCGGCGGCCTCGAATACCTGTTCGGCAAGTTCTCACACACTGTGCCCGCCAACGAACGGCCGGAGTGGCTGAACGCCATCAACCAGTTCGTCCTGGCACGCATGAAGGTGGCGCTGCGCCTGCGCACGCATGAAGGCGGTCACTGGATCGACAACTACTACATCGCTAACCGCGTCCGCGCGCTTGGCGAGGCGTCCGATCTGCCTGCATCGTATGACCTGTACCGCGTCAACGCCGCATTCGAATGCCTGACCAAGCTCGACCCGTTCAAGCCCGAACCGCCCAAGTACGCGACCCTGCGCCGCGCGCCGCTGCAGATTTTCCCGCACGCGCAGGACTTTGCGGGGACCGAGTTCCTGGTGCTCGACAACGATGCGGCCATTCCGCAGCACACCATCGTCGTGACCCCGATCCCGATGGACATTCCGGTGCCGGCCGGCCGCGAAGTCCGCTTCGTTTCGGAACTTGAAACGCTCGCCAAATTTCCCTGAGTTGAACCCAGCATGGATTTCTCCAACGCCAATTCCGTGGTCTCGCTGATGAACAGCGTGCTGGCACCATCCAGCGCGGTCGGCGGCAGCACTGCCAGCGGTAGCGCCACGCAACCCAGTGTCGACTTTGGCTCGGTGCTCAAGTCGTCGCTGGACAGGGTCGATGCCTCGCAGCAGAAGGCCGAGTCCGTCTCACGTAGTTTCGAAATGGGCAACAGCGACGTGGATCTGCACGACGTGATGCTCTCGCTGCAAAAAGCCAACATCGACATGCAGACCGCCGTGCAGGTGCGCAACAAACTGGTCTCGGCCTACCAGAGCATCATGAGCATGTCTATCTGACGTCACTCCACTTGCACGGGTTCTTTGGCTGAGTTTAAGCAACCGCAAGCGCGCTGACGGTCACGGCCCCCAACAACGCGACTATTCGCATGCCGTCCGTGGCAATATGGATGCCCCATTGAATACGGTCATGCGCACCGCGCCTGCTCAGGCCAGTGCAGCACGCGCCGCACAGGCGCCAGGACCGTCCCCGGGAGTCTTCCGTGAACGACGTGCTGGCGCTCGATCAGCAGCTCTGTTTTCCTCTGTACGCCGCCGGCCATCTGCTGACGCGCCTGTACCGCCCACTGCTCGATGAGCTGGATCTGACCTATCCGCAATACCTCGTGATGCTCGCCTGCTGGCAGCAGACACCGTGCGCCGTAGGCGATCTGGGACGCACGCTGTACCTGGATACCGGCACGCTCACACCGTTGCTCAAGCGACTGGAGGAACAGGGCTTGCTCACACGCACGCGCGATCAGGACGACCAGCGCCGCGTTGTCATCGAGCTGACCGAGACCGGCCGCGCCCTGAAGGAGCGCGCCACCAAGGTGCCGCAAGCGCTCACGTGCAAGATTCCGCTTGAGCCCGACGAGATCAGCGCCACGCGCGAAGTGCTGCACAAGCTGCTGAATGCGCTTGCTGCGGCCGATGACCGCGGCTAGCCACACTCACCTGATCGACAGACCAGGCCGCATCCCGAATCTTCATCTTTCCGACACACCGTGCAATCCACTCCCACCAAGCTCGCGCTGGTTGTCATCGCGCGCAATGAAGCCACCTGCATCGAACGCTGCCTGCTCAGCGCCAAACCGTTTGTCGACCGCATGGTGGTGTTGGATACCGGCTCCACTGACGACACCATCGCCATTGCCCAGGCATGCGGCGCGCATGTCAGCCAGATGACTTGGCAGAATGATTTTTCAGCAGCCCGCAACGCCGCGCTGGAAGCCGCCAATGCGGACTGGAACCTCGTCCTGGATGCAGATGAATGGCTGGAAAGCGGTGGTGAACATCTGCGCGCCCTCAGCAACGCCAAACCGGTGCTGGGCATCCTTTGCATCAAGAACGATACCGATGCGGCCGACGCCACCAGCCAGTTGATTGCATGGCTCCCCCGCCTGCTGCCGCGTGGCGTGCGCTATGTGGGCCGCATCCATGAACAACCGGTGTCTTCACTGCCGGCGGAGCGCCTCTCCATCGTGCTGCGGCACGATGGCTATACCGCCGCCAAGATGCAGAAGAAAGGCGAGCGCAATACGCAACTCCTGCTCGACGAACTCAAGCATCGGCCTGACGATCCTTACGTGCTATTCCAACTCGGCAAGGAAATCGAGCTGCATCAGGAAGACTACGCCCGGGCCACGGACTATTACGCCCGTGCTTTCGCCCTCGCGCCGCAAGACGCACCGTACCGGCGCGGCCTTGCGCTGCGCTATCTGTACAGCCTGGGCAAATCGGATCGACTGAATGAAGCGATGGCCCATGCGGATGCCAGCATCCATGCATGGCCGGATTTTCCGGATCTGTGCTTTGCGCTGGGCCTGGTGTTGGTGGATGCGGCGGTCAAACATCCTGAGCACGCCAACACGCAATGGCTGCCGTTGGCGGAGCAGGCATTCTGCCGTTGCCTGGAGATTGGCGATCAGGCGGGGATGGACGGCAGCGTTGTCGGGCGAGGCAGCTTCCTGGCTGCCCAGCAACTCGCTACCGTGTATCAGATGCAGGCCAACGTGCTTGCCCGCAAATCCGAGCAATACCTAGCGCTGTCAAAGCAGATGCAAGGCGCGCCTGCGCCTCGCGAGGGTTGAGTGACCCTATCCGTATAGTGGATCAGTAGCGTGCCATGCTGCCGTAGGCGTTGCTGGCAGTGTTGGCACGGCGTGCCGTGTCGATGCGCTTCTGCAGGCGATCCAGGCGCGGATACACCATCGCGCGTACGCGGGCGTCATCTTCAAGAATGCGCACGAGCAGCGTACGTTTGCGCTCGATGTCATCGCGTGACAGCGTGGGATGCGGCTCAGAACGGCGCAGCGCATCCACATAGGCGGCGCTCTCGCTCTCCAGCGTACTGACGATCTCCCAGTTGCCCACTTCAGCAGCATTGACCATCTCGGCAGTCAGGCGCGCGATGGCTTCGTAGCAGACGAACAGACTTTCGCTGTCCTTGATCGGGATGTTGCGGTGCATGTTGGCTCCAGTTGGGCCGAATTCAATTCGTAAAAATCGCTTTGCTGCGCGGCCAGCCGCGTCAGCTCACAACACTCAGGTGGTTGCTGGACGCCGCAGCACCCGGCTGGCCAATAGCAAGCCAGGCTTCCTGCAACGACGCCAACAGACCGTCAACCTCGGCAAGCACCGTCAGGTCATTGGTGCCGTTGGCCACCAGCAGACGGCGCAGCATGTAGTCGTACAGACTATTGAGCTGCGCAGCGATCTCGCCACCACGCTGGTGGTCGAGACTGGCCTGCAGGCCCTGGCCGATGATCGAGATGGCCTTGTCAAAGGCACGCAGCTTGGTGGGCAGGTCGCCGCGCTCGATGGAGGCGGCAGCCAGCTTGACAGCGGCGCGTGCACCATCGAACAGCATGGCGATCAGCCGGTGCGGGTTAGCGTCAACCACAGACGTCTCGATACCGACTTGCGCGTAGGCACCGATGGCGCGGCGTGCTGCGTACATGAGAAAGGTCCTCGCTGTGTGATCTTGTTATGGGTGTTGCTTCAATCCGGACTTAGTTGCTCTTGGTCTGGTTCGCAATCGCCGCGAGCTGCGTGGTCAGGTAGGTACTGGTGTTCGTCATGCTGGCCACCGCCGCAGACAACGCGTTGAACTGCGTGTAGTACAGGGCCTGCTTGTTGCTCAACTGCAGTTGCATGTTGCTGATCTGGCTGGCGAGCGAGGTGAGCGAACTGTTGATCGAGTCCGTCTCGTTCTGCACCATGCCGTTGGTCGACAGCAGGTTGGTCATGACGGTGTTGAGCTGTGCGGCATAGCCACGCTGCACTGTCACCGTGCCGCGGCTGCCCAGCGCACCGCCGGTCACCTGCACGGTCAGGCCATCGACGGCCGTGCCGGTCGCGCCATACAGGTTCTGGCCCGAACCCGTGGCCGCCACCCCGTTGATGGTGCCCTGCACGTCCTGGCCAACCACTGCAGTGGGGCTGCCACCCAGCAGCGACGCAGCGCCATTGCCCGATACCGACACTGACGAGATCGAACCGAACTGGCTGTCGGCAATGCTCAGCACGCCACCAGCATTGGCCGACACCGATGCGGTGATCTTGGCGTTCTGCAGGCTCGACGATGCGTTGATCTGGCTCTGGACCTGTGCGGCCAGGCCCGCAGCGCTGTAGCTGCCCGCCGGTATCGTCACGTTGACGGCGATACCGCTGATGTTGAACGCCAGCGTGTCGTTGCTGCCCGCCGTGATGGTCGTATTGGCAGCGGCCGAACCCGTAATCGAGCCCTGCTTGGCCAGTTGCGAGACGCTGACGGCATAGCTGCCCGACTGCGTGGTGCTCGAGAAGGTTGGTACGTTGACCAGCGAATCCGTGGCCGTGCCGGTGCCCGCAAACAGGCCGGCGACCTGGCTGGGCGATGCGGCAATGGCGGCCGACAGCGTGCTGTTGTTGATCGCCAGCGTGCCGTCCGAATTCATCGTCACACCAACGCTGCCCAGCGACTGGTAGTTGCCATTGCCGACGGCCTGGCCCAGCACGTCGGTAATCTGGTTGATGAGCGTCTTGGTGCTCACATCGCCAGCCAGCGGACCGTTGTTGGCCTTGTTGCTGGTGTCGATATTGGTGAGCGTGTTCAGTTGCGTGCGCAGCGCGTTGTAGCCATTCACGAAATTGGTGACGGCGGTGGTGGTGGCGGTCGGGTCGTTGGCCACCGTCACGGTGGTGCTGCCCGTCTTGGCCAGCGTGAACGACGTGCCATCCACCACGTTGGACAACGTGTTGGTCGGGCTTTGCACCGCAATACCGTTGACCGTGGCCAGGGCGTTCTGGCCCGTGGTCACCTCGTTCAGGTTCTGCGTGCCGGCCGGGTCTTGCGAGAGCAGCGATTGCAGCGTCGAGTCGCCCGACACGGAAATCTTCATCTCCGAGCTGGAGCCGCCCGCCGTGGAGGTCAGCACCAGGCGGTACGGGTTGCCGCTGCCATCATCCACGATGCTGGCCGAGACGCCCAGGTTGGCCGAGTTGATGGCATCACGAATGCCGGCCAGTGTGTTGTTGGACGAGTTGATCGTGATCGAACCGCCCGGCAGGCTGCCGTTCTGTGTGAACGTGGCGCCGGTGTACTTGCCGTTGGAAAGGCTGCCGCCCGACACGGAGCCGAACGAGAACGAAATCGTGGTGGACGACCCGCTGCCAATGGCTGCCGTAGTGGACGTCTGCCCTTGCGCGGCCAGCACTTGCGACTGCGCAAGCTGCGTCACATTCACAGCGTACGAGCTGGCCGGCGCCGAACCGGAAACCGACGCGCTCAGCACCGATGCGTCGTAGCCGCTCGCCTTCATGGCGCTGTAGTTCGACAGGCTGGTCAGGTTCGACAGTGCAGTCTGGAAGGTCGACAGCGAACTCTTGAGCGTACCCACGGCCGAGAGCTGCGTCTGGTACGAGCTCTGCTGGGTCTGCAACTGAGTCAGCGGCTGGCTTTCCACGCTCATCAGGCTGGTGACCAGCGAGTTGACGTCGATGCTCGTCCCGATACCGGGGATCGAGATCGGCGGTACGTAGTTGCTGGTGGTGGAAGAGGTCGTGGTAGTCGCCATGATCGAATCTGGTGAACGTCTGCGTCGGCGGAAGTCTCTCTTCTCAACGGCAGTGCCTGCCACTTCTTTAGGGCATGGCGCCCATACGCCGCCCCTGATAAAGGGGGGTATCGATCAACAAAAGAAAAGGCCGGCGCCCCGAAGAGCGCCGGCCTTTACCGACTCCTGCGCCCAGCCGCCTGTACCAGACAGGCCGGGCCAGCATCAGCCTGCTATTAGCCCTTCAGCAGGTTCAGAATGCTGTTCGGTGCCGAGTTGGCTTGCGCCAGCATGGCCGTACCCGCTTGCTGCAGGATGTTCTGGCGGGTCATGTTCGACGTTTCCGACGCGTAGTCCGTATCGATCATGGTCGACTTGGCAGCCGACAGCGCGGTGTTCGACGAGGTCAGCGTGTTGATGGTCGAGCTCAGACCGCTTTGTTGTGCACCCAGGCTTGCGCGAGCTGCCTTCAGGTTGGTCAGGTCGGTGGCAATGGCAGCTTGGGCTGCCGTGGCGTTGGCAGCGCTGGTCACGCTCGTACCGGTCAGCGTACCGAAGGACGACAGGTTGGCGTTGGTAACCGTAGCAACGTCCGTGGTCGAGCTTTGGCCGTACTGGAACGCCGTCGAGGTCACCGAACCATCGAACAGCTTGGCGCCGTTGTAGTTGGCGTTGGTTTCGATGTTCTTGTTGGCCGTGGCCAGCTGTTGGTATTCCTTGTCCAGGTTGGCCTGGTCGGTGGTCGACAGACCGCCGTTGTTGGCTTCCACTGCCAGCTGGTTCATACGCTGCAGGTTGTTTTCAACCTGGCCCAGGTACGAGTCGGCCGTTTGCAGATACGACTGTGCGTTGTTGGCGTTCTGGATACCCTGGGTTTGGGCGTTCAGCGTGGTGGTCAGGCTGGAGGCCACAGCGTAAGCAGCGGCATCGTCCTTGGCGCTGTTCACGCGCAGGCCGGTCGACAGGCGTTGCAGCGACGTTTGCAGAGCGTTCTGCGATTGCGACAGAGCTTGCTGCGTTTGCAGGGACGAGATGTTGGTATTAAGGCTGAGGGACATGACGGCTCCTAAGTTTCCCGATGGCGTTGTTGCCCGTTTGATTGCTCGTTCCGGCTAGGCCGGGCAACGTGACCTGCAACTTGAAGGGGATCAGGTCTGCGTTGTACTCAGGTTATCGGTGGCCCCGGCAGAAAGTTTAGGGGCAACTTGACAAATTTGTGCGCGAGCGGCGGTTTGGCTCCGGCGGCACCCCCTACTTCCGCCCCCCACCAAAAGAGGCGCCAGGCCGTCTTCTTGGCAGATACGTGCTCGGCTATACTCGATCGACCAGTTCAGAGGCGCCCGCATCCCTATATAGAGAGCGCCATCGCACAGATGGGGAGTTGCAGGCCCGCCGGACCAGCCCAAAACCTGCCGGCGGTTAGAAGAGCTCAAGTCGAGCCCGTTTGACCGCAACGCCCACCATGCTCAACGTTCTGATTGTCGAACCGCACGATATTGCCCGTGCAGGCTTGCGCCAGATCCTCAAGGATTCACGCCTGGCCCGGCAGATCGAGGCCGTACCCGACCTGCACAACGCCAACCAAGACCTGCTTGCCGAACGCGAGTGGGACGTCATGCTGTTCTCGGTGGAATCTGCCACCGGTGACGAATTCCTGACCATCAAGGCCGTCCGCCAGCAGCATGCGCGCCTGGCCGTGCTGGCGCTGGGCCGCCACCCCGAGGCGCTGCTGGCCGTGCGCGCACTCAAGGCCGGCGCATCCGGTTATCTGCCGATGGACGCCACCCAGCCGCAGTTGCTGGCGGCCGTCAACGCCATCTCCAAGGGCAAGAAATACCTACCGTCCGACATGGTTGAAGTGCTGGCCGACAATCTGAACGTCGACTGGGACAAGCCCCGCCATGACATCCTGTCCGACCGGGAATTCCAGACCCTGCGCATGCTTGGCTCCGGCCGCACGCTGAGTGAGATTGCCGAGGCGCTGCAGATCAGCGCCAAGACGGTCAGCGTGTATCGGGGGCGGGTGCTCTCGAAGATGAGGCTGCGCAACAATGCCGAGGTGACCATGTACGTGGTCAGCAACGGGTTGCAGCTATAGGGCGTCCCGCAAAGCTACTGCGCCGTCCGATCTTGATCCTGCGATGCTCGCTGTACGCGTGTACGGCTGCGCTTCTCGTGTCAACCTCGGGCGGCTCGCTACGCTTTTCAGGACACCCTGAAAAGACTCGAAATCACAGGAGACGTGGCTCGCGCAGCCCATAGCGACGCACGTTCTCGCGCACCAGATCCTGCACGGCAGATGGCTCCAGCGGCCGTGTAAGCAGGTAGCCCTGATACTCATCGCAGCCAATTTCGCGCAGGAATTCGAGCTGCCCGGTGGTCTCCACACCTTCAGCCACGGTCTTCATGCCCATCGCTTGCGCCATCATGATGATGGCCCGCGTGATGGCGGCGCGCTCGGCCACATGCGGCAAGTCCTGCACGAACGAGCGATCGATCTTGAGCGTGTCGATCGGGAAGCGGTGCAGATACGACAGCGATGAATATCCGGTGCCGAAATCGTCCAGCGCCAGCGACACCCCCATCGCGCGCAACTCGGTCAGCAGCGCATGTAGCGACGGATCATCGCGGATCAGGATGCCCTCGGTCATCTCCAACTCAACCGCGTCCCCTGGCAAGCCGCTGGTGGACAGCGCCCCACGCACCATGGCACTGAGCTGCCCCGAGCTGAATGCTTGCCCTGACAGGTTGATCGACATGCGCAGTTGCGGCAGCCCGATGCGGCGCCAGCGCGCAAGCTGATCGCAAGCGGCGCGCAGGATCCAGCGGTCGATCTCGACGATCAGGCCGGTCTCTTCCGCGTCTTGAATGAACTGGCCGGGCATCATGCGGCCGAAATCTGCCGAGTTCCAGCGGATGAGCGCCTCCACGCTGACGATGCGGCCGCTCTTCACGTCCACGCGCGGCTGGTAGTCGGCGTAGAACTCGTTGCGGTCGCTGGCGCGGCGCAGGCCCGATTCAATGCGGAAACGGCGCGAAACGCGGTCGTCCAGATCGCTGGTAAACGTCTGGAAGTTGTTGCGGCCGCGCTCCTTGGCCAGGTACATGGCCGCGTCGGCCTTGCGCAGCAGAGTGTTGGGGTCGTCGCCGTCGTGAGGTGCGACGGCAATGCCGATCGACACCCCCAGGAACAGCTCCTGCCCGTCGATATGGAACGGCGCGCTGATGGCCGAGAGAATGCGCTCGGCGACCCGGCGCGTACCCAGGGCATCGAGCGATTCGAGCATGACGACAAATTCGTCACCGCCCAGGCGGGCCACTGTATCGGCCTCACGCGCGCAGGCTTGCAGGCGGGCGGCCACTTCGCGCAGCAGCATGTCGCCAAACTGGTGGCCCAGCGTGTCGTTGACGTTCTTGAAACGGTCGAGATCCAGGAACATGACCGACACGCGCGTACGGTTGCGGCGCGCGATGGCCAGCGCATGCTCCAGTCGGTCTTCCAGCGCGGAGCGGTTCAGCAGGCCGGTGAGCGTATCGTGCGTGGCCAGATGCCGGATACGCTGCTGCGCTTCGCGGATCTGCGTGATGTCGACCAGCGACACCAGCACGGAGTACGGCGGCGCGCCCGCATTGGACCCGGCCGCGGGCACGGCGGTCATCGAATGGCCGCCCTCGGTGTACAGCGGCGTCCAGTTGCTCGACACCCAAACGGTGCGGCCGTCCTGGCAGTGCAGCCCAAAGATCTGGTTCAACTGCGGCAGGCCCTCGGCCATCACGTCACGGTCGGGCCAGTCGGCGTCGTGGATGGTGGTCTCAAACTCGTCCACGGCCGACAACACCACCTGTGCCAACGTGCGGCCGATCAACTCGGCCACCGGCACGCCCAGCAGGCGCGCTGCGCTGGGGTTGGCGTAGGTCACGCGTCGCAGGCCATCGCACACCAGAATGCCCTCTGTCAGCGCGTTGACCATCGACAGCAGGTCGAGCTTCGGGCAAAAGCCCGGCGGCTCGCCGCGTGCCGGACAGTCAGCCGGCAGCCCGTCGGCATCGACGGGACCAAAGGCAGCATTGGTGGGCATGGACAAGGAATTCAAGACGGCTTCCGGCAGGACGTTGTGCGGCGCCGGAAACCTGCCCGACGCCCTTTGCAGAACTACAACGGCACGCACCGGCAAATCTTTCGGGCAGACATCACTTTTACGCAGCGGTTTGCGTGCCGGGAGATGAGGAAGGCGCATGGGGACGAGATACGTCGCATAAAAGTGATTAATAGATAACTTTATGACAACGCAATCCCCCCAGCGCTTTGCCGCAAACCCCCGAGATAGACGGGATTGACCGCGTTTCTTGCCGGAATGAGCTGGACAGAGGTGAGGAAGAATGCCAACCGAGAACCCGACTCTGGAATTTCCGAATTTCGAGCCGGACAGGTCTTCCCCCCGATCGTTGTCCCATTAGCTCCGAGTGATCCCCATGGCCGAAGCCGCTGCCGCCACTACTGCCCCCGCCCCTGCTGCCAAGGGCGGCTCCACCAAGCTGCTGCTGATCATCCTGATCGTGCTCCTGCTCGTCGGCATGGGCGGCGCCGCCGCCTGGTTCTTCCTGGGAGGCGGCAATCACGCTGCATCCCCTGCCGCACCGGCCAAGCCCAAAGAACCGGTGTTCGTGCCAATGGATACCCTGACCGTCAACCTGAAGCCCGAGGAAGGCAACGATCGCTATCTGCAGATCGGCATCACCTTCAAGAGTTTTGACAAGCACGCTGAAGAAGGCATCAAGACCTACACGCCCGAACTGCGCAGCCGGATCCTGACGCTGCTGGCCAGCAAGTCGCCCACCGAGCTGTATCCGGCAGAGGGCAAGGCCGCATTGGCCAAGGAAATCGTCGAACAATGCGAGCAGGTGTTCACGGCTGTCGGCAAGGAATCGCCGGTGGCGGACGTCCTGTTCACCAACTTCGTGATCCAGTGACATGCTCAAGGAAGAGTTTCTTTCCCAGGAGGAGATCGATGCGCTCCTCAAGGGCGTCACCAACGAGGTCGACGAGGAACCTGTCGCGGCCGACCCGTCTGGTGTACGCACCTACAACCTGGGCTCTCAGGAGCGCATCGTCCGTGGGCGCATGCCCACGCTGGAAATCATCAACGAGCGGTTTGCGCGCAACTGGCGCCTGGGGTTGTTCAACTTCATGCGCCGCAACGCGGAAATCTCCGTTGGTCCGGTAAAGGTCCAGAAGTACAGCGAGTTCATCCGCAACCTGGTCGTGCCGGCTGCCATCAACCTCGTGCACGTCAAGCCGCTGCGCGGCACGGCGCTGTTCGTGTTCGACCCCAACCTGATCTTCCTGGTGGTCGACAACCTGTTCGGTGGCGACGGGCGCTTTCACATGCGTGTGGAAGGCCGTGACTTTACCGATGTGGAGCAGCGCATCATCCAGCGCATGCTGCAACTCATGTTCGACCACTATGCCAAGGCCTGGCAGCCGATCTACCCGATCGAGTTCGAACAGCTGCGCATGGAAATGCACACCGAGTTCGCCAACGTCGCCACGCCCAACGAGGTGGTGGTGACGACCAGCTTCAGCGTGGAGCTGGGCAGCAACGGCGGCGACGTGCACATCTGCATGCCCTACACGATGATCGAGCCGATCCGCGACCGGCTCACCTCCGCCATCCAGGGCGAGGCGTTGGAAGTGGACAAGCGCTGGGTGCGGCTGCTCTCGCAGCAGGTGCAGACCGCCGAGGTGGAACTGATTGCCGACTTGACCACCGCCCGCGTGCAGTTTTCCGACCTCCTGAACATGAAGGTGGGCGATGTCTTGCCGGTTGAGCTGGACGAGTCCGTGACCGCCAAGGTGGACGGCGTGCCCGTCATGGAATGCAGCTACGGCACCTTCAACGGTCAATACGCCCTGCGGGTCAACCGCATGCTGAATATGAGCGGCAGTGAATCTGCCATGGAGTCTGAAGATGACAACTGAACCGACCATGAACCCCGAGACCAGCGCCGACGACATCGATGTCGAGATGACGATGGAAGAGGCCATGGCCCTGGAGGCCGCACAGCGCGCTGCAGCCAATCCGCCCGCAGCCACACCAGCCTCCGATTCGGTGTTCAAGCCGCTGGTTGTCGATAGCCCCAGTGCGGCCGGCAACACGCGTAACGACATCGACATGATCCTGGACATCCCCGTGCAGTTGACGGTGGAGCTGGGCCGCACCAAGGTGCCCATCAAGAACCTGCTGCAACTGGCACAGGGCTCGGTGGTGGAGCTGGACGCACTGGCCGGTGAGCCGATGGACGTGCTGGTGAACGGTTACCTGATCGCCCAGGGCGAAGTGGTGGTCGTGAACGAGAAGTTCGGTATCCGCCTGACCGACATCATCACGCCGTCCGAACGTATCCGTAAGTTGAACCGCTGAGTTGAACGGCTAAGCCGTCGCACCCTGCGCAACCACTGCTCCCCCCGGGCAAGGTGTTGAAATGAACCATGCAGTTGATTGGGCCCGCACCTTGGGCGGCCTGTTTGTCGTATTGGCCATGATCGTGGCAGCCGGCTGGCTGCTGCGCAGGCTGCAACAGCGCGCGGGCATGGGCCCTGGGCGCCGCAGCCAGGTCGTCTCGGTCGTGGCGCAGCAGATGCTGGGCGCCCGCGAGAAAGTCGTAGTGGTGGAAGTGGATGGCACGTGGCTGGTGCTGGGCGTTACCCAGCACAACGTGCAGACACTGCACACGCTGCCACGGCCCATTGAGCCCGCCACGCCCGCCGAGCCGAATGCCAACTCCGGTGATGGCGCCAATACCAAACCCCCTTCCTTTGCGGATGCACTGGCTGTCCAGGTCAAGCGCCACCTGACGGGGAAGTCGGAATGAACATGCGTGCTGTTCTTCGTTACCTCGCTGCGCTGGCCCTGCTGTGTGCCACGCCCGCCGTGTTTGCGCAGGCGCAACCGGGCCTACCGCTGCTCTCTGGCACTGCTGGCGGGCAGAGCTACACGCTGCCGGTGCAGACGCTGATCTTTCTCACGTCGCTGGGTTTCTTGCCGGCCATCATCCTGATGATGAGCAGCTTCACGCGTATCGTCATCGTGCTGTCGTTGCTGCGCCATGCGCTGGGCACGCAAACCACGCCGCCCAACCAAGTGCTGATAGGGCTGGCGCTGTTTCTCACGTTCTTCGTCATGTCGCCAGTGCTCGACAAGGTATACACCGACGCCTACGTGCCGCTGCGCGACAACAAGATCACCGTAGAACAAGCCATGGACACGGCCGCCACGCCGCTGCGCCAGTTCATGCTCAAGCAGACGCGCGAGCCGGACCTCGCCCTGTTCGTCAAGATGGGCAACATGCCGCCCATTGCCAGCCCGGAGCAGACGCCCATGCGCGCGCTCATTCCCGCCTTTGTCACCAGCGAGTTGAAGAGCGCATTCCAGATCGGATTTGCCATCTTCATCCCGTTCCTGGTGATCGACATCGTGGTAGCGGCCGTGCTGATGTCGATGGGGATGATGATGGTCACACCGTCGATCTTCTCGCTGCCGTTCAAGATCATGCTGTTCGTGCTGGTGGATGGCTGGCACCTGTTGCTGGGCTCGCTGGCCCAGAGCTTTGTGCAATAAGGAGCCACCATGACACCCGAATACGTATTGGATATGGCGCGCCAGGCGATGCAGGTCGCCATGATGGTGGGCGCGCCCATGCTGTTGGTGTCGCTGGTGGTCGGCCTGCTGATGGCGGTGTTCCAGGCTGCCACGCAGCTGAACGAGCAATCGCTGTCGTTCATTCCCAAGCTGGTGGCCGTAGCCGCCACCATGATCCTGGCGGGCCCATGGCTCGTGAGCGTGATCGTCGACTACACGCGCGATCTGCTCACCAACATCCCCAACTACGTGAATTGACGTAGTCGACTCGCAGCCACCAAACACACCACCCGCCGCCATGATCCAGTTCACCGCCAGCCAGCTCAACGGTTGGATCGCCATGTACTGGTGGCCGCTCGTGCGCATTCTGGCGTTCATTGCGATTGCGCCGCCGTTTGCCAACACAGAAGTGCCGATGTCGATCAAGGTGGCGTTCGGCGTCATTCTCACGGTGGCGCTGGCACCGATCCTGCCGGTGCCGCCTGGCGTGTCCGTGGGCTCTTACGAGGGGTTGTGGATCACCCTGCTGCAAGTGGCGATCGGGCTGTCGCTTGGGTTTTGTGTGCAGCTCGTGTTCAGCGCCATCAGCGGTGCGGGCGAGGTGATGTCGATACAGATGGGCCTGGGCTTTGCCACGCTGGTCGACCCGACACAAACCGAAAGCAGCATGCTGCTCGGCCGCTTTCTCAACCTCACGGCCATCACCGCCTTCATTGCCGGCGACGGCCACCTCGTACTGCTGCACGCCCTGTTCGACAGCTTTACCGCGCTGCCCATCTCGGCTGCGCCGCTGGCCAACCCCGGCTGGCAGGCACTGGCCGAAGGCGGCACCATCGCCTTCGCATTGGCCGTGCGCGTCGCCCTGCCGATCATCGCCATCATGATGATCGTCAACTTGGGCTTTGCCGTGCTGGCACGCACCGCGCAGGCGCTCAACCCGTTTGCGGTGGGCATTTCCGCCACGCTGGTGGTGGGGTTGATGCTGGTTATGGTGATGATGACCTCGCTCGCACCCGTGGTGGAACGGTCGGTCATGGATGCGCTGGAGTTGAGTGGGCGGGCGTTTACTCAGTTTGGGACAAACGGGGCGTTGTCTCGTTGATCGATCTGGCCCGCGGTGACTACTGACTCCGATACGCCGAACAACGCATCACAGGCACCCACTCAACCCCGAGTCCATTGCGGGTTCGCGCAGTTCGCCCTGCATGTGTTGGCCTTCGGGCTCATCATCAACATCACGATGACGGTGATGACGGGAGTCTCGGCAGCAGCGGCTGACAACGCGAAGCTCCTTGCTCTCGTTTCCGGCTTTGCAAGTACCCTGCTGGCGTGGGGCTTTGTGGTACTCGCGCAGCGATTGCCCTTTGGACACCGACCTCGGCACATCGCCATCGCTGTGTTTTCGATCGTCCTCTTGCTGAGTCTGCTGAGCGCCAAGACAGCGATTGCTGTCATACAGCCATTTCACCTACAGGAAATGGTGCAGGCGTTGGTCCACATACCAGCCATCTTGCTGTCGGCGGGCAGCCTGATCTGCCTGCTGACACGTAGCCGCTCGTAGTCGCCTCACGTTTCGCCATCGGTTGGCCTCTTTGGACAGGGCTGCCGGTCACAATCCGATCCGCGCCGACTGCTCAGCCGCGCCCTAGCCGGAACGATGGGAAGCCTCCGGGCACAGGGTGTTAGTCTTGCGCAATTGCACAGCCACGCCGGTGGCCAGCCTCTAGCCCAAGCGATCATCGAATCGAACCCGCCCACCGGTTTTCAAGCATTCAGCAAAGGGAGTCTCACCACATGAGCCGCCGTGTTCTCGTGACGGGCGCAAGCCGTGGCATTGGCCGCGCAATCGCATACCAACTGGCGTCTGACGGGTTCGACGTCTCGGTCCACTGCCGCAGCGGCCGCAAAGAGGCCGAGGCCATCGTTGCCGACATCCAAACCCAGGGCGGTGCCGCCCGCGTCCTGCAATTCGACGTGCGTGACCGCAGGGCCTGCCGTACGCAACTCGAAGCCGATGTGGAAGCACACGGCGCCTACTACGGCATCGTGCTGTGCGCGGGCGTCACGCGCGACGCGGCCTTCCCTGCCCTGACAGACGAAGACTGGGACATCGTGCTGGAGACCGGCCTGGACGGTTTCTACAACGTCGTGCACCCGCTCACCATGCCAATGGTGCGTGCACGCCAGGGCGGGCGCATCGTCGCCATTGCCTCAGTCTCGGGCGTGATGGGCAACCGCGGGCAGGTCAACTACAGCGCGGCCAAGGCGGGGTTGATTGGCGCGACAAAGGCGCTGGCGGTGGAGCTGGCCTCGCGCCGCATCACCGTCAACTGCGTGGCACCGGGGCTGATCGAGACCGAGATGCTGGCGCACATGGAGCACCTGGATCAAGCGCTGGAAGCAGTACCGATGAACCGCGTCGGGCAGCCGGCAGAGGTGGCTGCCGTCGTGGGCTTTCTGATGTCGGATGCGGCGTCATATGTCACCCGGCAGGTGATTGGCGTCAACGGCGGCATGATCTGATGAAGCGCAAGAAGACGCCCACAGCGCCCACGCTCACGACAGAACCCGTCCTCAAACGCAACCTCGCCCGCCGGCTGGCGAGCCGCTTTGCCTTGCGGCTGCACGTGGTGCTGATCGTGCTCTGGTCGCTGGCATGGGGTGCGGCCTGCAACAAGCTGCTGCACTTGGCGGGGTTGGACTCGCCGCCGTGGCGCTACAGCATCGCCACCGTGGCCGCGTGGCTGGCAATGCTCGTTGCCTTCAAGCTGTGGCTGGCTTATGCGGGATTCACGCAGCGTCGCAAACAGCAAAGCGCACGAGGCTGGCAGAGCGATTCGATTGCCGATGCAGCCGCAGATGCGATCGACTTTGGCTCCGGTCTCCCCTTGCCGCGGTTTGGCGGCAATATCGGGCGTACGGCCGCGCGGCCTGGCCCCATTGGCGGGCAAGGCCGCGCATTTGGCGGTGGCGGCACCTCGGCCGATTTCGAACCGCTGGCCGATGCAGCCGATTCATCTCTGCTGGGTGACGCCGGCAGCGGCGTGGCAGACAGCCTGTCTTCTGCAGACGAGGCGCTACCGCTGGTCTTGGTGATTGCTGTGGTGGCGGCCGCTGTGACAGCATGCCTTGGCGTGCTGACGTACTTCTACACGCAAGGGCCGATGCTGCTGTCGGAAGCCGCGTTCGAGGTGCTGCTGGCGGGCGGGCTGCTTCGTTCCGTACGGCGGGCAGATGAGGGCGACTGGCTGCGCACCATCGTCGTCAGAACAGCCGTGCCGTGGCTCATCGTGCTGGGCTGTGCCATCGGCGTCGGGTTGGTGCTGCGCTGAGCGGCAGGCCTATCGCCGGCGCGACATCAGATCATCCACCACCGGCACCACGGCCAGCAGCATCAGGATCGACGCCAGCGGAATGGTCGCCGCATAACCCACGTGCTTGAAACCCAGCGCCCCCGCCACGCCACCCACGAAGAACATCCCCAGCAGGGAAACCAACAAGCGCAGCTTGGGCAGGTTGGCGACCACGGCCGGTAGATTGCGGTGCCCGTGGTTCCAGTACAGCGCCTTGCCGACCTCGATGCCGATATCAGTGGCCAGACCAGTCACGTGGGTGGTGCGGATCTCCGCCTTCGAAATCTTGGTGATGATGGCGTTCTGCAGCCCCATCAAGAAGCACAGCAGCGCTACGGTGGCCGGCACGAACACGACGCGGTATTGCCCGAGCGACGTGCCCATCAGCCCGAAGAGCAGCAGCAGCGCGGCCTCCAGCATGAGGGGCAGCGCAAACTCGCTTTGCGTGCTGCGCCGGCGGCCCCAGTTGACGAGTACCGCCGTACAGGCCGCTCCGCACAGAAACGCCAGCAGCGAGGCAAAGCCCGCCAGCACGAGCACCACGTCGCCCAGCACAAGGTCATCGGCCATTGCCGAGACAATGCCGGACATATGCGACGTGTACTGTTTGACGGCGAGAAAACCGCCTGCGTTGGCGGCGCCGGCCACGAAAGCCAGCGATTGCCCCAGCCGGCGGTTGGCGTCTTCCGTACGTTCGGGGCTGGTCAGGCGGCGGAGATATTGAATGGGCATGACCAGTCCTGACGGTAGGCGAGCCGACATGATACGCCGCGCCCCCTGACCGCCTCTGGTCAGCCGATCAAGGATTGAAGTACTGGAACAGCGACATGCCCTGCATGGCCGTAAACGTCTTCTGCGCGGCCTGCAACGACACCTGCTGTTGGGCAAACTGCGAAATGGCGGTGGTGTAGTCCACCGACTGCAGCTTGGAGATCTGCTCCTTCAACTGCTCGCCGTAGCTCGAGCCGCTGCTGTTGAGCGTGGTGATCTGCGCCTGCTGCGTGCCCACGGTCACCTGCGCCTGCAGGGCGACCTGGTAAGCGTTGTCGAGGTTGCCCTGCGCCGTCTGCACGGCCTTCTGCAGGTTGGCAACATCGGTGGCCTGGGTGGCCGGGTTGATCGGGGTGGACAGTGCCGTGATCAGGTTTTCGTACGTCTTGAAGATGCTTTGATTGGCGCTCGGGTTGGCCGGGTCCGTATTGGCAATGCGCACGAACACCGAGTCGCCCGCCACCGAGTTCGGCATCGATACGTTCTGAGAGACCTGCACCGTGGGCGGCTGTCCGCTGCCGACGTACTGCACGGTGCCACCCGAATTGACGAACGGGTCGGTCGTGCCGTTGGCGCCACCGAACAACGCCACGCCTGAGGCATCGCGCTGGTTGGCGGTGGCGAGCAACTGCTGATACTGCTGCTTGACCTGCGCCAGCACACCAATGCGCTGCGAATCCGTCATCAGCGAGGTATTGGCCGACACCAGGCTCTGCTTGCCCTGCTGCAGCGTGGTCGCCAGGTTGGTGAGCGCTGACGACACGTTGGTCAGGCGCGCATCGGTGGCGTCGCGGTTGGCCTGGTATTGATCATTGGCGTCCTGCGTCTGCTGCAGCTGCGACATCTGGCCGAACGCGCTCGGGTTGTCACCCGCGCTGGTGAGCGCAATGCCGCTCGCAATCTGCTGCTGCAGCGTCATCAGGTTCGACTGCGTGTTCTGCATGGAAGCAGTGGATGCAGCAAAGAATTGGGCGGTACTGACTCGCATGATCGGTCCGGACGAAGGGCTTTAGGACGTTATCGGCACGTTGGCGCGATTCTTCAATCGTGTGCGTTAGCCGCCGGCAATCGACAGCAGTGAATCGAACAGCGTATTCGCCGTCTGCATCACCTTGGCCGATGCCTGGTAGGCCTGCTGATACTTCATCAGGTTCATTGCCTCGTCATCCAGGCTCACGCCCGACACAGACGACTGCTGCTGCTGCGAGCTTGCCAGCAGCGCCTTCTGCGAGGTCAGGTTGCTGCTGGCCGTGTTGGCCTGTACGCCCACCTTGGTGACGAGGTTGTTCCACGACGAGCCGATCGAGGTGGTGCCGCCGTCGAGCAGCGTGGCATTGCGCAGCTTGGCCAGCGCGCTGGCGTTGCCGCCGTCGGTGCTGTTGGCGGTGTTGGCCGAGACGGCAAACGTGTCGTTGTTGGCCGGTGTGCCCGACAACGTCAGCTGCACGCCATTGAACGAGTACGTCGCACCCTGCGTGTACGGCGCAGTGCCGCCGCTGTATGTCGTGTTGGTGCCGTTGACGTTGACCGTCACGCTGCCCGGGAAACCCGAGAGCGAGCCACCCACCGCCGAGCTGTACGTCAGGTTGACCGGCGACGTGAGCGGCGCGCCGGCGTACGTGCCGTCCACACC
Organism: Ralstonia sp. AU12-08; assembly: GCF_000442475.1. Classification (NCBI taxonomy): domain Bacteria; kingdom Pseudomonadati; phylum Pseudomonadota; class Betaproteobacteria; order Burkholderiales; family Burkholderiaceae; genus Ralstonia; species Ralstonia sp. AU12-08. Next base: position 245,504 of record NZ_ASZV01000007.1, on the reverse strand, counting down.
AATGGACGACACCGTAGCGCTGCCCGTGTTGTTGCTGCCCTGGTTGAGCACCACCGGCGTGGCGGCTGCCACGTTGTGATAGTCGGTGGTGAGCGTCTGCATGCTCGATGCCGCATTGGCGGTCGGGCGCACCAGGAACGAATCCCCACTGTTCATGGTGCCCGACAGGTTCATCGTGACGCCATCAATGGTGGTCGGCCAGCTCGTCACCGTCACGGAAGCAGAGCCATCCGGGTAGTGCGAGACGGTGTAGGCGCCGCCCTGGTACTTGATCTGGTAGTCGTAACCTTGGCCCGCATTGGCGTTGGTGATGCTGGCCGTGACGGTAGCGCTGCCGGTGTTGTTGCTGCTGGCGGCAACAGTGGGGCCAGCCACGGAGAAGAGGTTCGTCCCCATCTTGCCGTTGGCGTCCATGCCCAGGTTGTTCTGCGCGTTCACGTCGGCCGACACGGCCGCAGCCAGCTTGCCCAGGCTGTTCTGCGCCGGGATGAGCGTGTTGCGGCGGAAATCCAGCAGCCCCCCCAGGGCGCCGCCGCCCAGTTGGCTGTCGTCAATGTTGACAGTGCCGGCCGGGCTCTTGTAGCCCACCGACAGTTGCGTCGGGTCGTACTGCGACGGCACGGCCGCCAGCTGGTAGCTCTGGTTGCCCTGCACGAGCGCCTGACCATTGCCCACGTAGATGTTGTACTGACCGTCACCGGTCTGCACCACGCTGGCCTTGATCGACTTGTTGAGCGTCTGCACGAGCTGGTCGCGCTGGTCACGCAGGTCATTGGCAGGCTGACCGGTGGAGGCCTCCGCCTTGGCAATCTGGTCGTTCAGGCCAGCAATCTGCTGCGCCACGCTGTTGACCGAGCTGATCTGTGTCTGCACCTGCGTGTTGACCTGGCCAGACAGCGAGGTCAACTGGCCGGCAATCGAATTGAAACGGCTCTGCAAGCCCGCCGCGGCGTTCAGGAACACCTGGCGTGCGGTGGTGCTCGACGGGTTGGACGTCAGACCGTCGGCCCCGTTGAAGAAGCTGGTCAGCGCCGAGGAGAGGCCGCTGTTGCTGTCCGACATGTACTGGCTCAGGCCGGACACCAGGCTGTTGAGCTGGTCAGCCGAGCTGGTGGCGGCCTGGCCGCTCTGCACCTGGGCCGTCAGGAACTGGTCGTAGATACGCTTGACGGTCGTCACATTCGCACCCTGCCCCAGATAGCCGACGCCGGCGTACAGCGGAATGTTCTCCGTCTGTACGGCCTCTTGGCGTGAATAGCCAGGCGTGTTGGCGTTGGCGATGTTGTTGCCGGTCACCTGTAGGTTGATATTGGCGACCTGCAGGCCGGTCGCGCCAATATTCAGGAGGGAGCTGCTCATGTTTGTCTCGATGCAGGCAGCACAGTGCCGCCAAGATGGACCCTACAAACAACATCGGCCGGCTCTGATCAAACTTGAGCCGGCCGACACTATTGGTTTTTCTTGTTGATAGCGAACGTCAAACGATCTGTTTGAGCACCGCCATGATCTTGTTGGCGTAGTTCGGGTCTGTGGCGTAACCCGCACGTTGCAAGCCCTTGGCAAACGAGGCCGCATCGTTACCGTTGCCCGCCGCCACGACGTTGCTGTAGCGCGGGTTGTTGGCCAGCAGATTGGCGTAGTCCTTGAACGCCTCGGCGTACGAGCCGTAGGCGCGGAACTTCTCCTGGACCTTGTGCGCGACCCCGCCCACGTATTCGGTGGTGGTCACCGTGGCCGTCTTGCCCGTCCACGAGCCGCCGGCCTTGATGCCGAACAGGTTGTGCGTGTTGGTGCCGTCGCTGGACTTGATTTCGCGGCGCCCCCAGCCGGACTCCAGTGCGGCGTGGCCGATCATGAAGTTGGCCGGAATGCCGGTTTCCTGCGCGGCCTGCGAGGCGTGGCCGATCAGCTTGTTATAGAAGCTGGCCATGCGATCACCACGCGGCTCGGAAGCCACGGTCGACAAATCTACATCCGGCAGTGCGCCGGTCGACTGGCCGCTCTGGTCTGCCCCGGCCTGCTTGCGCAGGGCAGCCAAGGCGCGCTGCACGCGCTCTTCCAGACCCGGGCGCGGCACGGTGCTGATGCCCGAGCCATCGTCTTCCGTGCCGGGCGCAACCGCAGCGGCCATGCTGTTGAGCGACGAGCGGGCGATGGCCTTGGCCGCGTCGGCCGTGGAGCCAGCGGCCCCGGGCAAGGCGGTATTTGTCGCGGTAGTGTTGGACAGCGCGGTATTCACCGGCCCACCGGCATCCGGGTTCACGTGGTTGGCCTGACGCAGCATCTGCTTGAGCAACTGATCCGCCACGCCCACACCGCGCGATGCCATCGTCTGCGAGAGCTGCTGGTCAAGCATCGACGTGTACATCTTGGTCGACGATGAATCGAACGGCCCGTTCTGCGGCGATGCATCGCGCATCTGCTTAAGCATCATGTTCACGAAGATCGCGTCGAACTGCTTGGCGACGGTCTTGGCGGCGCCGGTCGGGTCGGTGCGTGCGGCTTGCTTGAGCGACTCGAACCCTGTGGAGTCGAGCGCCAGGCGGCTGGTGAGGTCGGTCGGGTTCATCGCGTCGGCCCCTGCTTTAGATGATTTCCAGCTCGGCGCGCAGGGCGTTGGCCGCCTTCATCGCCTGCAGGATCGAAATCAGGTCTTGCGGGTTGGCGCCGATCGCGTTGATGGCCTTGACCACATCTGCCAGGTTGGTGCCGCCCTTCACGTTGATGAGGCTGCCGCCTGCCTGCTTGACCTCGATGTTCGAACGTGCGGCCGCCACGGTCTGGCCTTGCGAGAACGGCGCCGGCTGGCTGACCACCGGCTCGGTGCTGATGGTGACCGACAGGCTGCCGTGTGCCACCGCGCAGGGCTCGAGCTTGACGAGCTGGTTCATCACCACCGAGCCCGTACGCGCGTTGACCACCACGCGTGCGGCGGCCAGCGCCGGCGTCACGTCAATGTTCTGCAACTTGGCGAGAAACCCGACGCGGTCCGATGCCAGCGCCGGCGCACGCACGTTGATCGTGCGGCCGTCGGCGGCCTGGGCGGTGTCGGTGCCGAACTGCTTGTTGATGGCGTTGACGATGTTCTGCACCGTACCGAAGTCCGTCGTGCCGGTGTCGAGCTGGATGCTGCCGGCTTCGCCCACCGTGGCCTGCACTGCGCGCTCCACCGTCGCCCCGTTGGCGATGCGGCCGGCGCCCAGCTGGTTGATCTGCACCTTGCTGCCGTTGGCCGACGCACCCGCGCCGCCAATCACCACGTTGCCCTGCGCCAGGGCGTACAACTGGCCATCCACGCCCTTGAGCGGCGTGAGCAGCAGCGTACCGCCGCGCAGGCTCTTGGCGTTACCAATGGAAGACACCGTCACGTCGATGGTCTGCCCCGGCCGCACAAAGGCAGGCAGCGCCGCCGTCACCACCACGGCGGCGGTGTTCTTGAGCTGGATGCTGGCGCCGGCCGGCACGTTGATGCCGAACTGCGTGAGCATGTTGTTGAAGCTCTGGATCGTGAACGGCGTCTGCGTGGTCTGGTCACCACTGCCATCCAGGCCGACGACCAGGCCGTAGCCGATCAGCGCGTTCTCACGCACACCGGCAACACTGGTCAGATCCTTGATGCGGTCGGCGTGCGCCAACGTGGGAGCAAACCCAGCAATCGCGCTCAATGCCAACAGGACGGCACCAAGGGTGCGATGTAACGTCGTGCGATACAAAGTCATGGCCGCTTCCTTAGAACGGTGACACGGTCAGGAAGAAGCGCGACAGCCAGCCCATCTGCTGGGCTTCGGCCACGTAGCCGGTGCCGCGGTATTCCATGCGTGCATCCGCCACCTGGGTGGACAGCACGGTGTTCTGGTTGTTGACGGTGGTCGGGTTGATCACGCCTGAGAACTTGATCGACTCGGTGCCCTGGCCCACGGCCATCTGCTTCTCGCCGCTCACCACCAGGTTGCCGTTGCCGAGCACTTCCACCACCGTCACGGTAATGGTGGCGGTGAAGTTGTTCTGCGCACCGTTGGCGCCCTTGCTGTCGAACTTGTTGGCGTCGCTGGCCGACACGCCCAGCAGCGACAGCACGCCCGGGTTCATGCCAGCAAACGTGGGCACCGACGTGGTCTTGCTGCCGCTGCGGTCCACGCTGCCGGAAGTCTGCTTGCTGGCTGCCGTGTTCTCGGTAATCACGATGGTGATGGTGTCGCCCACCATGTGTGCGCGGCGGTCTTCGAACATGCCGCGAAAGCCGCCGCTGCCCGATGCAACCTCTTGGTAGATCGCCCCGTTCTGACGCGGTGCCATGACGGGCATGGGCGGACGCGCCGTGGTCGGGCCCTGCACAATCGGCGCCGGCGGCGGCAGGAAGCCGCACGCCGTAGCGAGCAGAGCCGCCGTGCCAAGCACGGCCAGTTTGGCGATTCGCACAGCGCGGCCGCCGTGCTGAATCTGTTCCTGTTGGAGCGAGTAGACCGGGGGGGTTTGCATCGCAAGACTTCCTTAAAAACTGCGCTGCCCAGCTTAGAGCTGCGACAGCTTCTCCAGCATCTGGTCGGACGTCTGCACCGACTTGCTGTTGATCTCGTACGCACGCTGCGTCTGAATCATGTTGACCATTTCTTCCACCACGTTCACGTTGGACGTTTCCACGTAGTTCTGGTTGAGCACACCCGTGCCGTTGGAACCCGGGTTAGCCAGGTTGGCTGTGCCGGCGGCTTCGGTCTCTGCATACAGGTTCTCGCCCATGCTGCGCAGACCGGCCGGGTTGATGAAGTTGGCCAACTGGAACGTGCCGACCTGGGTGTTGTTGACCGAGCCAGGCGTGGTGACCGTCACCACACCATCCTTGCCCACGGTGAGGCTGGTGGCGTTCTGCGGAATGGTGATGGCCGGCTGGATCGGGTAACCGCTGGAGGTCACCAACTGACCCTGCGCGTTGACCTGGAAACTGCCGTCGCGCGTATAGGCCAGGGTGCCATCAGGCATCTGCACCTGGAAGAAGCCGTTGCCGTTGATGGCCACGTCGGTCGCGTTGCCGGTTTGCGTCAGGTTGCCCTGCGTGTGCAAGCGCTCGGTGGCGACGATGCGCACACCGGTACCGACCTGCATGCCCGAAGGCAGCGTGGTCTGTTGCGACGATTGCGCCCCCGGCTCACGCACATTTTGGTACAGCAAGTCTTCGAACACGGCGCGCGAGCGCTTGAAGCCCGTCGTGTTGACGTTCGCGAGGTTGTTCGAGATGACATCCAGCTGCGATTGCTGGGCATCCATCCCGGTCTTGGAAATCCACAGGGAGCGAATCATGTTCGAGTCCTTGGTTGATTCAGTTCACACGCAACGCATCAAGCGTGGCGCAGCAGTTCATTGGCCGACTGAGCATTCGTGTCGCTCGTCTGCAGCGATTTCATCTGCATCTCGAGTTGGCGCGAAATTTCAATCATGTTGACCAGCGAGTCGGTCAGGTTGACGTTGCTGCCTTCCAGTGCGCCGGGCGTGATGCGCACGTTTTCATTCGTGTCGGCGTCCTGCCCATCACGCTGACGGAACAGGCCGTCAGTGCCACGGTTCAGGTTGGAAGGGTCAATGCTGACCAGCTTCAGACGGCCCAGCGACACCGGCGGCGTGACGTTGTCCGCGCTGATGGCATTGACCGTGCCGTCCTTGGCAAACTGCACCGTCGTGTTGGGCGGCAGCGTGATCGGGCCGCCATCACCCATCACCGGCTGGCCGGCCAGGGTGACGATGGTGCCGTCGGCACTCAGTTGAAACGTGCCCGCGCGGGTGTACGCCTCGGAGCCATCCGCGGCCTGCACGGCAAAGTAGCCCTGCCCGTCGACTGCCACATCCAGAGAACGGCCGGTGGTCTCGATCGGGCCTGGCGTCACGTCTGTGCCGATGGCCGATGCCATCACATAGCTGCGCGTGGGCGAGCCATCGCCCTGCACACCCACCGTATGGAACGCGTCGATCTGCGCCTTGAAGCCGGTGGTGCTGGCGTTGGCCAGGTTGTTGGCGCTGGCGGCCTGTTGGTCGAACAGGTGCTTCACGCCAGTCATCGACACGTAAATCGAGCGGTCCATGCGAGGTTCCTAGATGGGCGTTCAGGTGATGGCTGTCAGGACAATCCAGTGCTTACATGGTCACCAGCGTCTGCAGGATGGTGTCCTGCGTCTTGATGGTTTGCGCATTGGCCTGGTACGAGCGCTGGGCAATGATCATGTTCACCAGCTCGGCCGACAGATCCACGTTGGATTGCTCCACCGCCGACGACTGCAGCAAGCCGAACGAACCCATGCCCGGCGTGCCCAGGTTCGGGGCGCCCGAGTTGGACGTTTCCACCCACTGGTTGCCGCCGATGTTCTGCAGGCCTTCCGGTGCCTTGAAGTTGGCCATGGCAACCTGACCCAGCACGGCGGTGCGGCCGTTGGAATAGCGTGCAGTGATGGTGCCGTCGGTACCCACCGCGTAGCTGGCCAGGCGACCCGTGGCATAGCCGTCCTGCGAAACGCCGGGGGCGGTGTCGTTGTAGCCGCCGCCGTATTGCGTGGTGCCGGTGAAGTCCATGTTGGCGATGCTCATGCCGCCAAAGGCCACGGCAACCTTGCTGGGGTTGGTGGTCAGTGCACCGCTGGCATTGAAGGTCAGCGTAGAGACCGGGTTACCGCCGGTCGGGTTGTTGCCATCGACCTGCGAGTACACCGCCCACGTACCAGGGCCCGTATTCACGTAGTAGTTGGTCAGCATGTGGGCCGTGCCCGTGCCGTCGTACACCTGTTCCGAAACGGAGTGGTTGAACGTGGCCGAGTTGGTGGCCGAGAACGGCGTGGTGGTCGGCGGCGTGGCGGCAGCGTCAAGGTTCACCCCGAACGCGGTGTTGGTGGTGGCCAGCGGCGCCAGGTCATTGACCGGAATCTTCAGGTTGGTCAGCACGGCGGTGTTGACCTTGCCGGTGTTATCCACACCGTAGCCGGTCAAATTCTGGCCGGTGGCGGAGATGATGTAGCCGTTCTTGTCGGTCTGGAACTGGCCGTTACGCGTGTACGACACCTGACCGCTGCTCGCGTCCACCATGCGGTAGAAGCCCGTGCCGTTGATGGCGATGTCCAGCGGGTTGCCGGTGTTGGTCACGTTGCCCTGCGTGAACGACTGCGACACCCGGGTCACGCTCACGCCCTGGCCGACCTGATTGTCGGTAGCACCCACCAGCGAACGTGCGTACACGTCGCCAAACTCGGCGGTCGATTTCTTGTAGCCGACGGTGTTGGCATTGGCGACGTTGCTGCCGATCACGTCGAGGTTTTGAGAGGCGGCATCGAGACCGCTCAGGCCTTGCTGGAATCCCATAGTGTTCTCCCGAGAATAGAAATGCGGCGGGCGTGTCTGAGACGGGCCCGTTACTGAATAGAAGCGACGTCAGACAGCTTGGCCGTCCCGCCGGATGCCAGCACCAATTGCATCGTGCCGTTGTTGATGGTCACGCCGGCCACCTTGTCGGTGCCCAGCGCGTTTGCCGTGGTGGTTTGGCCGTTGAGCGTGGCCGCAGTACTGATCGTGTAGTTGCCGTCGGCAAGCTGGTTGCCCTTGTCGTCCTTGCCGTTCCAGGTGTAGTTGCCGGAGCCGGCCGTCATCTGGCCCAGATCAACGGTACGCACCGCAACCCCGGCCGCATTCTTGATGGTGACGACCACGTCATCGGCGCCATTAGGCACCGAGATGCCAAAGTTGGCCTTGCCGGACGCCAGCGTGAGGTTGGACGACGGCACCTGCACCGTCCGGCCGATCATCGATGAAGCCTGCGTGGCAGCGTTCTGCGTGAGCATGCTGGACATCGTAGTGTTCAACTGCTGGATCCCGCTGACCGTGTTGATTTGCGCGAGCTGCGTGGTCATCTGCGAGTTGTCCATCGGGTTCAGCGGATCCTGGTTCTTCAACTGCGCCACCAGCATCTGCAGGAACGTGCTCTGCAGATCGGTACCGCTGGTGATCGCCAGGTTGTTGCCGGTGGTCGTGCTCGTGGTACCGGAGGTACCCGTGGTGCTTGTCGTGGAGCTGACGGTCATAGTCGTATCTCGCTTAGGAGGCTTGAGCGGGTGCCGCTTACTGGCCCAGGGTCAGGGCCTTGGCGGCCATCGTCTTGGTGGTGTTGGCGACTTCCACATTGGCCTGGTACGAGCGCGAGGCGGAAATCATGTTGACCATTTCTTCGACCGGATCCACGTTCGGCATGGTCACGTAGCCATCGGCATCGGCCAGCGGGTTGCCCGGCTGGTGCATGCGCTTCATGGGGGTGACGGTGTCTTCCACCACGCGGTCGACCGACACGCCCGTGGCGTAGTCGTCAGCCCCCTGCTCGGGCGAGAACACCACCTGCTTGGCGCGGTAGGCGGTGCCGTTGGGCCCCGTCACGCTCTCGGCGTTGGCCAGGTTGGAGGCCACCACGTTCATGCGCTTGGACTGCGCGGTGAGCGCGCTGCCAGCCACATCCATCACCTTGAATAGCGACATGTTGGTTCCGCTGTCTGAATACTGTTTGCTGTTGCCGGATCGGTCCGGTGTTGTGTGGGCGCTCTCCGGGCCAGACTGCCTGGCCCGGGGCGCCGCATCACTCCCGCCCCTCTTTCGTCGCGCCCGAGACTGCGGCGCGATCGTCCTACCCTGTCTTGCTCTGTTCTGCTCGGTCCTGCTTTGTCTTGCTTTGCCGCGCTAGCTGTTCTGAATGGCCGCCAGCATCGACTTGATCTTCTGCGTCACGATGTTCAGGTCGGCCTCGTAACGCACGGTGTTGTCGGCAAAGCGCATGCGCTCGCCGTCCATGTCGACCGTGTTGCCGTCAATGGAAGGCTGCTGCGATGTGCGGTACTGCACTTCGCCCTGCAGCGACTTGGCCTGCTGCGAGAGCGAGGCCTGCATCAGCGTCACATCACCGGCAGGTGCGCCGTCCGCCGTCAGGTGGCCGGACGCCGTGGCCGTCATCGGCAGCGTGTTGCCGCTTTGCTGGCCGACCGCCTTTTGCAGCGCCGACTGGAAATCGAAGTCGCGCGCCTTGTAGTTGGGCGTGTCGGCGTTGGCAATGTTCGAGGCCAGGATCTGGTGCCGCTGCGAACGCAACTGCAACGCCTTCTCCTGAAAACCGAACAACTGATCCAGCTTGTCGACCATGTCTGTCATTCCTCGCGCGTGGCGTCTTGTTGGTGCCTGAACTGGCAACCCCGCCGCCGCGTTTGTTTGGTATTCCGAATTCCGTGGGTTGGAGAAGCAGGCATCGGCAGCCCCTTCAAAACCGCCGATGCCGTCTCCAGAACCGCTGTATTGCTGAGTTGCCGTCATGCAGCCTCAGTGGAGAGGGCCTTGTCTGCGGATCCGGGGGCCGGCCGGGAAACCGACCTTCCGGGGCAGGCCGCGCGGCAAATGGAACGGCACCGCGCAACGCCAGGGACTTCACCACGTTGCAAAGTCTAGGGGCCACCTGGCAAGAGCATTCGTCCGAATAAGGGGGGGATTGGCCGACATTTCCGCATTTGGCCCTCCCGCGCGCGTGGCTACACTTCACCGGACTCTGGAGCGTGTCATGCACTCTTACGGGAGATGCGTTGTTTCCAAAACGCGTGCTGGGTAGGCACGGACGGCTGCCAATGGTTGTTCCATTGGCGGGTGGCCGTAACACCCCCAGCGCGTGTTTTGGAAACAACCCAAAGGGAATCCACCCAAAAGGCCGCATGGCGTCGTTGCGGCCTCCTTGTGTGGAATCACCACACGGCGTCGGCCACGCCTAGCCCTGCGGCCTTTTGGGTGGATTCGCACTCCCGTAAGAGTGCATGACACGCTCCTAGATGGAGGGCTTTCCATGTCCACGCGGTTTGCACGTAGCGCCCACTACCCGACCTTTGCCGTTGTCCGCCGCCGCGGCGCCACGGCAATGCCGTTGGCCGCACGCCGGCGCACGCTGCTGCTGGCCCTGGCGCTGGGCGTCCTGGCAAGCCTCGCCCATCCGTTCCCGGCACACGCGCAAAGCATGATGCGCGTCGGCTACGCGCCGGCAGCCACCAACATGCCGATGCCGGCCCAGGCCGCACAACCCGCCACGACCACCGTCCAGGGCCCGAACGCCATCCAGATGCAGATCCAGCAGCAACTGCAGTCACAGCTGGACATCCTGGGTGGCACCAATGACGCTGGCGCACCGCGCGCCTCGGTGGAAGTCGGCCCGGTCGATCCACGCGTGGCCAACCAGCCGTGTGACCAGATCGACCTGATGCTCCCGGCGGCCAACCGCCTGCGCGGCCGCATTCAAGTTGGAGTGCGCTGCAAATCACCGCACGCCTGGGCGGCGTGGGTGCCAGCCACCATCCAGATCACGGGGACGTACTACGTGGCGTCGCACCAGCTGTCGCCGGGCAAGACGCTCGACATGAGCGATCTGGAAGCACGCACGGGGGACCTTTCGCTGCTGCCACCGTCAGTCGTACAGCAACCCGCCGACGTGGTCGGGCGTGTATTGGTAACCAGCGTGGCGGCCAACCAGCCGCTGCGCGCCGAAAGCCTGCGCTTGGCAATTGCCGTGCAGGCCGGCCAGACCGTCAAGCTCGTCGCCGAAGGCGGCGGCTTCCAGGTGACCAGTGACGGCCGGGCCATGAACCAGGCAGCCGTGGGTCAGGTGGCGCAGGTGCGCACGGCCAACGGCAACGTCGTCTCCGGCATTGCGCAGTCCGCCGGTGTGGTCGCGATCCAGTTCTGACATCGATTTGATATCAATCGATCACACGCACACTGTGATGCGCTCTCAATACGCCTCGCTAAAGTTTGGGTCGGGGTTGGCCGATATGGGTGATAGGATGAACGCGCTCTTCGGAGACACCCGTGAAAATCAACCATATCGTCAACAACACGCCGGCCATTGCGCCGACCAAGGACGCAGCGTCCGGGTCGACGCGCGCGACCGGCTCGTCCTCGGTGGCCACGACGGCCACGGGCACCACGCGCCACAGCGACCAGGATTCAACCGTGCCTTCGCTGTCGGTCCATCAAGTTTCGCGCCAAGTGGGCAGCGGCGACTTCAACGCAGCACGCGTCGAGCAGATCCGCAGCGCCATTCAGAATGGCACGCTCAAGATGGACGCCGGCAAGATCGCCGATGCGGCGCTGTCCGACGCGCATTCGCTGCTCTCGGCACAAAGCAAGAAGGTCTGACGGGAGCCTCCCGTCGTCCGTCCCCCATTTCTCATGACGCCGCCAGCCCGCTTGGGCTGATCGCGGCGGGGCGGTGTGCCGGCCGGCGGCTGCCCAAGCTCCCCAGCTAAAGGTCGCCAACATGGACAACACACTGCTGATCCGCACCCTTGCCGACGAGCAGGAACTGCTGCGCGCCGCCACCCAGACGCTGGAAGCCGAGGCGCAAGCGTTGCGCGACGGCGACATGGTCGAGCTCGAGCGCGTCACCCAGACCAAGCAGAAGCAGCTCACCGCCCTGGGCGAAGCTGACCGCGAGCGCCGCCTCTGGTGGGCACAGCACGGCGGCGCCGATCCGTACGGGCTGGTCAAATACCTGCGCACCGATGAAACCGCTAGCCGCCTGTTCGACGAGAACCTGGCCCTGGCCCGCACTCTGCGCCAGCGCAATCTGGATAACGGCACCCTGATCGATCTGCGTCTGCGCGCCACGCAAAACGCGCTGTCTGTCCTGCACGCTGCCAACAACGGCGGTGGCACGCCCTACGGCCGCGACGGCAAGCAACCGCTGTCGATGCCGCGCTTCTCGGTCGTCGCCCAATAAACCGCAGGGCCGTCAAAGACGGCCGAACGCCGGTTTACGTTTACGTCAATGGGTTTGAAGTGGGGCTAGCTGCCCCTGCCTGATCCTGCTATCTATAGGGGGTCTGGCACACCGCCAATCGGGGTAAACAAAAAGGTTTACATCCCATTGATGGGTGCAACAAGCATGCTGGGGATTTATTCTGCCGATTTTGGCGGGGTATATCCTCCGCGCCTGGCGACATAAACAAGAAAACCGGAAAGAAATCGCGCCTGAATGGCATGCCAAGGTTTCGGCCCGGCGGCACCGCACCTGGTGACTGCTGGTTGAACGGGGAAACATACCGAAACCGCGCGTCATTGCGTTTCTACCAGCCACGCCTGTATCAATTTGGATCTCGCCGGTCCAAATGGGCGACGGCCGGCCATATTCCGGAAATGGGCAAACAACCATAACCAGACAGGCGGCGCAGTGAAATCGATCGTAGTTGAGGCACACCCCTTGGTGCGTGCCGGTGCGACCCACGTTTTACAATCTTTGCCGGCCATTTCCGAAGTCGTCAGCGTCGACCCGGACGAGGCCCTATTTGAAAATCTCGCGGCGCATGCGGACGCCGAACTGGCCCTGATCGGCCTGCCACTGCCGGGCATCGACGATCTTCCGGCGCTCTCCCGGTTGCTGCAACAGCCACATCCACGGCACGTCGCCGTACTGGGTGAAAGCGATTCAGCCGCACATGTGCGCGCGCTGATGCAATTGAATGTCTCTGCATATCTGCTGAAAAGCTATTCAGGCAAATTGATTGCAGCCGCATTGGAATTGGTACTCGCCGGCGGCCGTTATGTACCGGCTTCCATTGTGCTTGCCCGGCCAGATGCGCAAACAGGTGGCGCCAAGGGCAGTGACGACTGCGCATTATTGGGACTCACCCAACGCCAGTACGAAATCCTGGTTCTGCTTTCGCGCGGCCATCCGGTCAAAACCATCAGCCGCATGCTCGGCATCTCTGAGGCCACAGCCAAGGCGCACATCAACGCGCTATATCGTCGCCTGGAAGTCCGCAGCCGTACCGAAGCGGTATTCGTCGCCACCCAGCGTGGCGCCATGCTGCTGAATCAGCCGCAACTCGTGGCTGAGCCTGCCACGTCTTCCTTGGCGCCCGTACGCATCGCGCGTACCGGTTGAACGCCCGACCCCACTCGCCTTCCACAAGCAAAAAACGGCGCCCGGAACCCCGGACGCCGCTGTAAATGCCCACCCGCGCTGTCGACACGCGGGGGTGACAAGGAAAGCGCAGGTTTAGAACTTTGCGCGCATGCCCACGCCGAAAGTATCAGCCGAGCTCAGGTCGGACACCTTGTCGCGGAAGTACGCGGCATACACATCCGTGCGCTTGGACAGCGAATAGTCGTAACCAATGGCCCAGGTGTTGCGCTTCACGTCTGCAGCGCCCGAGGTCTTCGTGTAGGCGTACGAAGCCAGCACACTGCCCGGGCCGACCGGAATCGACACACCCAGTTGGCCGCCGTTGCTCTTCGCATCACCCGTGGCGATCGTGTTCTTGATGTACTGGTACTGACCGTACAGCTTGACCACGCCAAAGTCATACGACGCACCCAGCTGCGTTGCAGTCTGGCGCTGGAAACCCGCCACCAGTGCATTCAGGTCGCCCGGGGTGGCATCGAAGCGCACCTGTTGGAAAGCGGCGGTGGCTGCAAAGTTGCCGCGGAAGTACAGGAAGCCCGCGCCAAATTTGTTCTGGCCGTTGTGGCCAGCCTGCTCACCCGCACCGTACATCAGCGTGCCCGTGAAGCCATTGATGTCCGGCGTGCTGTACAGGATCGAGTTGTTCCAGCCCGAATCGCCCACCAGACCCGAGATGCCGGCTGCGCCCGTGCGGCCGTTGCCCAGGTAGGTGTGGAACACCATCGGCGAGAAGGTGTACGAATCGCCGAACGGGTTAAACAGGATCGTCGAAACGAAGTACTGCGGCGTATTGCGGCCGAGCTTGATCGAGCCCCAGGTGTTCGACTGCAGACCGACGAACGAATTACGGGCGAAGAACGTGTCGCCATCAAAGCGGCCGCCCTTGCCGGTGTCAGGGCGGAAGAACGCTTCCAGCGTGAAGATGGCCTTCAAACCGTTGCCCAGGTCTTCGCTGCCCTTCATGCCCCAGTACGACGTGGACATGCCGCCCGAATTGACAACCGCTGCGCGGTCAGACGCGCCCAGGTTCTTGGTCATGCCGGCCCAGGCATCCACCTGGCCGTACAGCGTGACGGACGATTGCGCCTGGGCCGCACCTGCGGTCAGACCGGCGGCAGCAGCCAGCGCGGCCAGCTTGAAACATCGCTTGAGTTGCATCGTTGATTTCTCCCTCTTCTGGTTCCGTTGTGTTGAATTCGCTTCACAGAGGCAGGTGGCTCGCCTGCCCTGCTGAGATCGCCGCGAGTGAATGCAACAGCCGTGCCAATGCGCCGTCAGCATGCTGAGGTGTCACAAATGAATACGTTTTCGCGGGAAGGCGCGCAGACTAGCTTGAATACCCCTACCAGACAAGTCCCAACACAGGGGTGTGTGGCGCCGTTTCTGCACCGTGCTGGCGCAAGTGCAGAGAGCGTGTCATGCCCTTTTACGGGAGTGCGAAACCCACCAAAAAGTCGCAGGGCAAGGCGTGGCGAGCGCGGTTTGGCAAGCCAAATAAGCGAGCCGCAACGCGGCCATGCGGCTTTTTGGTGGGTTTCCCGAAGGGTTCGTTTCAAAACGGCTCGCGTGGGGTGTTGCAGCCCTTGCCCTTGGAACGCCAAGGGCGGCGGTCTGCGCCTACCACGCAAACCGTTTTGAAACGAACGCATCTCCCGTAAAAGGACATGACACGCTCTAGTCGTTTTGCAGGACGCGAATGTCTACCTCGCGCGTATAGCGCTCGGGGGAGAAATCGCAATACGTGAGGGAGATCGGCACGTCAGCCACGCTGTAGCCGATCCGGCGTACGCGCACCAGCGGCACGCCTGCGGACACGTCAAGCTGGCTGGCCTGATGCGCGTCAGCCACGCATGCCAGCGGCGCCTCGCGCGAGCGCGCGATGGTCAGGTTGGCCCGCTGGAAGACCTGCACGAACAAGCGGTCTTCAAAATCGCGCGCCTCGAGCATGGCCGCCAGCCGTGACGTCAACCACGTGCGCAGCAGCATGATGGGCTTGCCCTCGACCTGCGCGCGGCGCTCCACAAATGCCACCTGCGCGCCAACCTCCAGACCGAGCGCGGCCGCCACCGTCTCATCAGCCCGCTCCAATTGGAATGCGCTGACGCTGTAGGCGGCGCCGGGCACGTACTCCAACGCCGCATCGGACTGACCCGGGGCATACAGCACAGGACGATGCGGCCCCACCCGATCGAGCACCACGCTACGTTGCCCGCGCGAGCGCTTGAGCAACCCACGTGCGGCCAGCTCATTGAGCGTGCGGCGCGCGGTCAGCCGCGATACGCCGTAGCGTTGGGCGACTTCGTTTTCGCTGGGGGCAACGCTGCCGGCCGGCAAGGCGCCATGCAGGATGTCGAGCCGGATGCGATCGGCCAGTTCGAGGTATTTGGGGAGGCGGGGCGTCATGTCGACGTTATAGTCAGGAACGCTCAGGCGCTCCAACAAAAACGGCCCACCGGTCTGGTGGGCCGTCGTACCGAAAGGGGCAAATCAGGCGATCAGGAATTTGTCGCGGTTCTTGCCGATCCAGGCCGGTGCACGGCCACGGCCAGACCACGTTGCGCCCGTCTTCGGATCGCGGTACTTCGCCGGCACGGGTGCCTTGGCACCAGCACGGCGGCCGCGGCGCGGTGCCAGGCCCAGGTCTTCAGCCGTCAGGCCGTATTCGGCAACCGTTTGACGCACTTGCTGGATAACGGCTTCCAGCTCTTTGGCGCGGGCGGTTTCGATCTGCTCTTCCAGCTTGGCCTTTTGTGCAACCAATTCCTTGTATGTCGCCATATGCGCTCCCAATAAATTCTGTTGTGGGTCAGATATTAGTTCAATTGTATTCATAACTGAAATGAAATTTCAACGGTTTTGATCGCGCACCGCGGCTTGCCGCAAGTGCACCAAAAGCGGTCGAATCAAATCAGGCACACCGAATGCTCAAGATTCAACCAGAAAGTCAGATGGATGCATTCTTCTGGTATACGCGATCAGACGAGACTGCAAACCTGCAAGCACTGCATTTCAGTGCCATCACATTAGCAACTGCCGTTGGGTCCTGCAATTCCCGAGGCCAATTGACGCCAGTACATTGCTGGCGGCTGGCTGTGCCACCGCCTATCAAGCTACGTGGCGACCTGGCATTGGCACCGCATTGCTTCACCACCCTGGAGGGATGTTTGATCGTCGCTAAAACCGCTTCAAAGCGATGACCCCTGCGGACTGATCGTTGGATACACCCACGATGAATCCATCCTTGCCCGTGTTTTACCGTTGGCTTTGCGCTTCGGCATGCCGGTACACCTGCTACTTACAGGCACAATTTTTTTCTTTCCATAACGTTCATCGGCCGCGTGAACACCTGTTTCGTCCTCACAATGCGAATCTGCCTCTTGATGTCAGCGCGCAGATTGGCGTGCACGCCTTGCCGAACCAAACGGCATTTCGCCGACAAGAGAAGCGCTTCAGATGCGGTATTGCAGGCTTGATCGAATCCGTATCGATCGGACCACCCTTTTCAGCGAATGCTGCAAACAACCGAGAACGTCGCAGACAAACCAAACATGCGGTGTGTTGTATAAATCACAAATCAACGATTTGCGCGACACGCAACTTTTGCGCATCATAAAAGTTGTTGTCCCGCCTCCGCAGGCTGGCTGCTGTTGCGTTGCCCGCGGACACATTGATTGCGTGGTATCTCGGGCAATACCATTGGTTGGAGCGTGGGATGCAAGACGAACTTTCCTACCCGCTGTCGGCACAAAGCCTGCCCGTTCCCCTCTATGTCGTTCTCGAAGGCCGCATCGTGTACGCCAATGCGGCCGGCATCAGCATGGTGCGCGCGCGCTCGGTCGATCAACTGCTCGGCGAGCCGTTCTCGCGCTTCTTTCAGGATGTGCCCGCCACGCTGAATGCGTACGCAGGCGCGAACGCCGATCCGCAGATGCCCGATACAGCCGCCACAGAGGTGGCTTCTGCTGTTTCTTTGGGCACATCCGAGGCACCGGTCAACGTCCGGCTGACTATCACGCCGACACGTTTCGATGGCCTGCCTGCACAGCAGATCGTGGTACACGGGTTGCCTTTGCCGCTCGACGCGCAGTTGCCTGGCAAGGCGGGCGAGCGCATTCTCAGCGCCGAGGCCATCGGCGCGGCGTTGCCGCACGAACACCTTGATCATCTGCTGTCAACGCTGCCGTCCGCGGCTTCGCTCGGGGAGCGCCTGCACGCAGTATTGCGCGCGCTCGAGGCAGCGCTGCCCACCGCGCTATGCATCGTGACGCGCGTGGTATCCGGGCGGGCGCGGTTGTATGGCACGCAAGCTGCCCGCGAACAACTGGTCGCGCCAGTAGCCGGCGAACTCGATGTTGAACTTGCGCGCATCGCGCCGCTGTTGAACGACGTAGCCCCCATTGAACTGATTCGCCAGTCCAATGCGCCGGCCGCCCTGCAGGAGGTACTCACGCGCGTGCTCGGCAAGGCGCTACCCGCTTGGCTATGCCGCATCCCCGCACAGCATGGTGGCATGACGTCGAGCGGTGACCTGCTGTGCCTGTTCTACCCTGCACCAGCCGCGACACGCGACGACGCTGCATTGCGTACCACGTGTGCCAGTTATGTCAGCGCGCTGGTCAAGCTGTTGCGCCTGGAAGGCGAGTACGCCCAAGCGCGTGACCTTCGAGATCAATACCGTCTGGTCGTCAACCACTTGAGCGAAGGCGTGCTCACGCTGTCCACCGACGGCCGCGTGCTGTCGTACAACCGCAGCGCGTCCGAGATCCTGCGCTTGTCGGGCGGGTCATGGAAGGGTCGCCCGCGCATGGCGCACAGCGACATGATGCTCGGCGAAGACGGCACCATCCTGCCGCGCGCAGCATGGCCCTCCACACTGGCCGCACGCACCGGACGCGCCATCAGCAACGTGGTGGTGGGCGTACCGACCGGCAACGGGCAGATTGTCTGGCTGCGCGAATCCGTGCTGCCGATGTTTTCACCGGACAGCGCCTCGCCGCATGCGGTGCTGGTCATCTTTACCGACATCACCGCGGAACGTTCGACCCACGAGCAACTGCGCCTGCTGGAAACGAAGGACTCGCTGACGGGCCTGCCCAATCGCGCGGCATTCATCGAACGGCTCGACGCGCGCCTGGCGCTGCCCTCCACCGGCCGCGCCGCGCTGCTCTACATCGGGCTGGACCACTTCAAGACCGTCAACGAGGCGATGGGCCACCACATCGGCAACCAGGTACTGAACCTGGCGGCGCAGCGCATTCGCGCCGAGGTCAGCCAGCGTGCGCTGCTGGCGCGCTTGGGTGGTGACCAGTTTTGCGTGGCCATCGACGACCCCGACACGATTGATGCGCTCGCCCAGCAGGTGCTTGATGCGCTGGCCAAGCCCTTTACCGGCGGTGACCGCGAACTGCACCTGTCCGCCAGCATTGGTGTTACGGCATATCCGGAAGACGGCAGTGACGCGGGCACACTGGTCAGCCATGCCGAGGCCGCCATGTACCGTGCCAAGGAGAACGGCCGCAGCCGCATCACGCGATACTCGCGTGCGCTCGAATCGCAGATGCTGCGCCGCTTCACCCTCAACGAACGCATGCGCCGCGCACTCGCGCGCGGGCAAGTGCGGCTGGTGTATCAGCCCAAGTACGCGCTCTCGTCGGGCGAACTGGTGGCCGTGGAAGCGCTGATGCGCTGGTCCGACACAGAACTGGGAGCGATTTCGCCCACCGAGTTCATCGCGGTGGCGGAAGAGTCCGGCTACATCCTTGAGCTTGGCCGCTGGGCGCTGATGCAGGCATGCACGCAGGGCCAAGTATGGGAGCGCAACTTCGGCTTCACGGGGCGCGTGGCGGTCAATGTATCGGCACGGCAATGCGATGCGGGCGTGATCGAACGCGATGTGGATGAAGCACTCAAGGCATCGGGCATGACGTCGTCGCGACTGGAATTGGAATTGACGGAGAGCGTGCTGTTGGCCGATCGCCTGTCGACGCAACGTCTGCTGACAAGCCTGGCCGCACGCGGCGTGCGCATCTCGCTCGATGACTTTGGTATCGGGTTCTCGTCGCTGTCGTACCTGCGCAGCCTGCCGATCCACAACATCAAGATCGACCGTTCGTTCATCAGCGGCGTGCCTGCAGTGGCCGACTGCGTGGCGTTGGCGAAGACCATCATTGCGATGGCGCACGCGCTGAACATGACCGTGACGGCTGAGGGCGTGGAAACCCCCGAGCAATCAGCCTTTCTCTCGACACACGCCTGCGATGAAGTGCAGGGTTTCCTGTTTGGTCGTCCGCTGGAAGTGCCCGCACTCGAAAGCCTGCTGCGCTCACTCAGCCGCGCGCAGGCATAAAAAACGGACCCGAGGCTTCCACCCCGGGTCCGTTTTCGCTTGAACGATGTGCGTATCGCCGTATCAGCGTGTCGATACGTTGCCCACCAGTCCGCCCAGCGCAGCACCGCCCAGGGTTGCGCCTGGGCCGCCGATCAGCGCAGCGCCAGCCAGACCGCCTACGCCCGCACCGATGGCGTTATTGCGTTGACGCGCCGTCATGTCGGCACAACCGGTTGCCGTCAACACCGTGGCAGCCGCCAGAAAAATCGTCAGTACCCGGACCATGTTCTTCTCCTTCAAATGCGTCGGTCGCGACACGAGATCGCCAGGATCGCCGTCGTCGCGTACCGGGAGTCTGGTCGAAGACCGCCTGACATTCTGTTTCCGGTTGTAATCAAACGTTGCAAGAAGCTCACCGCGTCAACCCGACGGGGTGTGCCAAATCCCCGAGCAATGCCGACCAAAGCCCGTCGCCACGCGGGTCGAACAACGTTTCCCACAGACTTATCCACATGTTCTGTGCATAACCCGACATGCCGTTAGCCTTTGGCATGACAACGGGCTTGACGGATTCCCGCAAACGTGTCGACAACGCAAAACGGGCACGCCTGGCGAAAGTTATCCACATCGGGTGCGGCCGTTACATCAGGCAACAAATCCTTGTGCGTCAATCGGTTGCGGCCGGTTTCGCAGGCAGTTTGGGCGTTGCTGTGAACAAATTGTGCAACTGCGAAGAAACAGGGCACTACGCCAGATCAGCGGGGGTATCGACATCGCGCAAGATGCCGGTGTCGTTGCTGTCAATGCGGACGAGTGTGGCGGGATCAATCAGGCGCCGCGCGCCTTCATCGCCGTCGAGCGCGGTCAAACCGGCGAAGAAATCGGCGCCAAAGCCGATGGGGTGGCCACGCTGCCCTGCGTGGAACGGCGCGACGCAGTGGTGCACGTCGAGCGCCTGCGCAACTTGAGCAATGGTCTCGGGGGCAATCCACGGCATATCGGCCAGGGCGATGACCCAACCGCCTGCGTCGGGACGTGCGCTCACGCCTGCCGCTAGGCTGGCTCCCATGCCGTTGGCCGCGGTCGGGCATCGCAAGACGTCACAACCAGCTTCGGCCAACAGCACGGCCAGTTGCTCAACCTGCGCGCCATGCGTAGCGGCGGCGGGCACCACGGCCACCACGTCCCCTACGGCCTGCAGTAGATGCCGTGCCGCCTGCACGGCGACAGGCGTGCCCGCCTGTGTACCGTCAGGCAATACAGCGAGCAACTTGTTTGCTGCACCCGCAGGGTCGAACCGGCTGCCGCGGCCCGCGGCCAGCAATACCCCAACAACAGCACCAGCAACGGGCCGCTTATGCATCAAACCACCTCGGTCTTGAGCGTGACTTCCACGTTGTTGCGCGTGGCGTTGGAGTACGGGCACACCTCATGTGCCGTGGCCACCAGCTTGTCAGCGTCGGCTTGCGACAGGCCGCCAACGCGCGCGGTCAGCCCGACCTTCAGACCGAAACCGCCTTCGGAGCGCGTGCCGATGCCCACGTCGCAATGAATCTCGACACTGCTCGGATTGAGCTTGAGCATGCTCTTGGCGACAAAGTCGCATGCCGAGCCGAAACATGCCGCATAGCCCGCGGCAAACAGGTCTTCCGGCGTAGTGGTGTTGGGCTTACCGGGGCCGCCCATTGCCTTCGGGACCGACAGGTCGTGCGAGACCTGGCCGTCGTCGGTTTGCGTGTGGCCGTTGCGGCCGCCTGTGGCGGTGGCGTGGGCGGTGTACAAAATGTTCAATGCCATAACGTGCTCCTCCGGGTGGATAGACAACACAAGCGCGGACGCAAGAAACCATCCGCTGAACAATAAAGCCGGCACACATTGCTGCATGCCGGCTCCAATCGCATCACGCGATGATGACAATTACACCGTGTCGAACGGCAGCTTGCGAAGGCGCTTGCCGGTCAATGCAAACACCGCGTTGGCCACGGCCGGCGCGATCGCCGGCGTACCGGGTTCGCCCAGACCAGTCGGGTTATCTTCCGACGGTACAAAGAACACGTTCACCGGCGGCGCGTCCGGCATGCGCACGGGCGGGTAGTCGGGGAAGTTGCTGTTCTTGGTCGCGCCGTTCTCGATCTCGATGGCAAAGCCCGGGGCAATCATCGCCAGGCCAAACACGCAGGCGCCTTGGATCTGCGCTTCCGCACCCATCGGGTTGACCACGCGGTTGGCATGCACGCCAGCCGTCACGCGATGCACGCGCGGTTTGCCCTTGTCGATCGACACCTCCACAACATAGGCCACCACCGACTCGAACGATGCGTGCACCGCCACGCCCCAAGCCTGGCCCTTGGGCAGCTTGCGTTTGCCGTAGCCGGACTTGTCAACGGCCAGTTGCAGCGCGGCGCGATGACGCGCGTGCTCCTTATCGGTCAAGCGTGCCAGCCGGAAGGCCACCGGATCTTGCTTGGCGGCGTGCGCCACCTCATCGACCATCGTTTCCATCACGAAGGCCGTATGCGTGTGACCAACCGAGCGCCACCACAGCACCGGCACGTTCACGTCCGGATGGTGCACCGTCAGCTGCAAGGGGAAGCCGTAGTCGTTCTCGATCACGCCTTCGACCATCGTGCTGTCAACACCGTTCTTGACCATGAAGGCCTCGAACGGCGTGCCCTTGAGGATCGATTGACCGACGATGACGTGATTCCAGCCGACCACCTTGCCGCTGTTGTCGACGCCCACATCCACGCGGTGCAGATGCATCGGGCGGTAGTAGCCGCCGCGGATGTCGTCTTCACGGCTCCAGATCACCTTGACGGGGCCACTATGGCCCGCGGCTGCATACGCCTTGGCCACATTAGCGGCTTCCACCACGTAGTCCGACGTGGTGATCGCGCGCCGGCCAAAGCCGCCGCCAGCCATCATCGTGTTCAGCTCAATCTTCTCGGGCGCCACGCCCAGCACCTTGGCGATCGCGCCCTGGTCGATGGTCTGGAACTGCGAGCCGACCCACACTTTCGCACCGCTGATCTTGCCGCCAGCACTCTGCACGTCAACCGTGCAGTTCAGCGGCTCCATCGGCGCGTGTGCAAGATACGGAAACTCATAATCAGCCTGAATACGCTTGGGCGCCGACTGGATGGCGCTCACGTCAGCCGGCTTGGCCACTGTGCCGGGTTGGCTGGCGAGCTTTTTGTAGTCCTCCATCAACGCTGGCGTCGACACCGTCGAGCCAGTGTCTTCCCAGCTCACCTGCAGCGCGTCGCGGCCCTGCTTGGCCGGCCAGTAGCCATCGGCAATGACGGCCACGCCCGTGCCGCCACGATCCGTCGGGATCAACAGCACATCGACCACGCCCTTCACAGCCTTGGCCGCTGCCGTGTCGTACTTGGCCACCTTGCCGCCAAAGCGCGGCGGGCGGGCCAGCACAGCTACCTTCATGTTCGGCAGGCGCGTATCGATGCCGAACTTGAGCGAGCTGTCGAGCTTGGCGCGCGCATCCAGACGCGGCGTGGGTTTGCCGACAATACGGAACTGCGACGGGTTCTTCAGCGTGACCTGCGCCGGCACTGGCAACGCCATGGCGGCTTGCGCCAGCTCGCCATACGTGGCGCGGTTGCTGCCCGAGGTGATCACGCCATTGGCCGTCTGGCACGTGGCAGGATCCACATTCCAACGCTGCGCAGCAGCCGAAATCAGCATGGCGCGTGCGCGCGCACCCAGCTCGCGGTATTGCTGGAACGAGTGGTTCAGCGCAGTGGAACCGCCCGTCATTTGGATGCCGAAGCCCGGGTCCTTGTACGGATCGCCCGCCGGCGCCAGCACGCCGCGCACGTTGCGCCAGTCGACGTCGAGTTCTTCCGCCAGCGCCATCGGCAATGCGGTGTGCACACCCTGACCAAACTCCAGACGGTTCACCGCCACGCTCACGGTGTTGTCCGGGGCAATGATGATGAAGGCCTGCGGGGGTGAAGGTGGTTTGGCCTTCGCGTCCTGCGCGCCCGCCAGCACCGGCGCAATGCCGAGTGCAAGACCGCTGCCGGCCAGCGAGGTGAGTTTCAGAAAGCTACGGCGATCCAGTGTCGCCACACCCGCGTCCGCAGATGCCGGTTGAGGGTGCGCGCCGCCACCAGCCAGTGCTTCAAGATTTCGAATACGCATCATGAATTCTCCGGTGGGGCTCAGGCCAGCGACTTCGCGGCGTCATGAATCGCCGCGCGGATACGCTGGTACGTCGCACAGCGGCACAGGTTGCCGGCCATCGCGCTATCGATGTCGGCATCGGTCGGCTTCTTCTTGCTGCGCAGCAGACCCACCGCGCTCATCATCTGGCCGCTCTGGCAGTAGCCGCACTGCGCCACGTCGTGCTTGATCCAAGCGTCGAGCACAGCCTTGCCGACCTTGTCATCGGCAATGTGTTCAGACGTGGTGATCTGCTGACCCGCCACCGCGGAGATCGGCAGCACACAACTACGCGTGGGCTGGCCGTTCAGGTGCACCGTGCACGCACCGCACGACGCAACGCCGCAACCGAATTTCGTGCCGGTCAGGCCGAGGTTGTCGCGCAGCGCCCAAAGCAGCGGCGTCGACGGATCGGCATCAACTTCCACCGGTTTGCCGTTGATGTTCAACGTGACCATTGTGGTGTTCTCCTTGTGGGGCATGAGGGAGTCTTACCGTTATAAAGCCGTTGATACAGCGGGCTGGCGGTATGGACGGGGTGTATTAAAGCAGGTTCGCTTACGTTTTGCTGGCGAGTACTTCACATTGAATTTCCGCCTCCGACGCGTGCTCCCGAACCGCCTGAATTCCGCCCAGGCAACTTGACAACGGCCCCCATCCGCCCGCAGTATTGAGAAATGCACTCCCAGCAGATCGCCCTTCTCACCGCTCAAGCTCGCACCCTCTCGTGCGTGCGCGGTCTGCTATCGCTATCCGCTTCCCTACTACGCGTGTAAGCGCGTAGACCTCTCTTTTCCCCCTCGTTCCGGTGTTTGACCGGTCCGTTGCGCAACAGGCGACGGACCTCGTCTGATGTGACGTCATCCGGTGATCCGTTCACCGATTTGGAGCCTTCCATGCCGACCTCGATCCTGCTTTCGCTACGACTACTGACCCGACTATCGCCCGGCAGCCAGACCACGCGCCCGTGGCTGTCTGGCCGCCACACCCGCAACGTTCACCCGGCCACGCCGGACGCCGCACGCGCGGTCGTCCCTGACGTAATCCACCGATCTCGATCTCACAGGACACCCACACCATGCTGAAGAACCCCGCCACCAAATACCGCCCCTTCCCCCAGATCGCCCTCGCCGATCGCACCTGGCCCAACAAGACCATCACCCGCGCCCCGATCTGGATGAGCACGGACCTGCGCGATGGCAACCAGGCCCTGTTCGAGCCCATGAACGCCGAGCGCAAGATGCGCATGTTCAAGATGCTCGTGCAGATCGGCTTCAAGGAAATCGAAGCTGCCTTCCCCGCCGCCTCCCAGACCGATTTCGATTTCGTGCGCGAGCTGATCGAAGGCGGACACATCCCCGACGACGTGACCATCGAGGTGCTGACGCAGGCCCGCGAAGACCTGATCCGCCGCACGATGGAATCGCTGCGTGGCGCCAAGAAAGCCATCATCCACGTCTATAACGCCACGGCGCCGGTGTTCCGCCGCACCGTGTTCAACACCGACCGCGACGGCGTCAAGCGCATTGCCGTGCAAAGCGCCAAGCTGATCCGCGAAATTGCGGAGACGATGCGCGAGACGCAGTGGACGTACGAATACACCCCCGAAGTCTTCAGCGGCACCGAGCTGGACTTTGCGCTCGAGGTCTGCAACGCCGTGACCGAGGTGTGGGCGCCGACGCCGGAGCACAAGATCATCGTCAACCTGCCGGCCACGGTGGAGATGGCCACGCCCAACATCTATGCCGATCAGATCGAATGGATGCACCGCAACCTGGCGCGCCGCGATTCGATCATCCTCTCCGTGCATCCGCACAATGACCGTGGCACCGCCGTGGCCGCAGCTGAGCTGGCCGTGATGGCCGGCGCCGACCGCGTGGAAGGTTGCCTGTTCGGCAACGGCGAACGCACCGGCAACGTGGACCTCGTCACGCTCGCGTTGAACCTGTACTCGCAGGGTGTCGATCCAGAACTGGATTTCTCGCACATCAATGACGTGGCACGCACGTGTGAGGACTGCACGCAACTGCCGGTGCATCCGCGCCATCCGTACGTGGGCGATTTGGTGTTTACGGCGTTCTCGGGTTCGCACCAGGATGCAATCAAGAAGGGCTTTGCTGTGCAGAAGCCCGATGCGCTGTGGGAAATGCCCTACCTGCCGATCGACCCGGCCGATGTGGGCCGTACGTACGACTCGATCATTCGCGTGAACAGCCAGTCGGGCAAGGGCGGCATCGCGTACCTGCTGGAATCCGGCTATGGCGTGGCGATGCCGCGCCGCCTGCAGGTGGAGTTCAGCAGCACCGTGCAGCAACTGACCGACGAAAGCGGCCGTGAAGTCACTGGTGCCGACATCTGGGCACTGTTTCAACAGACGTATCTGCGCGCGGACGGCGCCGTCGGCTATGTATCGCACCGCCTGACCGAACAGGATGACGGCAGCCAGCACATCCGCCTGGTGGTCAACATCGACGACCATGAGCACATCTGTGAAGGTACCGGCAACGGGCCGCTGGATGCGCTGGTGCATGCGCTGTCACACGTGCTGACGGCGCCCGTGTCGATCCATCACTACGAAGAGCGCGCCTTGGGCCAGGGCGCCAATGCCGATGCCATTGCGTTTGCAGAAATGGCCGCACCGGGTGTGGCGGGCAGCGTATTCGGCGTGGGTGTGGATGCCAATCTGACGACAGCGTCGATCCGCGCAGTGGTGGGTGGCGTGAACCGCCTGATCGCACGTGCCGGCAAGGGCATGCTGCGTCGCGGTAACGCCGAGGCGACCGTCGCCTGAGTTGTCTTAGGTGTAGGTCGGCCTCACGCAGTGGAGCGCCAGTTGCTAAATTGGAGAGATGCGGCACGGGGTACGCCCCGGCCCATCCCTTCCGAAGCGCGCAAGCGTGCACGCCCACTGCCACAGGAGAACTGACATGACCAATCGTCCGACCGCGAAAGACAATGCCAAGCGTTTTGCCAGTGTGATCCAGGCGCTTCATGCTTGCCAAACCGCTTGCGAGCATTGCGCGACGGAATCCGGCAAGAACGGCCACGCTGAAGTCATGGCGCGCTGCATGGGCCTGTGTACGGACTGCGCGGAGTACTGTGCCATTACGCGCCGATTCCTGGAGCGCAACAGCGAATTCGCAGAACTGCTGCTGGAAGACTGCGCCGAGATCTGTCATCAATGCGCGGAAGAATGCGATCATCACAGACAGGGCCATTGCAGTGCCTGCGCAACCGCCTGCCGCGCTTGCGTGGATGCCTGCCTGAAAGTTGCCGGCGTTGAAGCCGTCACCGCGGAACCGACCGTTTTCTAATCCCCTTTTTCAACGCATATGAAAATTGGCGAACTCGCCCAGCGCACGGGCATCAGCATCGAGACCATCCGCTTCTATGAAGCGCAGGGCCTGCTGCCGCCGCCGGCGCGCGCCGCCAACAACTATCGCGTCTACACACCCGAGCATGCCGAGCAACTGGCCTTCATTGCGAAGTGCCGGTCGCTCGACATGGCGCATACCGAAATCCGACGGCTGCTGGAGTTGCAGAGCAACCCGCAGGCCTCGTGCGAAGAGATCAACCACCTGCTGGACGACCACCTGCGCCACGTTGAAGCGCGCATTGCGGAGCTGACCGAACTCAAGCGCCAGATCGAATCGATCGGGCTGCGCTGCACGACGGCCGCATCCGTGGCGGAATGCGGCGTGCTGCAGTCGCTGCATGAGGAGCCGGTCGCCACCAGCCCCCACGGCCACAACCATGATCATGGCGAGGCCGAACACGCACATCGGCACATCCGCGGCGTGCATCGCTGACGGGCCATTCCTCTTGCCGAGCACGCCACTTTGACGTGCGATACTCGCCGCATTTCACGACATGTGGGTGGGGCGGATGAAGACGACACCGGCAACGCATTTTCTGCATCAGCAACGCATGGCACTCGGCGCGGTCACGATGGCCGCCGCTGCGGCAACGCAAGCCGCAACGCCATCACGCATCACCGATGTCACGTTGTATCCGGATAGCGCCACCATCGTGCGCACAACCACCGTTACCGCTGGTGCGCGCAGTGTCGAGCTGACTTGCCTGCCAACCACATTCGACGCCGACAGCCTGCGTGTTGAGGGCGATAGCGCCATCCGCGTGGGTGACGTGCGTGTGGAAACCGTGCCCAGTGAAGGCAGTGCTTGCGCAAAGACTGCCCTGGAGACACAAATCCGCACCCTGCAAGACCAGCGTGCCGCGCTCGACGTACAACTGCAGGCGAATGCGCTATCGGCCAGCTACCTGAAGGCGGTGAGTGAGCGTACCGGCGGCGATGGGCGCGCACCGGCCACGGATTTCTCCACGCTAGGCCGCGCCACCGATGCGCTGGCGCGTAACGCGCAGGAAGTCTTCACACGGCAAGAGCAACTGAAGAAGCGCTACGCCGAGTTGAAGGCGCAGCTCGATGCGCTGCAACGCACGCACGGTTCAGGCGCCGACACGCTGCGCACGGTTCGCATTGCCGTGGCAGCACCGCGTGGCGGCGAATTGCGTGTCAGCTACCAGACCGCGCGTGCGGGCTGGCGGCCGGCATATCAGGCAAGTGTGGATTCCGTGCGCGCCAACGTCATCGTCGAACGGCAGGCAACGCTTGCGCAATCGACAGGGGAAGATTGGCGCGGCGTGCGGTTGCGTTTGTCGACGGGCCAGCCGCGTAACACGCCACGCGGGCCAGAGCCCTATGCGTGGCAACTGGACATTCAACCGCCGCCGCAAGCGATGCCGTATCCGGCTGCGCCGGTTGCTGCCATGGCACCAGCGCCCCGAGCCAAGCTTGGCCGCAGCAACGAACCGCGAGAGGCCGACGAGGCCCCGCTGTTCGAGGTCAACACCGTCCAGACCGCCTTTGCCACAGAGTTTGAGGTGCCAGGTGCCGTGGAACTGCCATCCGATGCGCAGAAGGTGACCTTCACGCTGGCCAGCGAAACACTGCCCGCCAAGCTGGCCGCACGCAGCACGCCGCGCATGGACACCGCCGCTTACTTGATCGCCACCGTGGATCGCCCGCAAGGCATCTGGCCTGCCGGCAACCTGCAACTGCGCCGCGACGGTGCCGTGGTCGGCAATACGCAATGGAACCCGGCGGCCGACGATCAGAAAGTCACGCTGCCTTTCGGCCGCGATGATCTCGTGACCGTGGTGGTGGAAACACCCAAGACCTATCAGCGCAGCGTGGGCCTGCTCGACAACCGCAACGAGCGTCAGCTTGGCGCGCTCTATACCGTGCGCAACCGGCACCGCGATGCGATTGACGTGCAGATCCTGGAAGCCACGCCGGTCAGCCAGTCCGACGACATCAAGGTGCGCTCGACCTTCTCGCCGGAGCCCGCCAAGCGCGACTGGGAGCACCGCCCCGGTGTGATCGCGTGGGAGCAGACGATTCCGGCTGGACAGAGCGCCCGCTTCTCCGCCGACTACCTCATCACCTACCCGAAGGACGCGCGCGTCACCGGCCTGCGTTGAGCGCCCTCCCGTGCGCGCGCTGTCGGATCGCAATGATCAGACGCGCGTGCGCATCACCCGCAGCCCGTTGAACACCACCAGCAAGCTCGCACCCACGTCAGCAAAGATCGCCATCCACAGCGTGGCGTCACCCATCACGGCCAGTGCGAGGAACACCGCCTTGATGCCGAGCGCCAACACGATGTTCTGACGCAGCACCGCCACCGTGCGACGGCTGATGCGGATGAAGCCGGCGAGCTTGCGCGGGTCGTCATCCATGATGGCAACGTCTGCGGCTTCCAGTGCCGTGGCCGTGCCGGCTGCGCCCATGGCGAAGCCGATGTCGGCGCGTGCCAGGGCCGGTGCGTCGTTGATGCCGTCACCCACCATGCCGACGAAGCCATGCTGCGCGGCAAGCTCGCCCACCACGCGTTGCTTGTCGGCGGGGAGTTGCTCGGCATGGACGTTGTCGATGCCGACCGTCTTGGCGATGGCCTGTGCAGCACGGCGGTCGTCGCCAGTAATCATGACGGGCTGCACACCCAGTGCACGTAGTTCTGCGATGGCCTGTGCGCTTTCCGGGCGCTCGCGGTCACGCACGCCAAAGAGTGCTACCGCACCGTTCGTGTCGCACAGCGTGACGGCGGACATGCCTTCAGCCTGCAAGCCTTCCGCGGCAGCGCGCCAGTCGGCGGTATCAAAGCTGCGCTCGGCCACCAGTGCAGCGTTACCGAGGTGCCAGCGCACGCCACCCAGCGTGCCGGCCACACCGCGGCCCGGCAGCACGGACAGGTCCTCAACCGCACCCGCATCTACGGCGCCATGCGCTTGCGCAGCCTGCACGATCGCCACGGCAATCGGATGCGTGGTGTTGGCGTCCAGCGCAGCGGCCACAGCCAGTGCCTGCAGGTGGGTGCCATCCGTGGCGACGTTCAGATCCGCCACGGCGCGGCGCGTGCCGCGTGTGTCATCAGGCAACACCACCGCATCCAGCACCGGGCGGCCAGCCGTGAGCGTGCCGGTCTTGTCCAGCGCCAGTGCACGCAGGCGCCGGCCGCTTTCCAGATAGACGCCGCCCTTGACGACAATGCCGCGCCGCGCCGCTGCAGCCAGGCCGCTCACCACCGTCACCGGCGTGGAGATCACCAATGCGCAGGGGCAAGCGATCACCAGCAACACCAGCGCGCGATACGTCCACGTCAGCCAACCATCGGCAGTAACCAGCGGGCCGACTACGGCAACCGCCAGCGCCAGCAACATCATGGCGGGCGTGTAGATGGACGAGAACTTGTCGACGAAGCGCTGCGTGGGCGCACGCTGCGACTGCGCCTCCTGAATGGCCCCGGCGATGCGCGCAAGCGTGCTGTCGGCGGCCACCGCCGTGGCTTCGGCCTCGATCACGCCGTCGGTGACGATGGTGCCGGCGAGGATGGTGTCGCCCAGGGTCTTCTCCACCGGCAGGCTCTCGCCGGTGACGGGCGATTCGTCCAGCGCTGCGCGGCCGCTCACGATGCGTGCATCGACCGGCACACGGCTGCCCGTGCGTACACGCAGGCGTGCGCCGACGCGAACGGTGTCAACGGCCACATCGCGCCAGCCGCCATTGCCGTCGGTCAACTCTGCTGTGTCGGGGGCGATGGCAGTCAGCGCGCGCACAGCATCACGGGCACGCACCAGGGCACGCGCCTCGATGGCTTCAGCCACGGCAAACAGGAAAATCACCATGGCCGCTTCGGCCCACTTGCCGATCAGCAGCGCGCCGATCACGGCCACCGCCATCAGGAAGTTGATGTTGAACGTGAGCGCGCGCACGGCAATCCAGCCCTTGCGCAGCGTCGGCCCACCAGCCAGCGCGATGGACGCAAGCGCCAGTGCCAGAACTGGCCAAGCGTGATCACCCAGGGACCAGGCGATGGCCTCCGCGCCAAACGCGGCCACACCGCCGATGCCCAGCAGCCAAGTGCGACGCGAGATGCCAGTGGGCTCGGCAGGCGCCGCGGCCGCGCGGTCATGCGCTTCCAGCACCTCGCCATCCATGCCGATGGCGCGCAGGGCTTCCAGGAACGGCGTGACGTCGTCCACGGTGTGGTGGATGGTGAGATGGCGCTCCAGCAGGTTGAAGTCCAGCGCGACCACGCCGGCGGCGTTGCCCAGCTTATTGCGGATCATGCGCTCTTCGGTCGGGCAATCCATCTGCTCGATGCGGATTTTCGTGCGGCCCTTGGCGCGGGCCAGGGCAGCAGCGTCAACTGGGGGAGCGACCGGCGCCGGACCGTGCGCATGCGCGTGGTCGTGCCCGTGATCGTGTCCATGGCCGCAGCCGTGGGCCTTGCCGTCCGCATGCTCGTGATCATGGTCGTGGTCATCACCGTGCTCGTGCTTGTGACCGTGGTCATGTGCATGGTCGTGACCGTGTTCATGGTCGTTGCCATGCTTGTGTTCATGGTCAGCAGACTCCCGGGCAACGGGATAATCGTGGCCGCAGCAACCACCGCAGCCAGACGCTTCCGGCTTGGCGGCGTGGTTGTGGGACAGCAGGGCGGAGGCGAGATCTGGTTTCATGCCTCCATTCAAAACCCTGAAGAAGCTTTAGGGTCAAGCCCTCATTTCAAGTGGGGCTTTTGCTCCACTTAGTAACGATGGCACGGGCTTCCGGCCAGTCGCCCAGGTCCGATTCGGCATTGATATGACCGCGCGCTCCCAAATCGATGGGCGTGGCGCCCCAGGCTTCGGCCTGTTGGCGGCTCCAGGCGGCATCGCTGAAGGGGTCGTTGGTGCTGAAGATGAGGGTGGCCGGAAACGGCAGACGCTGTTGCGGCACCGGCTGAAAGTCAATCAGTTCGGGCGGCGAATCTTCACGGCCAAGCTGCGGTGGCGCCACCAGCAAGGCACCGCGCACGCGCGCTGTGTGGGCAGACGCGGCAGCCCAATGCGCCGTCAGCACACACCCCAGGCTGTGCGCCACCAACACGACATCGCCCGGTGCGGCACGCACGGCGGCATCCAGTGCGGCCACCCAGTCGGCACGCTTGGGCGTGAACCACTCGCGTTGTTCAACACGGTGATCCCCATGCAGGCGCTCCCAGCGCGATTGCCAGTGCTCGGGGCCAGAGTTCTGCCAGCCAGGCAGGATCAGGATGGTCGGGGCGGTATGCACAAGGTCTCCAGCATCGGGTGGGAACGCGCCACATTTTGCCGGGATTTATTGAGCGGCGCCTGCATCACTTATCGTCAAATCAGCTCAATCCATCCAAATATTCCGTTTCACAGGCAGATCAGCAGCTTCTACAGTCGTCCATCAACAAATCCCGCCAACAGGGATTCCGATTCCAAGCACTCGGAGGAGACCATGCTCGCACTGCTCGGGCTGCTGACCATCGTCGCGCTGTTTGTCGTCATCCTGACGAAACGCATGTCGCCGCTGGTTGCGCTCATCGCCATTCCCGTCATCGCCGCGCTTGTGGGCGGCTTCGGGCTCAACACCAGCAAGTTCATCATCGGCGGCATCAAGGATGTCGCGCCCGTGGCGGGGATGTTCATCTTCGCCATCCTGTACTTCGGCATCGTGACGGATGCCGGCATGCTGGACCCGATCATCGACCGCATCCTGCGCACCGTGGGCAGCCGCCCGCCACGCATCGTGGTGGGCTCGGCGCTGCTGGCGTTGCTGATTCACCTGGATGGCTCGGGCGCGGTGGCGTTCCTCATCACCATTCCGGCCATGCTGCCGCTCTATGACCGGCTCGGCATGGACCGCCGCATCCTGGCGTGCGTGACGTCGATGGCGTGCGGCGTGAACCTTGCCGTGGACGGGGCCGATGATCCGCGCCTCCGCGTCGCTGCACATGCCGGTGACGGACATCTTCAACCCGCTGATCCCGGTGCAGATTGCGGGGCTCGTCTTCGTGTTCGTGTGCGCGTGGCTGCTGGGCAAGCGTGAAGAGAAGCGACTGGGCCTCGCCAACCACGGTGGCGCCACACAAGTCGTCGCGCGTCCGCTGACCGAAGCCGAACAGGCGCTGCGCCGCCCGCGCAATTTCTGGATCAACCTTGTGCTGACCGTCGTGGTGATGGGCGTGATGGTGAGCGGCAAGGTCGACCCGGTGGTGATGTTCATGCTGGGCGTGGTGGCCGCGCTGCTCATCAACTACCCGAACGTCGATCAGCAACGCCAGCGCGTGGATGCGCACGCCAAGGCCGCGCTGATGATGGCGAGCATCCTGCTGGCGGCAGGCGTGTTCACCGGCATCATGAGCAAGTCCGGCATGCTCACGGCGATGGCCAAGACGGCG
Organism: Ralstonia sp. AU12-08; assembly: GCF_000442475.1. NCBI lineage: Bacteria > Pseudomonadati > Pseudomonadota > Betaproteobacteria > Burkholderiales > Burkholderiaceae > Ralstonia > Ralstonia sp. AU12-08. Next base: position 212,275 of record NZ_ASZV01000007.1, on the reverse strand, counting down.
GTCGACTTCATCCCGCCTGCCATGGCGCACCACATTCCGGTGGTGCTGGGCGTGCTGTCGATGCCGCTGTCGCTGCTGTTCGATCCGGATTCGTTCTACTTTGGCGTGCTGCCTGTGGTGGCAGAAGCATCGAAGATGCTGGGCGTGGCACCGGTCCACGTGGCGCAGGCTGCTGTGCTCGGCCAGATGACCACCGGCTTCCCGGTCAGCCCGCTTACGCCCGCGACCTTCCTTGTGGTCGGCCTGTGCGGCATCGATCTGGCGGACCACCAGAAATTCTCGATCCCCTTCCTGTTCGGTGCCTCGCTGCTGATGACCGCAGTGGCCGTGGTGCTGGGCGTGCTTCCGTGGTGATGGCATGAAGAACGCGTTGAAGACCGAGTTAAAGACACTACGCATCGGCGGCGGCGCTGGTTACTCGGGTGACCGCATCGAACCCGCGCTGGAACTGGCAGAGCACGGCGACATCGACGTACTCATGTTCGAGTGCCTGGCCGAGCGCACCATCGCGCTCGCACAGCAGGTGCGTCGCAAAGATCCATCGCACGGTTATGACCCGCTGCTCGAAGCACGCATGCGTGCCGTGTTGCCGGCCTGCGCGGCGCGCGGCATCCGCATCGTTACCAACATGGGCGCGGCCAACCCGCAAGCCGCAGCGGAACGCACGCGGGACATCGCCAGTGAGCTGGGCCTTAAGGTGCGCGTAGCTGCGGTTACCGGCGACGATGTGTTCGACCTGCTGCAAGCACGCGGCCAGGACTTCACGCTGATGGACGGTGGTGAACCCGTTGCGTCGCTCGGTGCACGCATGGTGTCGGCCAATGCATACCTCGGCGCGCAGGGCATCGTGGATGCACTGGCGCAAGGCGCAGACGTCGTCATCACCGGGCGCGTGGCCGATCCGGCGTTGGCGCTTGGGCCACTCATCCACGCCTTCGGCTGGCGCATGGACGACTGGCATCGCCTGGGCTGTGGCACGCTGGCCGGGCACCTGCTCGAATGCGCAGGGCAAATCACGGGTGGCTACTTTGCCGACCCCGGCATCAAGGACGTGCCCAATCTCGCGCGCCTGGGCTTCCCCATTGGCGAAGTTGGGGAAGACGGCTCGGTACTCATCACCAAGGTCGCCACGGCTGGCGGACTCGTGACCGAAGCGACGTGCAAGGAACAGTTGCTGTATGAAATCCACGACCCGGCACGCTACCTCACACCGGATGTCGTGGCCGATTTCTCCAATGTACGCATGCACACCGATGGCACCGATCGCGTCGTCATCGAAGGCGCAACGGGCACGCCGCGCACCGGCCAGTTGAAGGTGTCGATCGGCTATCTCGACAGCTACATCGGCGAGGGCCAGATCAGCTATGCCGGCCCCAACGCCGTGGCGCGTGGTCGACTGGCGCTCGACATCGTACGCGAGCGACTGGCACTCACCGGTGTGCAGATGACGGAGACGCGCTTCGAGTTGATTGGCGTGGATGCGTTGCACGGCCCCGCCCTCTCCCACATCGATGCCGAACCGTACGAGGTACGTGTGCGGGTGGCGGCGCGAACGGAGTCCATGGCCGAAGCTCTACGCATCGGCAACGAGGTGGAAACGCTGCTGACCTGTGGCCCCTCCGGCGGCGGCGGTGCAACCAAGAGCGCGCGCGAAATCATTGCCGTCGCGTCAACGTTGATCCCGGCCGAGCTTGCGCCTCACAACGTGCAGATTCTGGAGAGCTGACATGACCCGCATCCTCCGCGACCTCGCCCACACCCGCGCCGGCGACAAGGGCGACATCTCGTGCATTTCCGTCATCGCCCATCGCGCAGCAGACTTTGCCGTGCTGGAACAACACGTGACAGCCGAACGCGTGCGCGCGCATTTCGCCGATCTCGTACACGGCAATGTTGAACGTTACGTGCTGCCGCAGTTGGGCGCGCTCAACTTCGTGCTGCACGGGGCGCTGGCCGGCGGCGTGACACGCTCGCTGGCGCTGGATGCGCATGGCAAGTCGCTGTCGAGTGCACTGCTCACTCTAGAGATTCCGGCGCTGGTTCCGAGATAAGCTGGCGCACCACGCCCGGCCTTCGCCATGAACCTCTCCGTCAAGCAGCTCCGTGCCTTTGCCGCGCTGCGCGAGCACAAGAACTTCACGCAGGCGGCACAAACCTGCCATCTGTCGCAATCGGCCTTCAGCGCGCTGATCCAGAACCTGGAGGCCGATGCCGGCGTGCGCCTGTTCGATCGCAATACACGCCACGTTGAGCTGACGCCCGAGGGCGAAGCGTTTGCTGAATCCGCCCTGCGCCTGCTGGCGGACTTCGAAGCCACCTTTGCCGAACTGCGCGACCGCGCTGCCGCGCGCACAGGGCGTGTGACAGTGGCCGCGCTGCCGTCGATTGCGGCAGGCATCTTGCCGGGCGTGCTGGCGGATTTCTCTGCGCGGCATCCGGGCATTCAACTGGCGCTGCACGATCAGCTGTCTGACCCGTGCATCGACATGGTCCGGCGCGGCGCGGCAGACTTCGCCATTGCCGCCATCGGTGCGGACATGGCCGGGTTGACCGCGCAGCCGTTCTGCACAGACGACTTCCATCTCGTCTGCCATCAGGATCACCCGCTCGCGCGCAAGCCCACGCTCGGTGTGGGCGATCTTGTCGATGCGCCGTTCATCCATCTCGCGCGCAACACGAGCATCCGGCAATACCTCGATGCCGCCCTGCACCCGACCAAGCTGCGCAGCGGCATGGAGGTCGAGCATCTGGCCACCGCAGCCGCGCTGGCGGCAGCCAACCTGGGTATTACCGTCATCCCCTCGCTGGCGCTCTTCCAGTTCCGCCTGCCGGAGTTGGTGGTGCGGCCGCTACCGTTACCAGGGCTGGTACGCACGCTGTACGTGATCCGGCGCGACGGGCGCAGCCTGTCGGTGGCGGCGCAGGGGCTGCTGGACTTGCTGCTGGCCCACCCCGTGCATGCCGACAGCGAAGCCTGACGAGACTTGATGCGGCGCAAACGCGTGCGCGTGTCGGGCATGGCGGCATCAAACGAGGCTGCTACAGTGGCTTCATCCCCACACACGGAGCGCCCCATGTATCAACGCATCCTCGCCGGTTTTGACGGCAGCCACGAAGCCAGACTGGCAGTCGATCAAGCCGCGGCACTTGCCCAGGCATTCGGCGGCCGGGTGCGCATAGTGTGGGCGATCGGCTCGCCAACCATGCCGGAGTCGCGCGAGATCTACAGCGTCGATACGCTGCGCAACACCGAACACCAGAGCGCCGACCACGCCCTGGCCGAGCTGCAACGTACGCTGGAAGGTGCCGGCGTTGTTGTCGAGACCGGCGTCCTGATGCTCGACTCCACCGACGACGACATCGGCAACGCCCTGGAGCACGAAGCCGTGCGCTGGCAGGCCGACACCATCGTGGTCGGTTCGCAAAACCGCAGCGGGTTGTCGCGCATCCTGCTCGGCAGCGTGGCCGAGCGTACCGTCAAGCTGTCGCGCCGCACCGTCATCGTGGTACGTGCGCAGCACGCCGATCACACAAGCGGCTGAAGAATCACTTTCACTCGAGTCGGCACACTATGCAACTTGTTGCATAGTGAAAAACGCTGTGCTATGTTGCCTCCACGCTGATGCAATCTGTTGCACTTCTGTTCAGGAGACACTGTGACCCAGCCCGCAGTTCGACACATCGCTACCGCTCTGTCCGCCCAGTCGCAAGCCACGCTCACCGCCTGGCACACCATGCTTGAGAGCGGCAACATGGACGCGCTCGACGACCTGTTCGCCGAGGACGTCGTCTTCCGCTCGCCCGTAGCGCACACGGCGTACCCGGGCCGCACGGCCACCACGCTGGTGCTGCGCACCGTCAACACGGTCTTTGAAGACTTCCAATACCACCGCAGCTTCGCCACGGATGATGGCGCGAGCGTGGTGCTGGAATTCAGCGCCAACGTGAGCGGTAAATCGCTCAAGGGCATCGACATGATCCGCTTCAATGCCAGCGGCAAGATTGTCGAGTTCGAGGTGATGGTCCGCCCGGCAACCGGCCTGCAGGCGCTCGGCGCGGCCATGGGTGCCAAGCTGGCCGACAAGCTCGCGGTGCTCAAGTCCGAGGCCTGAGCACACTGCTTACCCGCTTTCTTGATTCCATAACGATTCCCAACGGAGACTGCCATGTCGCTGCCCCCGATCCTGCAAAACCGCTTGTCCGTGCCCGTGGTGGGCTCGCCGCTGTTCATCATTTCCAACCCCGACCTCGTGATCGCCCAGTGCAAGGCAGGCGTGGTTGGCTCGTTTCCGGCGCTCAATGCACGCCCGGCCGAGCTGCTGGAAACCTGGCTGCAGCGCATCACCACGGAGCTGGCCGAATACGACGCGCAGCATCCGGACAAGCCGTCGGCGCCGTTTGCCGTCAACCAGATCGTGCACAAGTCGAACGACCGCCTGGAGCACGACCTGGAATTGTGCGTGAAGTACAAGGTGCCCATCGTCATCACCTCGCTGGGCGCGCGTGAAGACGTAAACCAGGCCGTGCACAGCTACGGCGGCATCGTGCTGCACGACGTGATCAACAACAAGTTTGCCAAGAAGGCGATCGAGAAAGGCGCGGATGGCCTGATCGCCGTGGCGGCCGGCGCGGGCGGCCATGCGGGCACGACCTCGCCATTTGCGCTGATCCACGAGATTCGTGAATGGTTTGACGGCCCGCTGCTGCTGTCGGGCGCGATTGCCAACGGCAACGCCATCCTGGCAGCGCTGGCGGCCGGTGCAGACCTGGCCTACGTGGGCTCGGCCTTCATCGCCACCGAAGAAGCCAACGCGATCGAGGGCTACAAGCAAGCGATTGTGGAGTCCACCGCCAGCGACATCGTCTACACGAACCTGTTCACCGGCGTGCACGGCAACTACCTGCGCAAGAGCATCGAAAGCGCGGGCCTGGACCCGGAAGCCCTGCCGGAATCGGACCCGAGCAAGATGAACTTCGGCTCCGGTGGCGGCGCCAAAGCCAAGGCATGGAAGGACATCTGGGGCGCCGGCCAGGGCGTGGGCGCAGTCAAGCGCGTGGTGCCGGCGGCGGAACTCGTCAAGCGTTTTGCCGAGGAGTTTGAGGTGGCTCGCCGCCGCCTGAACAGCATCGAGGCGCTGCGCGCCCCGGCGGGTGACAAGGCGACGGCTTAAACCGTCAGGCCACTAGGGCCCGTTGGCCCTAGGCCGTTACCGAGGCTGGCTCCAGCAACGGCAGCACATCGTCTGCCCACGCGAGCCAGCCTTCTTCGTAAACGATGCCGCGCTGGAGCACCGCATGCTGCAGCCGCTGTGCGCGCGTGAGATCAGCGCGCATGAAATCGCGCTGCTCGATCTCGCGGAATGTGTTCAGGCGCGTGCGGTGCTGCTCGATCAGGCGCTGCATCTCGTCGATAAAGCCGAGCGGGCCAATCACAGCCTCGGCGCGCAGCTTCACCAGCACCTCTTCACGGTTATCCGACGACACGGTCGGCTCCAGCACCCAGCGCGCGAGTTCTTCGCGCCCCGGCTGCAGGACCGTGTACGTCTTCTTGCGGCCGTCTTCCTCTTCCTCCACGCTGACCCAACCGGCCTCGGCCATGCGGCCAAGCTCGCGGTAGATCTGCTGATGGGTGGCACTCCAGAAATAGCCCATCGACTTGTCGAAGCGGCGGGCGAGCTCATAGCCGGACGAGGGCTTTTCGAGCAGGGAAGTGAGCAGCGCGTGTTGGATGGACATGAGCGAAAAGTAGCGTCGGCCTTGTATTTCAGCGATCGGGAATGGCACACCGTTGCCCGATGCGATCTGCGAACTTTACAGAACAGTCATCGACACGTCATGCAGTGTTTGCCACTGTTGCATATCACTCGGCAGCCTATGCCTGCGTGAAGTCCTGTGCCGCTTGCACGAGCCATGTTCGCAACGCCTGCAGCGGCGGATAGTCGGTCCGACCCGTGGGCCAGGCCAGATAGTAGCGCTCGGCGCTTTCCATCTCCGGCACATGGGGCAAGGCCAGCACAAGATCGCCCTGCTGCAACTCGTGAGGGATCAGAAAGCGCGGCAGCAATGCCACGCCCAGGCCTGCAACAGCCGCCTGGGCGGCGGTCGCAAACTGGTCGAACACCATGCCTTGCGTATCTCCCCCGTCCACCTGATGGGTGGCCAGCCAGCGCGACCAGGCATCGGGGCGCGAGGCCAGGTGCAACAACGGCGCACCCAGCAGGTCGCGTGGCTGTGCAAAGGCGTAGCGGGCCAGCAGCGCCGGGCTGCATGCGGGCACGACGGTCTCGCTCATCAACAAGGCGAGTTCGGCCCCCGGCCAGTGCGGCGGGCCGAAATGGATGGCCGCATCCACCGCCTCCAACTGGAAGTCGAACTGCGACAGCCGCGTCGTCAGGTTGATGGTGATGCCGGGATGCTGGTCGAAAAACTGCGGCAGGCGCGGCGCCAGCCAACGGGTACCGAAGGTGGGGAGGATGGCCAGGTTCAGGCTGCCCCCTTGCGGATTCGCACGCAAGCCAACCGTGGCGCTGGAAATGCGCATCAACGCACCGCGAATGTCCTCCGCATACGCCTGGCCCGCCGGGCTCAGACGCACGGTCTGGCGCTCACGCACGAACAGCTCGGCCCCCAGGCGATCTTCCAGCGCACGAATCTGCCGACTGACCGCGCTTTGCGTCAGGTGCAATTCAGCGGCAGCCGCCGTGAAGCTCTGGTGACGCGCAGCCGCCTCAAATGCGCAAAGCAGGGACATGGGCGGCAGAAAGCGGCGTGGCGGGAACATGCAAGGCCCTGGCGATTGGGTTGGGGGGTCGAGCTGGAGTCTGGCAGGTCATTCTATTCTGGAATGAACTCTGTCCCAATTATCGTTTGACCGGCTTCCAGTGCCCCACCTAGCATCGATCCACTCCTCGCCATTCCCGCCCCTGTCATGAGTGCATCGCATCAACCCACGGCCGATTCCTTCGTCTCCGCAGACGACATCCGCACGCGTTTTTCACGTGCCATGTCCGCCATGTATCGCCAGGAAGTGCCGCAATACGGCACCCTGATCGACCTGGTAGCCGACATCAACGCGCGCACGCTGAATGCCCAACCCACGTTGCACACGCAGATGGCGCATGCAGGTGAGCTGGAGCGACTGGATGTGGAACGCCACGGCGCCATCCGCGTCGGCACAGCGGCCGAGCTGGCGACGCTGCGGCGGCTGTTTGCCGTCATGGGCATGGAGCCCGTGGGCTACTACGACTTGTCGGTGGCCGGTGTGCCGGTGCACTCCACGGCGTTTCGTCCGGTGGCCGATGCTGCATTGGCGGCCAATCCGTTCCGCGTGTTCACGTCGTTGCTGCGGCTTGAGTTGATTGCCGATCCGGCCTTGCGCGAGAAGGCGGCAGCCATCCTGGCACGCCGCCAGATCTTCACGCCGCGCGTGCTGGAATTGATCGCGCAGTGCGAGACCGATGGCGGCCTCGCCGACACAGATGCCGATACCTTCGTGCGCGAGGCGCTGGAGACCTTCCGCTGGCACAGCACCGCCACCGTCGACGCCGAAACCTACCGCGCCCTGCAGGCGGCACACCGCCTGGTGGCCGACGTGGTTTGCTTCCGGGGGCCGCACATCAACCACCTGACGCCGCGTACGCTCGACATCGACGCTGCGCAGGCCGCCATGCCCGCGCGCGGCATGGACGCCAAGGAGGTGGTGGAAGGCCCGCCGCGGCGCAACTGCCCGATTCTGCTGCGCCAGACCAGCTTCAAGGCGCTGCAGGAAGCTGTGCGCTTTACTGATGATGCCGGTGCGCATACGGCGCGCTTTGGCGAGATCGAGCAACGCGGCGTCGCCCTGACGCGCAAGGGCCGCGCGCTGTACGACCAACTGCTGGCCGAGGTGCGTGACATGGGCAATGCCGGCAGCGCTGCGCCAGACTACGAGAGTCGGCTGGCACTGGCGTTCCGCGCCTTCCCCGATACCCATGAGGCACTGCGTGCCCAAGGGCTGGCCTACTATCGCTACAGCCTAACGGCATCGGGCGAAGCCGCGCAGATCGACGCTGAGACATCGTTGGAAGTGCTCCTGGCCAAAGGCTGGGCGCAAGCCGATCCCATCACGTATGAAGACTTCCTGCCGGTAAGCGCGGCGGGCATCTTCCAGTCCAACCTGGGCGGCGAAGAGCAGAAGCAGTACCAAGCCCACGCTGCACAACAGGCGTTTGAGGCCGCGCTGGGTGCACACGTGCATGACGAAATCACCCTCTACGAAGCGGCACAGCAGCGCTCAGTCGACCAGTTGCGCGCTGTGCTGCGCGGTATGCCCGTCGTGGATGCCACAGCATGAGCGACATGCCGGCCTTTGCCGCCCCGTTTGCGCAGCCTGCGGGCTCGCCCATTCGCGAGCTGTTCCCGTACCTCAGCCAGCCGGGAATGATCTCGCTGGCCGGCGGCTATCCGTCGCCCAGCCTGTTCGATGCCGAAGGGCTGGCACACGCCGCCGCCCAGGCCATGACGGGCGATGCGCAAACGCTGCAGTACGGCGCAACGGAGGGGTTGCCGATCCTCCGTACTGCGCTGGTAGCCCTGATGCGCGAACGCGGCATTCAGTCTGGCGCTGAACAGGTGATGGTCACCACGGGCTCGCAGCAGGCATTCGACTTGCTGGTGCGCGTGCTGATCGAACCGGGGGATACGGTCCTGGTGGAGGTGCCCGCCTATCCCGCCACGCTGCAAGCCCTGCGTCTTGCGCAGGCGCGCATCGTGCCCGTGCCGATGGACGAGCACGGCCTGCAAGCCGACGCGCTGGCTGAACTGCTGCAACAGTTACCCGACACGCAGCGTCCGAAGCTGCTCTACACCGTACCGAACTTCTCCAACCCCCGGGGTACGCTGCTGGCCGCCGAGCGCCGTGAGGCGCTGGTGCAACTGGCCTGCACCCATGGCTTCTGGGTCGTAGAAGACGACCCCTACGGCGAGCTGCGATTCGACACCGCTGGCCCGATGCCGCCAACGCTACGCACCATCGGTGACCGATTGGCCGATGGCGGCGTGAACCCGGTGGTGTATCTGTCCAGCTTGTCCAAAACCGTTGCCCCGGCACTGCGCGTGGGCTGGATGCTGGCAGACAACAGCCTGCTGCGCCGTTGCGCGATCGCCAAGCAGACAGTGGACCTGTGCACCTCGCCACTGGCGCAGGTGGTGGCCGCCCGCTACCTGGAGAGCGGACGCTACCCGGCCACGGTGCAGCGTGCCCGCATCGAATATCAGCGGCGCATGCAGGCCCTGGTGCAAGGCATCGCTTCCAGCTTGAACGGTCACGTGCATTGCGCGCCGCCAGCGGGCGGCATGTTCGTCTGGGCCACGTTTGCACAGTCGATCGCCCCACAGGCGCTGTTCGATGCCGCTGTCGCCCAGCAGGTGCTGTATGTACCCGGCAAGGCGTTCTACCCCGACAGCGCGCCACACCACACCATGCGCCTGTCTTTCGCCGCGCCCGACGTGCCGCAGATCGAGCAGGCCGTGCAGCGGCTCGCTTCGGCCGTGACTGAAGTCCTGCGCTGACAACCCTCATCACCGTTGCCATGACACCCGACAACCTGATCCCTGCCTTGCGCGACATCGTGGGGGCCGCGCATGTTCTGACCGGCGATGCGTGCACCGAATACGAAACCGATTGGCGCCAGCGCGTGCGCGGCAAGGCGCTCTGCGTAGTACGACCCGGCGCTACCGCAGAAGTGGCCGAGGTGATGCGTGCATGCGCCCAGGCCGGCGTCTCGATCGTGCCGCAGGGTGGCAATACAGGCCTCGTAGAAGGCTCTGTGCCCGATGCCGACGGCAAGCAGGTCATCCTGAGCCTGCGCCGCATGCAAGCCGTGCGCGCCATCGACCTCGCCAACATGACGGTTACGGTGGAAGCGGGCTGCGTGCTCCAGTCGCTGCAGGAGGCGGTGCAGGAGGCGGGGATGCTGTTTCCGCTGAGCCTGGGTGCCGAGGGCAGTTGCACCATTGGCGGCAACCTGGCGACCAACGCGGGCGGCACGCAGGTGGTGCGCTACGGCAATGCGCGCGAGCTATGCCTGGGGCTGGAAGTGGTACTGGCCGACGGGCAAGTCTGGGAAGGCCTGCAGGGCCTGCGCAAGGACAACACCGGCTACGACCTGCGCAACCTGTTCATCGGCAGCGAAGGCACGCTGGGCATCATCACGGCGGCCACGCTGCGGCTGTATCCGCAACCCGCAGCGCAATTGACGGCGTGGGCAGCGGTGCCCTCGCTGGAGGCGGCCACGGCGTTGTTGGCCTTGTCGCACCGGCACCTGTCTTCAGCGCTCACCGGCTTTGAAGTGATGAACCAGGAGGGGCTCAAGCTCGTTGACGCGCACTACCCCCATCTGCGCGTGCCGATGTGGCGCGAAACGTTATGGTGCGTCTTGCTGGAAGCGTCCGACAGCGAATCCGAAGCACACGCCAGGGCGCAGTTCGAACACCTGCTAGAGACCGCGATGGAAGACGACATCGTGACCGACGCCATCATCGCCGAGAACATCCGCCAGGCGCATGACCTGTGGCACATCCGCGAGAGCATCACGCTGGCGCAGGCGGCCGAGGGCCTCAACATCAAGCACGATGTGTCTGTGCCGATCTCACGCATTCCCGCGTTCGTGGCGCAGACCGATGCGCAGCTCCAGACACTGGCGCCAGGCGTGCGGCTGATCAACTTCGGGCACCTGGGCGATGGGAACCTGCACTACAACATGCAGGCGCCGGCCGGTGCGGATGCGGCCGCGTTCATCGCGGCGCATGAGACGGCGATCAGCGATGCGGTCTATCAGTCCGTCCACCGGTTTGGCGGCTCGATCTCGGCAGAGCACGGCATTGGTGCGCTCAAGCGCGACAAGCTTCCCCACTACAAGACGCCCGTGGCGCTGCAGTTGATGCGCACCATCAAGCAGGCGCTGGACCCGCAGTGTTTGCTGAACCCTGGCCGGGTGCTGGCGGCAGAAGCCACGACACCGTGAGATTGCGCAGACGGATCCGATGGCGCCTCAGATCGCACGATAAGCGTCGCTCACCGCCATGGAATGCATGGGGCGGCGCAGCGTCGGATCAAACGGATTGATCTGCGTGGTCAGCCGGTTGGCCTCGCGCAGCAGCATGTCGACCACGATGGGCAGGCGGTCGGCGCTCAGGCGGTTGACCAGCGTGCCGACCGATAGCGCTGCAACCACGTTGCCGTTGCGATCGAACACCGGCACGGCAATGCCGGCCATGCCTTCGAGCAACCCATCCGTCTTGGCGCTGTAGCCCTGTTCGCGGGCTTTTCTGACTTCGGAGCGTAGGTAGACCTCGTCGTACACGCTGTAGTGCCGGATGCGCGGCAGGTTGTAGCGCAGCACCTCCTCCTGCTCTGCCTCGGGCAGGTGCGCCAGGATCACCATCGCCCCCTGGCCCACGCCCAGTTCGATCCGGCCGCCCACATCGCCCGTAAAGGTGCGAATGGGGTACTGGCCTTCCACGCGGTCGAGGCACACCGCATCGAAGCCCGAACGCACCAACAGCAACACCGTGTCGCCCAGGCTGGCATTCAGGCGCAGCAAGGCCGGCCGCGCCACCGCGCGCAGATCGTTCACCGTGCCTGCCTGGGCTGCCAGGCAGAACAAGTCCAGGCTCAGCCGGTACAGCTTGTTCTGCTGATCCTGCTCGACCATGCCTTCCTGCGTCAGGCCCTGCAACAGGCGGTGCGTCGTGGCGGGGGTCATGCCCAGCGTCTTGGCCAGGTAGGTGACACGCACACCTTGGTGCTGCTGCTCCGCCATGGTGCGCAGGATCTGGAAGGTGCGGTGCATGGCGCTGCGCTGATGCGCGTCGTCTTCGAAATCAGAAGCCATGAAGCTGGAATGGAGCGAATTAGGTTGATCGATTGTATTCCGTTGATCGGAATAAATTAGAGAAATATTCCGTTTACAGCGTATACACCTACGCAAACCCAATGTCTTGGCACGTGCATTGCAATAGCATATCCATATTCTTCAGACAAAGAATGCGGCCTCAGGACCCAGAACTAAGGCCCCGTCGCAAAGGATGACCGATGAGTTTTCTGCGCCTCAACCATGTCTCCAAGCAGTACGGCGACCTCCGTGTGGTTCAAGACTTCAACCTGGAGGTGCACAAGGGCGAGTTCGTCTCGCTGCTCGGCCCCTCGGGTTGCGGCAAGACCACGACCCTGCAGATGATTGCGGGCTTTGCAGAGGTGTCCGCCGGCACGATCGAGCTGGACGGCAAGAACATCACGCGCGCCAAGGCCAACGCACGCGGCCTGGGCATCGTGTTCCAGACCTACGCGCTGTTCCCGCACATGACGGTGCGCGAGAACGTGGAATTCGGCCTGGAGATGCGCAAGTGCCCGCCGGCCGAACGCCGCGAGCGCGCCATGCAGACGCTGGCGCTCGTACATCTGGACAAGCACGTCGACCGCTATCCGCGCGAGCTCTCCGGCGGCCAGCGCCAGCGCGTTGCGCTGGCACGGGCGCTGGTCATCAAACCGCCGGTGCTGCTGCTGGACGAGCCGCTGTCCAACCTGGACGCCAAACTGCGCGAAGAGATGCAGTTCGAGCTGCGCGAGATCCAGCGCAAGGTGGGCACGACCACCATCATGGTCACGCACGATCAGGCCGAGGCCATGTCGATCAGCGACCGCGTGGTCGTCATGGAAGCCGGGCGCATCACGCAGGTGGATACGCCGCTCGCCGTGTACGAGCACCCGCGCAATGCGTTCATCTCCACTTTTGTCGGCAAGGCCAATCTGCTGCATGCCGCGGTGGTGTCGGGCAGTGATGGCGAGATCCGCGCGACCGTCGGGTCGGTTCAGGTGGCGTTGCCGCCGGGCACCCCTGCCAGCAACTCCGTCGTGCTGGCGCTGCGCCCTGAAAAGATGACCTGCACCGCCGACGGCACCGGCCGCTGCGAGGGCCGCGTGACCGAACGCTTCTTCCTCGGCAATCAGTGGATGTACACCGTCGATACCCCGCTGGGCGCGTTACTGGTGTCGGCCGTCAACGACGGCGGCGCGCCGTGCGATGTCGGTCAGACCGTGGGCGTGGATTGGCAGGACCGTTATGTGCGGGTGATCGGCGCCGGGGAGGCCGCATGATCCGCCGATTCAACTGGGTGCCGCTGAGCATGACGGGCCCCGCGCTGGCCCTGTTCACCGTGATGCTGCTCGTGCCATTGGCGTTGAGCGCGGTGCTGTCCTTCAACGCCTTTGATGCCGATAAGGGGCCCATCGCGGGCACCTTCACGTTCGCGCACTACCTGCATGTGGTGCAGGACCCGTACTACTACGAGATCTTCTGGCGCACGCTGCGGATCTCCGCACTGGTGACGGTGGTGTGCATTCTGGTCGGTGCGCCGGAGGCCTACATCCTGAGCCGCATGGGCAAGCCCTGGCGCTCGATCTTTCTGCTGGTCATCCTGGCGCCGCTGCTGATCTCGGTAGTGGTGCGCGCGTTTGGCTGGAGCATGCTGCTCGGGCCCGAAGGCCTGATCAACAGCGTGTTTAAAGCCATCGGTATCGGCCCGATCAAGCTGCTGTACAACGAGACAGCCATCGTGATTGCCCTGGTGCACGTGATGCTGCCCTTCATGGTGATTCCCGTGTGGACGTCGCTGCAGAAGCTCGACCCGTGGGTGGAGAACGCCGCGCTCTCGCTGTCCGCATCGCACTTCACCACCTTGCGCCGCGTGGTGCTGCCGCAGGTCATGCCGGGCATTCTGTCGGGCAGTCTGATCGTGTTTGGTCTGTCGGCCAGCTCGTTCGCCATCCCGGGCCTGCTGGGCGGGCGCCGCGTAAAGATGGTGGCCACACTCATCTACGACGAGTACCTGAACGAGCTCAACTGGCCGCTAGGTGCGGCCATCGCGCTGATTCTGCTGGCGGCCAATCTGGTCATCATGCTGGGCTGGAACCGCATGATCGAAAGCCGCTACAAGAAGACACTGGGCTGAGGGGCGCACATGCAAAAGAACGGACCCCTCGCGCTCGCTTTCAACGCGCTCGTCATCACTTTCATGCTGGCGCCGCTGGTGATCGTGTGCATCGTCGCCTTCACCCCGGAGGAAACGCTCACGCTGCCGACCAGCCATCTCTCGCTGCGCTGGTTTGATCAGGTGCTGCATCACCCAGATTTTGTGCAGTCGTTCTGGAACAGCCTGTGGCTGGGTGTGGCGGCTGCCACCATCTCCACGGTGCTGGCGGTGCCGGCAGCCATGGCGATCGTCCGCTCGCGGGCGCCGGGGCTGCAGTTTCTGCAGGGGCTGTTTCTGTCGCCGCTGATCATTCCGCACCTCGTGCTGGGCGTGGCGCTGCTGCGCATGTTTTCACTGGTGGGCGGGCAAGGCAGTTTCGGCTGGCTGATCTTCGCGCACGCACTCATCGTCACGCCCTACACGATGCGGCTGGTGATGGCCGCGCTCGTGGGCTTCGACCACTGGGTGGAACATGCGGCCTACTCACTGGGCGCCAGCGGCTTCACCGTGTTCCGCCGCATGACGCTGCCGATGATCCTGCCGGGCATCACCGGTGGGTGGCTGCTGGCCTTCATCAACAGCTTTGATGAACTGACGATGTCCATCTTTGTGGTGTCGCCCGCCACCGTCACGCTGCCCGTGCGCATGTACATGTACGCCACCGAATCGCTCGACCCGATGATGGCCGCCGTCTCGGCGCTGATCGTCTTCCTCACGCTGGCGCTGATGCTGTTGCTGGACAGGGTCTACGGCCTGGACCGCATCCTGATCGGCAAGCATTGAGACAGAGACCACGATGAATGCTCCTGCAAGACCAATAGCAGTTGCGCAACTCCAGCGCCTCAAGGAACGCAACCGCCCCACAGTGGCTTTCGTGCTGGATGGTCAGCCCGCCGAAGCACTGGCCGGCGACACCGTATTGACGGCGGTGCTCACACAAGCACGCCAATTGCGCATCAATGAATTCAGTCAGCAGCCGCGTGCCGGCTTCTGCCTGATGGGTGCTTGCCAGGACTGCTGGGTACGCCTGGCCGATGGCCGATCACTGCGCGCCTGCCAGACCATGATCGAACCGGGCATGCATATCTGCACGCAGTCGGCCGGCAGCGAGGGAGCCACGCAATGCTGACGACGACTGCGCCCGCCGCGCCCACGTTGCAGCGTCAGAGCCAGCACGATTTGCCGCCCGTCATCATCGGCGCCGGGCCCGCCGGCGTGCGCGCCGCCGAAACCTTGCTGGCGCACGGCCTCAAACCCATCGTGCTGGACGAAGCGCCACGCGCTGGCGGCCAGATCTACCGTCGGCAACCCGATGGCTTTGGCCGCACCGCTGCAGAACTGTATGGCACCGAGGCCGCGCGGGCGCAGGCCGTGCACGCCACCTTCGACCGACTTCTGCCACAGATCGACTATCACCCGCAAACGCTGGTGTGGAATGCGCAGCCCGATCTGCTCGACCTGCTGCACGTGCCCACGCGCGGCATCAGCAGCCTTGCCTGGCGCGACGCGATCGTAGCCACCGGCGCCACCGACCGCGTACTGCCCATGCCGGGTTGGACGCTACCGGGGGTCTACACGCTGGGCGGCGCGCAGGTCGCGCTCAAGTACCAAGGCTGCGCGATTGGCGATGCCGTGGTGTTTGCCGGCACGGGGCCCCTGCTGTATCTGGTGGCCAGCCAATACGCCAAGGCCGGGGCGAACGTGGTGGCGGTCCTCGACACCGCACCCGCTACCGCGCGCTACAAGGCTGCGCCGGCCATGCTGGGCCAGCCCGCCGTCATGGCCAAGGGCATGGCACTGGTCGCCTGGTTCAAACTGCACGGCATTCCCATGCACCACGGTGTGCGGCTGCTACGTGCCGAGGGCGATACGGCGGTGAAACAACTCGTGTGGCAAGACAGCGCCGGCCGAGAACAGCGCACCGCGTGCACCGCCGTGGGCATCGGTTACGCCTTGCGGCCCGAAACCCAACTGGCCGATCTGCTGGGCTGCACGTTCGAGTTCTCCACGCTGCACCGCTGCCACGTGCCCCGCATCGACGCGATGCGGCGCAGCTCGGTGGCGGGCGTGTACCTGGCGGGCGATGGCGCGGGCATCATGGGCGCCGATGCCGCCGAGTCTTCGGGCGCGCTGGCGGCAATGGCGCTGCTGCAGGATCGGCAAGTCGCTATCGATACCGACCGCGTACGCAGTCTGCAAACGCGTTTGCAAAAGATCGAGCGATTCCGCCACGCGCTGGAAACGGCGTTCCCCTTTCCCGAAGATTGGGCTGCGCACGCCAGCGACGATCTGGTCGTGTGCCGCTGTGAGAACGTCACTGCCGGCACACTGCGCCAGACGGCCAACGAATGCGGTGCGCATGAACTGAACCGCCTCAAGGCGCTGTGCCGGGTGGGCATGGGCCGTTGCCAGGGCCGTATGTGTGGTGCTGCGGCAGCGGAAATCCTGGCGCACGTACGCTCCGTACCGCTGGCCCAGGTGGGCCGCCTGCGCGGTCAGGCGCCGATCAAACCACTACCGCTGGATGTGACTGCCGCGGAGGACGAGCATGCGTGAGCAACTTGCGTGCGACGTGGCCATCATCGGCGGCGGCATCATGGGCAGCGCCACTGCGCTGTTCCTGCGCCAGCGTGGGCTGACGGTCACGCTGCTGGAGCGCGACCTGTGCGGCTCGCGCTCCAGCGGCGTCAACTTCGGCGGCGTGCGGCGCCAGGGTCGCGCTATCGAGCAATTGCCGCTGGCGCAACGCGCGCACCAGATCTGGGGGCGCCTCACTGAGTTGATCGGCACCGAGGCGGAATACGAACGCAGCGGACACTTCAAGATCGCCCGCAGCATCGCGGATATGGAATCGCTGGCCGACTATGCCGAGCGCAGTCAGGGCTTCGGGCTGGGCCTGCAATTGATCGAGGGCCGGGCCGCACTGCAGAAGTATTTTCCAATGGGGGGCGACCAGATTGTCGGCGGCTCATTGTGCCCGGGGGATGGGCAGGCCAATCCGCGTCTGCTGTCTCCCGCGTTTGCCCGTGCCGCGCAGGCTGCTGGCGCCGATGTGCGCGAGCATGCGCCGGTGCTGTCGGTCGAGCACGACGGCGCACGCTTCGTCGTACACGCGCGCCAGCATGATCGTGACCTGGAGATCAAGGCCCCCACCCTGGTCAACTGCGCCGGTGCATGGGCCGCGCAGTTTGCGGCGCAATGGGGCGAGCCGGTGCCCATGTTCACCATCCCGCCCACCATGGGCGTGACCGAACCGTTGCCCTTCTTCCTGCCGTGGAGCCTGGGCGTGGAAGGCGGTGGCATCTACTGCCGCCAAGTGCGGCGCGGCAACGTGGTATTCGGCGGCGGGCGCGGCTACCTGCTCGATGATCAACGCGCGCGGTCATCGCACGTGGCCATCCTGCGCCAGTTGCCGCAATTGGCTGCCCTCCTACCGCAACTCAAGGGCGCACACATCATCCGCACCTGGAGCGGTACGGAAGGCAACCTGCCCGATGACCAACCCGTGATCGGCGCCAGCGCCCGTCGCCCCGGCCTGTTCCATGCCTTTGGCTTTGCCGGTGCTGGCTTCCAGCTTGGCCCGGGTGTGGGCGATGTCATGGCCGAGTTGATTGCCGAGGGCCGCACCAGTACGCCGATCGAACCCTTTTCCATCCAACGTTTTCTGCATCCCGACGCTTGATGCAGCTTGATGCACTTGATGCCCCAGGAGATCACCATGCTTGTGAAACACGCGAAAACATCGTTCGTTGCAGCGGCTGCCGGTGCTGCGCTACTTGCCGCTGGCATCACCCACGCAGAGACCAAGACGCTGTACATCGGCATGAACGGCGGCAACATGGAACGCACCTACACGCAGTTCGTGTTCCCGCCGTTCGAGAAGGCCAACAACGTCAAGGTGGTCGTCGTGCCCGGCACCTCGACCGACATCCTCGCCAAGGCGCAGGCCACCAAGGGCAAAGCGCAGATGCACGTGATGACGCTGGATGACGGCGTCATGTTCCGCGCCATCGGCATGGGGCTGTGCGAGAAACTCAAGCCTTCGGCCAACCTGTCGGCCGTGCCTGCCATTGCCCACCTCAAGGGCGATTACGCCGTGGGTCTCTCCATGGGGCTGACGGGTCTCGCCTACAGCACCAAGATCTTTGCCGACAAGGGCTGGACACCGCCCACCTCGTGGGGCGACCTGGCTGACCCGAAATACAAGGGCAAGGTGGTGGTGCAGTCCATGCCGGCATCGTCGTTTGGGCTGGACGCCTTCCTGATGTTCAACCGGCTCAAGGGGGGCACGGAAAAGAACGTCGATCCGGCATTCAAGGCATGGCCCACCACCATCGGCCCGAATGTGATCGAGTACATCCCCAACTCGTCGAAGGTGGTGGAGATGATGCAGGCAGGCGATGCAGCATTGTTTCCGTACACGCTCACGCAGGTTGAGCTGATGAAGTCCAAGGGCATTCCGATGGAGTTTGTCGCGCCCAAAGAAGGCGCCGTCGTTCTGCTGACCGCACAGTGCGTGCTGGCCAACAACCCCGATGCCGATCTCGCGCAGAAGCTGGCGGACTACCTGATCAGCCCCGAGGCACAGGCGCTCGCCATGGAAAACGGCTCCTACAATCCAGTCAATCCGAAAGCACCGCTCAAGGGCAAGGCTGCGGAAGAGCAGAACAAGATGAACGGCATTCTCAAGACGGCCGTCGCGCTGGACTGGGATGTCATCAACGCCGAGCGCCCGGAGTGGAGCAAGCGCTGGAACCGCGTGGTCGAGCGTTGATCGCCCGGCAAGCGCACACTGATCAGTTGAACACGAAAGAACAGTAAGGATGGATGTATGGCAGATTCCCGCACACGATTGCAAACGGTACTAAACGCCCTAGGCCTGGACTTGAAGGCCTACGAAGGCACGGACTGGACGAGCCGCGCCCCACGTGACGGTTCCGTATTGGCCCGCGTCAAATCGCACACCGCCGAGCAAGCGCAGGCCGCCATTCAGAACGCGCACACGGCGTATCTGACATGGCGTGCCGTGCCCGCTCCGGTGCGCGGTGAGCTGGTGCGCCGACTGGGCGAGGTGCTGCGCACGCACAAGGCAGCGTTGGGCGAACTCGTATCGCTGGAGGCAGGCAAGATCGCCTCTGAAGGCCTGGGCGAAGTGCAGGAGATGATCGACATCTGCGATTTCGCGGTCGGCCTGTCGCGGCAACTGCACGGCCTGACCATCGCCAGCGAGCGGCCCGGGCACCGCATGATGGAGACCTGGCACCCGATGGGCGTGGTGGGCATCATCTCGGCGTTCAACTTCCCCGTGGCGGTGTGGTCGTGGAACGCTGCGCTCGCCCTGGTGTGCGGCAATGCCATCGTCTGGAAACCGTCAGAGAAGACACCGCTGACCGCCATTGCGTGCCAGCACCTGATGCAACAGGTGGTGGATGCATTCAATGCGGAGAAGCCGGACGCCATCCCTGCGGGACTGAGCCAACTGCTGATCGGCGGGCGCGACGTGGGCGAGGCGCTGGTGGCCAGCCACCTTGTGCCGGTGGTCAGCGCCACGGGCTCGACCCACATGGGCCGTCAGGTTGGCGTGAAGGTGGCGGAGCGCTTTGGCCGTTCGATTCTGGAGCTGGGCGGCAACAACGCGATGATCGTCACACCCTCGGCCGATCTGGAACTGGCGGCCCGCGCGATCACCTTTGCCGCAGTCGGTACGGCAGGCCAGCGCTGCACCTCATTGCGCCGCCTGATCGTGCACCGCTCGGTGGCCGACACGCTGCTGGCGCGCCTGGAAAAGATCTACCAGAGCATTGCCATTGGTGACCCGCTGGCCGACGGCACCCTGGTTGGCCCGCTGATCGACCAGGCCGCTTTCCATGCCATGCAACAGGCGCTGGCACAGGCACGCGCTGAAGGCGGCACGGTGCTCGGCGGTGAACGCGTGCATGAAGAACTCGGTGCCGATGCCTGGTACGTGCGCCCCGCGCTGGTCAAGATGCCCAAGCCGACCCACGTGATGCAAAGCGAGACCTTCGCGCCCATCCTGTACGTGGTGGTGTACGACGGCGACACCGACGAGGCGATCGCGATCCAGAACGGTGTGCCGCAAGGGCTGTCATCGGCCATCTTCACGGGCAGCCTGACCGATGCCGAGCGCTTCATGTCGTCGGCAGGCAGCGACTGCGGCATTGCCAACGTCAACATCGGCACATCGGGCGCCGAGATCGGCGGCGCATTTGGCGGCGAGAAGGAAACCGGCGGCGGCCGGGAATCCGGCTCAGACGCCTGGAAGGGCTACATGCGCCGCGCCACCAACACCATCAACTACAGCGGCGCGCTGCCGCTGGCGCAGGGCGTGCGGTTCGACGTGTGACGACCAGGCGGCGACGAGGTCGGTTCTGTCGAACCTCGCCGCCGCCCTGCCGCTCAGCGCGGGGGGGACGCGTCTGAAAGCGTTCCATGAAACCGCCGGCATGCACTTCAGGTGTTGGCGCAAGATCGCGCCTTCGGCCCCGTAACAGGGTGGATCGCACCGACTGCGCAGGCAATACGCCCGCAGCCCGCACGCCGGTGACAGGACGTTCGCAATCGCTGTCCTGTGCTTCAATGCAGGTCGACTGCAACACCGCACTCACATGAAGCGCTTCGACGACCTGTACCTCTTCACACGCGTGGTAGAAGCCGGTGGCTTTTCCGCCGCCGAGCGCGCCACGGGCATCCCCAAGTCACGCCTCAGCCGCCGCATTGCCGAACTGGAAACGCAGCTCGGCACGCGCCTGCTGCAACGTTCCAGCCATCGCGTGTCCGTCACGCCGGTGGGCGAAGCGGTGTACCGGCATGCGCGCGACATGGCCGATGCGTCGGCGGCCATCGAAGCACTGGCGGGTGCAGCGCGCAGCGAGCCTGCGGGGGTCCTGCGCGTGGGCACATCACCGCTGCTGGCCGAGACCTTGCTCGCCGGCTGGCTGGCCGAGTTTGCCGAAGCCCACCCGAAGCTGCGCATCGAGCTGGACCTCTCCAACACCTATGTCGACCTGATCGAGCAACGCATTGACGTTGCCATTCGCGCGGCGACCGGGCCGTTGCCGTCGCGCGACGTGGTGGCGCGCCATCTGGCGGTCTCGCCGCGTGTGCTGGTGGGCAGTCCCACGCTGCTTGCGCGTGTGGAAGCGCCGAGCACGCCGGCGGATCTCGACAACCTGCCGTGCCTTGGCCAAGGCACGCTTGCGCGCAGCCGTGACTGGGTTCTGCTGGATGCGCGCGGCCATCGGCTGGCGCTGCCCGTCCGGCCACGCTTTGCCGCCGACAACATCATCGCGCTGCGCGAAGCGGCCATCGCCGGGTTGGGCCTCGCCATCCTGCCGCAGCACTGCTGCCACGAGGCGCTGGTTGATGGCCGCTTGCAGACGGTGTTGCCAAGCTGGACGCCCGAGCCGGCTGATCTGCATGCGCTGTACCCATCGCGCGCGGGTGTACCGCCGTCGGTGAAGGCGCTGGTGGCATTCCTGCGGGAGCGTTTTGCCAAGGAAGCCACCATGCAGCCGATCAACTGAGACCGGCCACTTACCTCACCACCCTGCCGAAAAAGTCGACCATGCGCGCACCGATTTCCTCGTGGTGCGTCTCCAGCGCAAAGTGGCCGCTGTCGACAAAGTGCACTTCAGCATCCGGCAGGTCGCGCTTGAACGCCTCCGCACCGGGCGGAATAAAGATGGCGTCATTGCGGCCCCACACGGCCAGCAGCGGCGGTCGGTGCGCGCGAAAGTACGCGTGCAGCGCCGGATACAACGCCACGTTGCTCGCGTAGTCCAGGAACAAGTCCATCTGGATGTCGAGCTGGCCCGCACGGCTCAGGAAGTACTGGTCAAGCAGATAGCCATCCGGTGCCACACGCGTTGGATCGGGCACACCGTTCAGGTATTGCCATTGCGTCATCTCGTCGGAGACCAGCATGTGCAGCTCCCGGCGGTGCGCTTCGTCCGGGTTGGCCCAGTAGGCCTTGATTGGCGCCCACGGGCCCTCACTAAAGCCGTCCTCATAGCCATTGCCGTTTTGCGTGACGATGGCTGTGATGCGTTCCGGATGCGCCATCGCCAGGCGCCAGCCGGTCGGCGCACCGTAGTCGAACACGTAGATCGCATAGCGCGACAAGCCAATCGCTTGCGTGAAGCCATCCACCACGTGCGCAAGGTTGTCGAAGGTGTAGCGAAAACCCTCCGGCGCCTGCGTCAAACCAAAGCCCGGCAGATCCGGCGCAACCACGTGATAGCGCCCAGCCAACTGCGGAATCAGGTCTCGGAACATGTGCGAGGCACTCGGGAAGCCATGCAACAGCAGCACGGTGGGCGCATCGGCCGGGCCGGCCTCGCGGTAGAACACGCGCACACCCCCAACGTCTGCCGTGCGATGGCGGACGGCGGTGGGGGCATAGGCATCAGCAACAAGATCGGCCGGGTGGGCTGGGGCGTTCATGACAGGGCTCCTAGTGAGATTTTGGGGAACAGCACCGCAGCCAATGTAACCATTGAAATTATATTTTTCAAGTTACATGAAATTTTCCCATTGGTCGCATTCCGATCTGTGATGCAAAACAAAACGGGCACGCCGTGTGGCGTGCCCGCGTGGCGATTCCTACAGCAGGAAAACTCAGGTGAGCCGCTCAAGTGCCTGGGCGGCGATACGGCGTGTGATGACCTCGGCGGAGTCTTCCGTGGCCAGTTGGGCGCCCTGGCCCGACCACAGGTTGATGAAATCGCCCGAGCCGGTCGGCTCGGTCTTGGCGCGCAGCGGTGCCAGCGAACCACCGGCCGTCGGAAAGGCCGGTGCAAACGTACTCATCGGGCCAATTTCACGCATCAACCGGTTGACGATGCCGCGCGCCGGGCGACCGGTGAACACGTTGGTGAGGGCGGTATCCGCATCCGTGGCCCGCTTGAGTGCGGCGCGATGGATGGCCGACGTCTTCGCTTCGGGCGAGAGCATGTAAGCCGTGCCGATCTGTACCGCCGATGCGCCCAGGGCGAACGCCGCCACCACGCCCCGTGCATCGCCAATACCGCCCGCCGCAATCACCGGCACGCGCACCGCATCCACCACCTGTGGCACCAGCGCAAACGTACCGACCTGAGACTCGATAGACGTGGTGAGGAACATGCCGCGGTGCCCGCCAGCCTCGTTGCCCATGGCGATGATGGCGTCCACGCCGCGGGCTTCCAGCCAGCGCGCTTCTTCCACCGTCGTGGCGGCAGCGATGACCTTCGCGCCGGTGGCCTTCACGCGCGCCTGCAGGTCGGGCGCCGGCAGGCCGAAGTGGAAACTCACGACTTCAGGCTTGACCTCTTCAACCAGTGCACAGGTTGCTTCGTCAAACGGTGCGCGGTTGACGGCCGGCGCCTGCGTGTTCAGGTCAATGCCGAACTCCGCGTAGTACGGCGCCAGATGCGCACGCCACTTGGCCTCACGCTCCGGATCAGGCTGCGGCGGCGTGTGGCAGAAGAAATTCAGGTTGATCGGGCCGCGTACCGCCGCACGAAACTGCTCGACCTGCTGACGGATCTGGTCTGCGCTCAGCATCGCGCAGGGGATTGAACCCAGGCCGCCCGCACGCGCCACGGCAATCGCCAGCTCGACACCACCCACGCCAGCCATGGGCCCCAGCACGATCGGCACATCAATGTTGAACAACGCCAGCACGCGGGCATCAGGCCATGCGCTCATGATCTTCTCCAGCAAGGGTCTTGGATGGAGACATGGTAATGCGGCTGACTTTGCGCGCGATCCCGGTCTGGTGGCCCATTCCTCAATGTAACTGGAATAATTTCCATATACGGTTACAATTGCAGCATTGACGCCGAAACTCACCCCATGTCCCAGCCCGCCGCCGCATCGCCTGACGCACCCATGCTGATCGCCGACCATCCGGTGCTCGACATGCTCAACACCATCGCCAATGTCGACGGCCAGCCACACGACTTCTGGCAGACCGACGAAGATGTCTCCGACTGGCTTGTGCGAGCCGGCTGGTTGACGGAGCCGCTGGCCGGCGGCTACCCGCCCGGCGTGCTGCTAGCCGTGGCGCGGCATCTGCGCGAGGTGATCCGCACGCTGGTGGAGGCGCGCAAGGCCGGCCGCCCTGCAAGCGCGGATGCGCTCAACGTGTTCCTGCGGCAAGCGCCCAGCCACCCTGTGCTGGTATGGGATGGCGACACCCCGCGCGTGGATCGCCTGCGCCCCACCGATTCCGTCGAACAGCGCCTCGCCCCGCTGGCCGAAGCCGCCGCCCACCTGCTGGCGGAAGGTGACTTCCAGCTCGTGCGCGTGTGCGAACACCCGGAATGCACGCTGTGGTTCTACGACCGCACCAAGTCGCACAAACGCCGGTGGTGCAGCATGGCGGTCTGCGGCAATCGGCACAAAGTGGCGGAGTACCGCAAACGCCAGCAAGGCTGATCGTCCACCTCGGCCCCGGTCGTTCCAATGCTGCAACGCCGCGTCGCTGCCGTGCTGGCTGCGCGCAGGCCGGCCAGTTCGTAACCTGTTCTCCCGAAACATTGCCCTCTTTCAGGAGAACACCATGTCGCAAACCCAATCCTCGGCCGCACCGCGCCTGGCCGGCCGCACGGCCATCGTCACCGGCGGTTCGCGCGGCATCGGCGCAGCCGTTGCACGTCGGCTGGCTGCCGATGGCGCTCGCGTGGCCGTGGTCTATCGCAGCAACAGCAGCGAGGCCAATGCCGTAGTCGCGTCCATCCGCAAGACCGGTGCAGAAGCCATTGCCGTGCAGGCCGACGTGGCCGACGCGGCATCCGTCAACACGATGGTCACCACGGTGCGTGAAGCCTTTGGCCCCATCGACATCCTCATCAACAACGCGGGCATCCTCGAAGGCCAGCCGGTAGGGGAGATCGATCAGACGTCGTTCGATGCGCAGTTCCGCACCAACGCCTTCTCGGTCATCCTCGTCACCCAGGCGGTGCTGCCACACGTGCCGGCGCGCGGCGGGCACATCGTGAACGTGTCGTCGAGCCTGGTGTACCGGCCACGGGCGGGGCTGGCGGTGTATGCCGCAAGCAAAGCAGCCGTCGACGGGCTTACGCACGCCTTTGCCATCGAACTGGGGCCGCGCAACATCACCGTCAACGCGGTGGCACCGGCACTCACACGCACCGACATGACCGCGCCAATTCCCGATGAAGTGAAAGACCGCATGCGCGAATCGACCCCGCTGGGCCGCCTGGCCGAGCCGGAGGACATTGCAGATGCCATCGCCTTCCTCGCCTCAGACGATGCACGCTGGATCACCGGCCGCACACTCAAGACGGACGGCGGCTTCATCTAAGAAGCCCACTGAAACGGCCATACCCCGAGCCCATGCGCCCAGACGGTTTGGCCGTACCTGCCCTATGCGGCGCCTTGAATTTCTGTTGCAGGGAGGAAAAAGAAGGGAGGCTTGTCTGAGCGCAGCGAGTTTGCCTCCCTTCCCTCCCTGCGACATAAATTCAAGGAGGGGGTCGCCGCATCGGGCGCGCCTTTCTTTGCTTACTTTCTTTGGCAAGACAAAGAAAGTGAGTCAGCCCCGGCAGGGGATGAAACAAGGGATACACCACAAGCATTCAAATTCGCCGCGCCTGCACAGGACAAGCGCGGCACCAACGCTCACTCCGCCAACTGCTTAACGAGGCGATACAAAAACTCGCGCCCGTCATACAGCCGCGCAATCTCGATCCGCTCATCCAGACCGTGCGTACGCAGATCAGCCGGCTCGGTAAACAAACCCGACACGCCATACATCGGAATACCAGCATTGCGCATGAAGCGGCTATCAGTCGCCCCCGTGCTCATGGCTGGAATCACCGGCACACCCCACGTCTGCTGCGTCAGCGCATCGACCGTCTTCACCAAGTCACCATTGAGCGGCGAGGCCGGGCTCGCGAGCGGCTTGTTGATGTAGCGCACGGCAATCTTGTCGTTACCGATCACCTGTTTAAGCTGACGATCAATGTCGGCCGGATCGTCATGCGGCAGGATGCGGCAGTTGACGGTCGCCTTGGCCGACTGCGGCAGCGCATTCTCCGCATGGCCAGCGTTGACCATGGTGGCAACACACGTGGTACGCAACTGCGCGTTGTAGAACGGAATGGCCGACAGGCGATCAATCGCCGCCTGATCCGGCTTGCCCGTACCGACCGAGCGCATGTCGTCCGCCAGTTGCCCCGTGGCCAGCGGCGCGCTGCGTGCGAAGTAGGTCTGCGTCACGTCCGCCAGCTTCACGGGAAACTGATACGCGCCCAGCCGGTCCAGCGCCGCCGACAGCGCATACACCGGGTTCGTCTTGGTCGGCACCGAGCTGTGGCCGCCCACATCACGCACTTCAAGCTCGTAGGTGGTGTACATCTTCTCGGCCACCTGAATGCGGTGGAGCACCGGCTTGCCGCCGCGCAATTCACCGCCACCGCCTTCGTTGATACCGAATTCGGCCTTCACCAGTTCGGGCTTGTTGTTGACGATCCAGTACGCGCCGTTGCTCGGCACATCGCCACGTTCCTCGTCGGTGGTCAGCGCCAGGATGATGTCGCGCGAGGGCTTGAAGCCCTCCTGCTTGAGCTGCCCCAGCACGGAGACAAACGCCGACGCCATCGCCTTGTCGTCAATCGAACCGCGTGCGGTGAAGTAGCCATCGGTCTCTTGCAGCTTGAACGGATCGGTCTTCCAATCCTCACGCTTGGCTTCCACCACGTCGATGTGGGCCAGCAGCAGGATCGGCTGCTTCGCACCGGTGCCCTTGTAGCGCAGCACCAGGTTGCCCTTCTTCGGGAAGGGCTCGATCACTTGCATGTCGGAAGCGGCAAAGCCCGCGTCGGCCAGGCGCTTTTCCATGGCACGTGCGGCCTGGGTGGTGTCACCCGCCGAATGCGTCGTGTTGATTTCGACCAGCTCTTTGTAGATGTCGTGGTAGCGCTGCTGCTCGGGCGTGAGCGTGGTGGGCGCGGGCTTGCTGGCGGGGATGGTCTGAGCGATCGCCCCAGCGCTGCATGCCAGTACGGCAGCAGACACAAGAGCGCGAACAGAAACACGACGACACTGGAAACGCATGACACCTCCGAATAATCGTTATGAGTGCACCGCATAAAAAAGCGGGGCCGACCCGAAGGTCGACCCCGCAGTGTAGCGCCGCAGCAGCCAGATTGCTGCCGGGGCAAACCATTGGGAAAGGGTGCGTTACATCGCCACGCGAAACACCGCCACAGCGCGGCGCAGCTCGTCTGCCTGCTCTTCCAGCGCCTGTGCGGCAGCGGCAGCCTGCTCAACCAATGCGGCGTTCTGCTGCGTCACGTCGTCCATCTGCGTAACGGCTTCGTTGATCTGCTCGATACCGCTGCTCTGCTCGGCCGAGCCCGCGCTGATCTCGCCCATGATGTCGGTCACGCGCTTCACTGCCACGACGATCTCTTCCATCGTCTTGCCGGCACGCGCCACCAGGTTCGAACCCGAATCCACACGCGTGGCGGAATCCTCGATCAGCGATTTGATTTCCTTGGCAGCACCCGCGCTGCGCTGTGCCAGCGTGCGAACTTCACCGGCCACCACGGCAAAGCCGCGGCCTTGTTCACCCGCACGCGCAGCTTCCACTGCAGCATTCAGCGCCAGGATGTTGGTCTGGAACGCGATGCCCTCGATCACCGCGATGATGTCGGTGATCTTGCGCGACGATTCGCTGATCTCGCCCATCGTTGCCACCACGTCCTGCACCACCGCACCGCCCTGAACGGCGATCTCGGAGGCGCTCACCGCCAGCGTGCTGGCCTGACGGGCGTTGTCGGCATTCTGCTTCACGATGCTGGTCAGCTCTTCCATGCTGGAAGCGGTTTCTTCCAGCGAGCTGGCCTGCTCTTCCGTACGTTGCGACAGGTTCGTGTTGCCGGCGGCAATCTGCTGCGTGGCCGAAGCAATCGACTCGCTGCCACGGCGCACCGTGACCACGGTTTCCTTCAGCTTGGCCTGCATCTGCTGCAGGCCTTCCATCAGCACACCCATCTCGTCACGCGAGTGGATGCGCACCTCGGTCGTCAAATTGCCGGCGGCGATCTCGCGGAAGTGCACCAGCATCTCTTCCAGCGGGCGCGAGATGGCACGCGAGAGCACGACATAGCAGCCGATCGCCAGCGCCACACCCAGCCCGATCACGATCAGGAATTCCCACACCAACTGGGTGAAGAAAGACTGCGCATCCTTGTACGCCGCAGCCGAGACCTCGGTCTGGATGGCATCGAGGCGTTCCAGCTTGGTCAGGTACGGTGTGGAGAGCGCAAAGAGCTTGTCCAGCACCAGCGGCTTGGCGGCTTCCAGATCATGACGCTTGAAGGCCTCGAACGTCGGCTCCATGCCTTGCTTCATGAACGCCTCGAGCGCAACCTTCGCCTCGCCGGCGGTGCGCTCTTCTTCAGCCGTGGCGAACGGCAGATCGTTGTAGGCCTTCCAGGCAGCCAGGCCCTCCTTGAAGCGATCCTCGGCGGCGCTCACCAGCGGTGCAATCTTGGCGTCGTCTGTTTCATAGATGGCACGATCCAGGGCGGTACGCGCCTGCCCCACACGCGCAATGGCCTGGCTCACGGCCCGCGCCGATGCGAGCTGATTGCCATAGGTTTCCTTGAGCGCTGCATTGGAGCGCAGGTTGCCGTACAAACCGAGCGCACCGACGCCCGCCAGGAATACAGCCAGAACAAACAGCACCAATGCCAGCCGTGCTTTGATGGAGAGCGTCTTCATATCTACCGTCG
Source organism: Ralstonia sp. AU12-08 (assembly GCF_000442475.1). NCBI lineage: Bacteria > Pseudomonadati > Pseudomonadota > Betaproteobacteria > Burkholderiales > Burkholderiaceae > Ralstonia > Ralstonia sp. AU12-08. Next base: position 183,497 of record NZ_ASZV01000007.1, on the reverse strand, counting down.
ATTGCTTGGGGAGATTGCTTTTGTGGGGTGCCTTGAGCCGCACCGACTTCAACCAAGCTAACGACAGATAATCAGTGATCTTTAATCACTGAAAGACGCGGTCACAACATCAATGCGACGCAAAGCTTTGCGTCGCCCAATGTGAAGAAACTGTGAATCAGAACTGCATCCGGACCATCAACGCATTGTCCAGCGGCACGCCGCACACCATGACGGTCTGGCGTGCCATCACCGCAAACCCGTTGCGGGCAAAAAACGCTTCGGCACACAAACTCACCTGGGCCTGCACGCGCGGCAGGCGACGCTGCGCGGCCAGACTAAGAATGTGATTCATCAAACGCTGCCCCACACCCTGCCGTGCGTGCGCAGCTGCCACGAAGAAGTGGTCGATGTAGCCGTTCACCTGTAGATCGGCGTAGCCCACGGACTGCCCATCGATCTCGGCCACAAAGGGCTCGATACGGCGGATGCGCTCGGCCCACTGCACGGTGTCGTAGTCAGTGGGCGCCCAGGCTTCGAGCTGCACCGGGCTGTAGCGTCCGGCAGCGATCTCATGCACGGCGGAATGGAAGACCGCGTGCAGGGCGGGTTCGTCACCAAGGCGGAAGGGACGGATCAGCACGATACGGCAGGCAAGATCAAGCCGACAACGTCACACCTGACATAAAGAGCTTGCCTGCAAGCCATAGCCCTGTGGCGGAAACCACCAACAAGAGAAACGCCCCCAGGAACGAGCTATCCAGAATGTATTTAAAAACCGCCATGCAAAGGAGAGGCGCGATAACAAACGCGGCAGGTCCAGTGACAGCCAAAGACAGGTAGCACACCGCCAGGGCAAGCACCAACGCCACCGCGGAGCGCGGCAGCGTCGCCCGATCCGCGCCAACAGCTTGCGCGCCAAACCAGACCGGCACGGTTGCCACAGCTACAAATCCAGCCGCCCAAACCAGTGCCGGAAAACCAGAAATCTGAATCGTCGCCACGATACTCCCCTTTTTTATTCATAAATCGGCGTGGCGATTATGCCCGGGGATTTTCCAAAAATATGAAGCCAACCTTACTGCCCGGCGTACGGCAAATCCATCGACGCTAGCACGTCCTTGATGTGCTGCGCCGCCTGCTGCGCGTTCTGCGCCGCCGGCACCGGCGGTTGCTGATCGGTCGACAGATTGCGCACGTGGTCATCAATGCTGATGCCCGTGCCCAGCGGCGCCAGCATCGCCGCTGATTCGTGCATGGCCCATTGGAAATCGTTGAGCGGTGCGTTGCGCGCGGCCTGCAGGCCGGCCGGGTCGGCAACCATGGTGCGGGCGACGACGGGGTCCCGGTTGTCATCGGGTGCGGCCAGCGCCAGCACCTGGGCGAGATCCGGCGCACTGGCATCGCGTGCGGTGAGCGGTGTCTGGATGTTGTAGCGGTTGCGCAGCGTCTTGATGATGGCGGTGTGGTCGTATGGCTGCGCCACCGTCGAGCGAAAGATCGTGCCCTTGGGAATCCACGGCGATACCACCACCGCCGGCACACGCACACCCAGCCGGTCAAACGCAAAGAGCTGCCCCGGCTGCGGCGGGCTGGGCGGCACGGCCGACGGTGGCGGCACGTGGTCGTAGCAGCCGCCATGTTCGTCAAAGGTGACGATCAGCAGGGTCTGGTGCCACTGCGGCGAGGTGCGCAGCGCGTTGTACACCTGGGCGACCAGCGCATCGCCATAGCCGATATCGTGCGGCGGGTGCATGTCATTGGGCCAGTCGAGATCAGCAAAGTAGCGCGGCTCGATAAAGCTGTACGAGGGCAAGTTGCCGTTGGCGGCATCGTCCAGAAAATCGTCGAACAGGTGGAAGTGGTCCAGATGCATCCACAGCCGCGTGAGCGTGAGCGACTGCGCAAAGTCGTGGTAGTAGACACGCCAGTCGTCCGGCACTACACCGTCAAGCGCGTTGAACAACGTCGGCATCAGATACGGAAAGTGCACCGGCGAGTTGTTCGGATAACCGTGCGCCGTGCCGGTGTGCACGAAGAAGCGGTTGGGCCACGTCTGGCACGGTGCGGAGGCAAACCACGCATCGCTCACGGCGTAGTTGCGTGCCAGCGTGGACAGCGCCGGCACCTGGTCCGACGTGAAGAAATGCATGATGTTGCGCGGGTCACCGCCGTTCTTGGCGTAGTTGGTGGTGAAACCCTGCATGGCGGGCGTCTGCCCCAGCGGGGTCTGCGCGCCAAAGAGTTGCTGGTTAATGTCGGTGAACAGCTCGCCCGGGTCGGGGCTGGGCAGCGTCATTACGTTGGGGGGCGCCGGCGTGGTCCACACGCGGATGGGCTCCCCGCTGCCGTCGGGGTTGGTCTCGGTGCCGGAGAGCCCGTCAAACTCGGCGCTCTTGGGGTAGAGCGTGCCGAACAGGTTGTCGAATGACCGGTTTTCCAACATCAGCACGACCACGTGCTGGATAACGCTCAAGCCTGCCATGGTGGCCCCCTCGTCTCGTTGTGCGGCGGCCGCCATATCCAGGCCAGGGCGACCTGCGGCTCACTATAGGAAGAAACGAAGGGGACTGTCGTCGGGCCAGTGCCTACTTCTGTACCGCCGGCAGCACCCGCAACGCCATCAGCGCACTGCCCGCCGTCACCAGCCACACCACTGGCCACGACGACCACGCCAGCACATGCGGCAGGCACAGCGACGTCACCCCGAGCGCGGTAAAGGCGCCGGTATTGCCCAGGCCCAATGCCGTGCCGGCGCGCTGCACACCGGCCATCGTCGCCATCTCGGTAAAGCCCACACCATGCCACGCCGACACACTGATGCCGGCAACTACGATGGCCGCCACCAATGCCACACGCATGATCGACAGATCGATCGGCACCGCAGTCGTGGCCCATGCCACACCGGCCAGCACGACGAACAACACCACACTCAGCCGGGCGCACGCCAGCAGGTAAGCACGGCGATTGCCATGGCGATCCGTCCAGCGGCCGCTCCACACGCGCATGACTGCCGCACCACCCTGCACCGCTGCCATCGTCAGGCTGAGCGTCAGCACGTTGGCGTGCGCAAAATCCCGCAGGAACACCGTGGCGAAAGCAACAACCGCCCCTTGCGGCACGCAGAGGAGGCCAATGGCCAGCGCCATGCGCCAGAGCATCGGGTCGCCGAGCGGGCCACGTCCGGTGCCGGTGGCGGCGGTCTTGGCGGTGGTGGTGACGATGTCCGGTGCCTCGCGCACCCACAGCCACGTCAGCACCGCCGTCAATGCACAGGCCGCAGCCAGCACGCCGTACACCACGGCAAACCCAGCGTGGGCGGCCAAGCTCGGCAACACCAGCGCACCAATGCCACCACCCAGCGGCACGGCAGTCTGGCGGATGCTCATGGCGAGACCGCGTTCGCCCTCTCGAAACCAACCCATGACCGCGCGGCCGCTGGACCCATTCACGCTGCCGCCCAGCAGGCCGACGCTCAGCATGCCGGCCGCCAGCCACGTCAGCGGCGGCACGCTGCCATGCATGGGGGCCACGAAACACGCCATCACCAGCAAGGCCAGCCCCGTCAGCCCGAGACCCGCCAGCAGCACGGCACGGTCGCCCCAGCGGTCGGTCAGCAGGCCCCACGGCAGCTCGCTGATGGCAATACCCAGCCCCAGCAGCCCAAGCGCGATGCCCAGCTCGGCATTGCCCAGGTGGTAGGCCGAGCGGATGAACACCGCCGTGGTCGGGATGCCTGAAAACGCGGCAGAAAAGCTGGCATTGGCGGCCACGCCCACGCCCAGCACCTTCCAGCGGTGATGGCGTGAAACGGGGGCGGAACCAGCGGGCGAAAGTGCGACGGTAGTCATGATCGACGCTCCAGCAGTGCATTTGACAGACGCAGTCTGGCGGAGGAAGATCAGGCCTAAATGACGTTATTCCCTCATTTCAAGACATCATGCGCAGAATCGGTTTTCTGGTGTTTCCGGGCTGCAGCCTGCTGGATTTCACAGGCCCGCTGACCGCCTTTGATGTGGCCAACCGCCTGGCGCCACAACCGGCCTACCGTATCGACGTGCTGTCCGAAGACGGCGCGCAGGTGCAGAGCGCGCCCGGCCTCGTCATGCAGACGCATAAGCTGGACGACCCGGCCTTCGACACGCTCATCATTTCGGGCGGCAACGGCCCACGTGAGGACACGTTTTCTGCCGCGCTGATCGCGTTCGTGCAGGAAGCCGCGCAGCATTCACGACGCGTGACGAGCGTGTGCTCCGGCGCGTTTGCGCTGGCCGCCGCTGGGTTGCTGGACGGCCGCCGCGCCACCACACACTGGCGTGTGGCCGCGCAATTGCAGCGGCGCTATCCGCACGTTCAGGTGCAAAGCGATCACATCTTCATCCACGACGGCCCGGTGTGGACGTCGGCCGGCATCTCGTCTGGCATTGACCTGGCACTCGCGCTCATCGAAGAAGACCTAGGCGTTGAAGTCTCCCGCGCGGTGGCACGTGAGCTGGTGGTGTATCACCGGCGGCCGGGCGGGCAGTCGCAGTTTTCGGCGCTGCTGGAGCTGGACCCGGCATCGAGTCGCATTGCGCGTGCGTTGAGCTATGCGCGCGAGCACCTGCACGAGGCGCTCGATGTGGATCGCCTGGCGGAAGTGGCGCATCTGAGCCGCCGGCAGTTTGATCGCGCCTTCGCGGCCGAGACCGGCCAGACGCCCGCCAAGGCGGTCGAAAAGCTGCGCGCAGAAGCCGCCCGCCCACGCGTGGAATCTGGTGACGAATCCCTGGAACAGGTAGCCCGCGCCGTCGGCTTTGCTGATCCGGAACGCATGCGGCGCGCGTTCATCCGTGTGTTCGGGCAGCCGCCGCAGTCCGTGCGGCGTGGTGGGCGCTCGCGCCTGGCGGCGTAAGACTTGCTGGTCACAGCAAACCCGTTACCCTAACGCGCTCAGCGCCAACGTTTTTTGCCTCACCCCATGTCCACCGACACCACCCTGCCCCTGCTTTACAGCTACCGCCGCTGCCCGTATGCCATGCGCGCACGCTTGGCGATGCTGCAGGCCAACCGGCGCTTCCAGACCTTTGAAATCGTCATGCGCGACAAGCCCGCCGCGCTGCTTGCGCTGTCGCCCAAGGGGACGGTGCCGGTGCTGCATCTGCCCGATGGCAGCGTGCTGGAAGAGAGCCTGGACATCATGCGCTGGGCGCTCGAATCGCCCGACCTCGAAGGCTGGTGGAGCCGTGCCCAGACTGGCGACAACCTGACGCTGCTGCGCACCAACGATGGCGACTTCAAACGCCTGCTCGACCGCTACAAGTATCCCGACCGCTACCCGGAAGATGGGCAACCGCGCGAGGCCGTGCGTGCGCAGGCCGTGGCCACACTGCTGACCCCGCTGGAAGCCCGGTTACAAGCGCAGCGGTATCTTGGCGGCGCAACACCGTGCGCGACAGACTTGGCGATCTTTCCGTTCGTGCGCCAGTTTGCGGCGGTGGAGCCGGATTGGTTTGCAGCGCAGCCCATGCCGGCGCTGCAGGCTTGGCTGGGGAGTTGGTTGGGCAGCCGCCTGTTCGAGGTCTGCATGACCAAACAGCCCGTGCAGGCCGCTGCCGTGTTCCCTGAGTTTCAGCCGGTCACCTGATCCACCTACGCGGAGGCATGCATGAGCACAAGCAACATGCAGGATCTGGCACCGGACAGTACCGCAGCACGCGTCACCCTGTGGCGCGCCTTGCATCTTGAAGTCGACGCGCCGCCGCATGTGCTGGAAGACAACGTCGGCGTGCAACTGCTCGCCCCCGAGCCCGGCTGGCAGCAGCGCGGCGACATGCATCCGGAGTTCACACGCCCTTTTCGCGCCTCCATCGTGGCGCGGGCGCGCTTTATTGAAGACCTGGTCGTCGAGCAGGCTGCGCGGGGGCTGAGCCAGTACGTCATCCTGGGTGCGGGGCTCGACAGCTTTGCGCAACGCCGGCCGGATGTTGCATCGCACCTCAAGGTGTTTGAAGTGGACCAGCCCAACCCGCAGGCATGGAAACGCCAGCGCCTGATCGAACTGGGTTTTGGCGTGCCCGATTGGCTGCGCTTTGTGCCGGTTGATTTCGAAGCGGGCGGGTCCTGGCAGGCGGGTCTTGCGGCGGCAGGCTTTGATGCGAGCAAGCCGGCCGTTGCGGTGTCAACGGGCGTGAGCATGTATCTCACCAAAGAGGCGAATGCGGCCACGCTGCGCGAAGTGGCGACGCTGGCGCCGGGGTCAGTGCTGGCGATGACATTCCTGCTACCGCTGGAAATGGCAGACCCCGACGTGCGCCCCGGGCTGGAGATGGCCGAAAAAGGTGCACGGGCCAGCGGCACGCCCTTCATCAGCTTCTTCACGCCACCGCAGATCCAGTCTCTGGCCCGTGAAGCCGGTTTCAGCAAGGCGGAGCACATTTCTGCAGCCGCGCTGACCGAACGCTACTTTGCCAACCGGACCGATGGTTTTCGCCCGCCGAACAACGCCGAGGAATTGCTCGTTGCAACGGTCTAGCCGCGTGCGGACTATCGTTCGTGCACAGGCCCCGGCAGCGCCTTCAGGCCGATCCACAACACCCCGATCACCATGTTGATCGGCACGCTGAGCGCACTCGGTACGTAGAACACCGCCGACAAGCCGGGCGTCTTGAGCCCCAGCTCAACCAAACCGCCCAGGGCATAACAAAGTAGTCCACACCAGAGCCAGCGGCGCATATAGGCCAGCAGCCAGTGCGCATGTGCCTTGTTGAAACGCCACGCAGCCGAACGCTCGAACAGGTTGCCGTGGCTGGCATCCTTGAACAGCCAGCCAAAGAAGAAGTAGCGATACAGCAGGGTGCGAAAGGCAAGCTCTTGCATGACGACTCCTTCACCCGTTGCCCCGTGAGCCCAATCCGTTCCAGCGTATCAAGGAATCGCCAACTTTGAAGCCGATTCTTTGCGGCCGACACGGCTAAATACCGGGTGGTTCGGCCGGATGGTCCGAGGCGCAAAACGCCTCACCTGCCCACCTTACCCATGCCAACGCCCCGCCACTTCACGGGGCGCTTTGTATGCGTTTGTATCTGCCGCCCACCGCGATACGTGCCCTGACAGAAAGGGGGGCTGGGCGCTACGTGCGTGATACGTCCGCCGTCTTAAATGCGTCTCGTGGCCCGGCGCCGAACGTAAGCAAAGCGATCTCCGGCCGCGCAATCCCAATGCAAACCCTCTCTCCAAGGAACACGATCATGACCCGCATCGAGAACGTGCTGTACACCGCCAACGTCCACGTCACCGGTGGCCGCGACGGCCAGGCGCAGAGCAATGACGACCGCCTGAATCTGAAGCTCTCGCCCCCGGGCAGCAGCGGCCGCGGCACGAACCCGGAGCAACTGTTTGCAGCAGGTTGGTCGGCCTGCTTCATTGGTGCGATGGGCCACGCGGCCAGCCAGATGAAGATCAAGCTGCCGGCAGACCTGGCACTGGATACCGAAGTGGACCTGGGCACCACCGACGATGCGTACTTCCTGCAGGCCCGCCTGAACGTCAGCCTGCCGGGTCTGGACCGCGAGGTTGCGCAAGCCGTGGTGGAAGCCGCACACCAGCTCTGCCCGTATTCGAAGGCCACGCGCGGCAACATCCATGTCGAACTGAATCTGGTCTGACGCCATCCACCGCCAGCCCGGTGCGATCGGGCTGGCTACCGCTCCCAACCTTTCACAGGCTAGAGATCATGCGCACCTACTTACGCGCCGCCCTGGTGGCGATTGCCATTGGCGCGGCCTACTTTGCTGCCACCGGCGCACGCGCCTACAGCCCCTTCAGCGCACCTGCGGCCAGCGGCACTGCTGCCCCTGAGTTCACCGGCATTGACCAATGGCTGAATTCCCCACCGCTCACCATGAGCAACCTGCGCGGCAAGGTGGTGCTGGTCGATTTCTGGACGTACTCGTGCATCAACTGCATCAACACGCTGCCGTACGTAAAGCAGCTGCACGAGAAGTACAAGGATCAAGGGCTCGTTGTGGTGGGCGTACACACGCCCGAGTACCCGTTCGAGAAGTCGACCGCGAATGTGCAGGCCGCGCTCAAGCGCTTCGACATCCGCTATCCGGTGGCGCAGGACAACAGCTATGCCACATGGACGGCCTTCAACAACCAGTACTGGCCCGCCGAGTACCTGATCGACGCCGATGGCCGCATCGTCTATCAGCACTTTGGCGAAGGGCGTTATGCCGAAACGGAAGCGGCCATCCAGAAGCTGCTGGCGGAACGCAAGCCGACGCAGCCTGCGCGTTGACGCCATCACCCCGAGGGGCCCGGCGCCTTGGGGTGTGGCGGAATACGCCACCATGTGAGCACCACTGCCAGCAGAAACGCGACATAGCTCAGGGCAAACACCCACAGTGGCAGATCGTAGTAAAGCAGCGCGCTCACCCAGCGCTGGATGAAACCGCTGGAGCCGGCTGATCCGGTGCGCAGCCGATCCTCCAGCACTGTGAGCGGACATGGCACATCCAGCACCGCCAGCCCGGCAACGATGCTGATGGCCGTGAGATGCACAAAGCGGAACACGCGATTGCGCGCCCAACTGCGTTTGCGCGCTGCACCCACCCAGACAGCGACCAGCCCGCCCACGATGAACAGGACGAGCAACGCGTGCAGCACGAGCACTGCATCGGCCAATGCAGTCATGGCATCTGGCCCCTGGGTGACTTTGGTGGGAAGGTACGCCCAGCCTAACGCCGAAAATCGTCAGGCGGGCATTCGGCCTGGATCGGCACTGGAGGCAAACCACTGCTCCACGATGGATTGCCCTTGCTGCATGCCGGCAGAGATGGCGTCGTCGGCCGAATCGAAATCGGCAGCGGTGTGGTGAAAGCGCTGGAGTTGCGGATAGGCCAGACTCTCGTCGCCCTTCGGCGCGCAGACGAACCCGGTGTAGGCGTACTGGAAGCCGGCACCGCGCCCCAGCACAGCGAGCACATGCACCGAGCAGCCGCGAAACTGCTGAATCGACCAGGCCTGCATCCTTGCCCCTCCAAAGTTTCAATGCGGGCATTCTCGGCGCACGGGTAAGCTGCGCGCAATGCGACCTTGCTTCAATCACATATGTGACAAATTTATGTCACCACCAAATGCATGACGACGGGCACACCCTCATCCGCCCCATCGCGCACACCGGATTGGCTCAGCTTGCCAACTTCTTGAACGTCTCCAGCACAGCGTCGCCCTTGAAGGGTTTGACGATCCAGCCCTTCACACCGGCCGCCTTGCCGCGGTCCTTCATGGCCGGGCTGCTTTCCGTGGTGAGCATGATGACGTTGACCGTCTTGTTGCCCAGCTCGCCGCGCACCTTCTCGACCATGGTCAGGCCGTCCATGTTGGGCATGTTCACGTCGCTGATGACCAGCTTGAGGCCAGGGTTGGCCTTGATCTTTGCCAGGCCGTCCTTGCCGTCCACGGCGGTATCCACTGCCAGCCCGTTCTTCTTCAGGAAGCCGGCCACCTCGTCGCGCACCGTGCTCGAATCGTCGACCACCAGAATCTTGCTCATGGGTTTTTCCTCGTTCTCAATCTGAATCAAAACAATTCCAACTCACCACCAGACTCGACCTCGTCACGTACATCGGCCACGAAGTCCAGCGGCGCATGGGTGCATACACACACCGTTGCGGCTACCCGCACGGCGTCATTGATCGTGACCGTATAGGCGGCCATGTACCCTGGCTTGAGCGCATCCAGATATGGCAGGCAGCGCGCGCTCACCACATAGGGCGTCGACATGCCAAGGTCCGGAAACACCTGCAGCAGTTCCTGGTTCACCGCCCCGCAGCACAGGTTGCCGATCTCCAGCCGCGCTTCTTCAAACGAACGGCCCACGCCTTCTCCGGTGAAGTACGCACGCGTCGCCTCGCCCTCATCAAAGCGCAGCACCAGCAACAGGCGAAATGCGATGGACGAGATGGTCAGGATCATGGCCTGCTCGCCGCCTATGGTGTCGCCCGCATCGCCCTGGGCTGCGGTGGCCACATCGCAGGTGTCTTCCGCATGCAGCGCGAGCCTGGAGCGCGCGGCCTTGCGGAAGATGCGATCGAAGCTGTCTTGCGCGTTACTGCTGATCACGTCATACCTGCCTAGTGAAGCTGCGTTTGAAACTGGTTGGCCAGCGCCTCGACGCTCGACAACGACGCGGTGATCATCTTCCCGCCTGCCTGAATGTCCTGGAACGTGGCAGTGGTGGTCAGATCATTGAGATGCAGGCTGTTGCGGTAGCTCTTGGACAACTCTTCCGAGCGCGCTGCGAGCGAGCGCACTTCGCTGGCGACCACGGCAAAGCCACGCCCCGCCGTACCCGCACGCGCCGCCTCAATGGAGGCATTGAGCGAGACGATCACCACATGGCGCACGATCGACTGCAGCTCCTGGTTCTTGGCGTGCATGTCGTGGTTCTGTTCCATGAGCGAGATCATCTGCTCATGCCAGCGCTCGAAGGTCAGCGCCAGGCCACGCAGGCGCGCAGCTTCGTCGGTAATCTGCCGGGCGCGGCTGGCCCATTGCTCTTTGGCCTCCGCGGCCGACTGCAGCTCGGTGCGCAACTGCTCAACAAGCTCTGCCTGATCGGATGCCGCGCTCTGCATCTGCGCGATGGTGGCTTCCAGCGTCTGCACTTCGCGCGTGCCGGCTTCCACCTGTGCGGTTTGCTTCGCCAAATCACGCGACAGTGCGGCGATGCGGTGCTCAGCGTCCCCCAGCATGCGTGCCACCGCGTTGACCCGGCGTTGCTGTGCCATCCACGCCAGCACACCCAGCACCAATCCGCCGGCCAGCGCGGCCAGAACAATCGATCCCATCACGACGCTTCCTTATCCATATCCAGATGCACATCCGGCTGGCCGCCGAGTGCCGCATTCACGCTGTCCACCGCAAAGCGCTCGGGCAGGCAGACCACCGTCTGGAACTGGCGGAACGCTGCGCCCTTGTGGTCATCGGTAAAGCGCAGCTCGATGCGGCCCTGCTCGCGCTTGAGGAACTCCAGCACGGCATCCATGCCAACGCCGCGGCCGGAGATTTCCGTCACCGTCTCGGCGGTCGAGAAGCCGGGGCGGAAGATGAACTGCGCGATGTCCTCATCGCTCGGGCGCTCTTCGGCGCCAATCCAGCCACGCTCCACGGCAATGTTGCGGATGCGGTCCAGTGCCAAGCCACGGCCGTCGTCACACAGCGTGATCTGCAACATGCCCTGGTCGACACCGACTTCGAGGTCGATCGTGCCGGCGGCCGACTTGCCAAGCGCAGTGCGCACGTCGGGCGTTTCGATGCCGTGGTCAATGGAGTTGCGCAGCAGGTGCGTGAACACGTTCTGCAGAATGCCGCCGGCTTCCGTGCGCACGCGATAGCCGTTGTCGTCGATGCGCACGGCGGCCGGTTCCTTGCCCAACTCGCGCGCCAGCGACGGCAGCGACTGCAGCACGCCCGACAACACTTCATCCACCGTTTCGCTGCCCAGCAGGCGCAGCAGGTGATAAACAGAATCACGCATCGACACCAGTTCGTACAGGCTGCCCGGGTTGGCCGATTCCAGCAGGCGCAGGCTTTCCTGAATACGCGACATGGCGTCCGGCACCACCTGCACCGCACCGCCCTGGACTGCACCGCCCTTGCGGCCCAGCTTGCTTTCGTTGATGCGCGCGTAGTTCTCGATGGCCTCACGCACGCGGGTCAGCTCCTGCATCAGCCAGTCCTGGTCCCATGTGTGCTCGCTGCCAGGCTCGCGCAGGGCGTGGTAGGTCTGCTCGGTCTCGTGCACCACGTTGGTCAGGTGCTGCAGGTTGTACGTGCGCGCATTGCCCTTGATGGTGTGCATGTTGCGAAACAGTGCCGCAATGGCCGCGCTGTCCGCCTGCGAGTACTGGCGGATGATGCGTTCGTTCTCGTGCACGAAGCTGGTGGAGCTGTCGATGAAGTGCTGGAACTTCTCCTGACTCACCGCCAGGATCTCGCCAATCATCTCCAGATTGCGGCGCTGCTCGCTGGCCTCTGCAGCCAGCTTGCGCAGTTCGGTCACGTCGCGCACACACAGCATCAGGCGCAGGATGGTGTCGCTCTCATCGGTGATGGCCGACCACGACAGGTCCAGCGTCTTCACGCGGCCATCCGGCATGCGCTTCTCCACCTCGCTTGCCAACAGATGCTGGTTAAACGCAAAGTTGATGACGTCCTGCCCCAGGCACGCGTCCACCGCCGCGTCCACCTGTGACAGCGCATCGGCGCCCAGGTTGGTATCGGCAAAGATCAGGTCCATCAGCTTGCGGCCAGCAATCTCCTGCGTCTCGAAAATCGATTCCAGGTAGATCGAATACTCCTCGTGCACCACGCCGGCATCGACCACGGTCAGGATGCCCTGCTGCATGTTCTGCAGCATCGCCTGGATGTCGGCCGTCTTCTGCTTGAGCAGCGCCTGGTTCTCCTGGATCTTCTCGATCATCTGGTTGAACGCCACCACCGAGTGACCGATCTCGTCCATGCGCACCACTGGCACACGGCGCGTGAAGTCCTGACTGGTGGCGATCTCGCTCATCTCGGCCTGCATGCGCGTCAGCGGGCGGGTGATCTGGCGATACAGCAGCATGCCGATGGCCGTCAGCAGCACGATAGCCACGCCGCTTACCACGCCGATGGTGGTGGCCGTGCTGGCGAGCTTGCCGTTCAGGCCGGCAATGGCGTCGTCCTTCTCGCGGTTCTTCTCGACGCGCAGCGTCTCGACAATCTTCTCCAGTACATCGCGATAGCTGGCCACGTTGGCAAACAGGAAGGCCTGCGCAAGCTCGTTCTTGCCTTGCACCTTCATGTCGGTGGTCTGCTGGATGGCCTCGAAGTAGCTGTCGACGGTTTCCTTGGCCTGCGTGACCAACCCTTCCTGAGCATGGCTGTTGGCGCGCTTGGCCTGCACTTCCAGCGCGGCACGCAGCGCGGCTTCCTTGGTCTTCAGGTCGTCTTTCGCTTGCGCGACGATGTTGTCGTCGGGCGCATACACCAGCGCCATCGTCGCCAGCTGTACATCCTTCACCAGCGACACCAGATCGGCCGACGCCAGCGCGCTCGGCACCACGCCTTCGGTCACCTGCTTGACCTCCGACGCGCTGCTGCGGGTCTGGTAGACCGCATAACCGCCAATGGCCGCCAGGGCGACAAACATCAGCACAATCAGCAAAGTAATACGGTGACGAATCGTCATTTGAAATTCTCTCGGTCCAATCGCCACCCCCTTCAAAAGTGGGGGGCATCCTTATGCGTTACCGACTTCGGAGGCGCAATTATTGGATTCGAAAGATGACCAATCGATGACTGCCACAGCAGAAAATATGGCATTGCAACATCGCATCACCACATGCAAGCATCAGGCCGCACACCCGCATGCCGCTTGGGTTCTGGCTGAAATGGCCTTGCACCCTACTCAAGTGGGGAATTACACAAAAAGCCTCAAGTTTATTTGAATCATGCCGTTTTATATTAGCCGCTTCATTTATTCATATTTTTCAGCCTATTTTCTTTCGCTTAGCCGCAAATCAAATAGAAAGGCGCTTCTAAGATTTAGATAAATCAAAGTGACGCCAAGCTAGCTGTCGTCTTTCCGCAAACGTTGTCATCTCCGCCAAAGAAAACGTTACCCTCAAAGTGCGCTTCACCTACCGTGCGTACAGAGCGAGGACAACGCCCACAGAAAAAGCCAATTTCCTCGTTGATTTTCTGTGATAAGCGACCTAGGACAGGGTGATCTGATACCTTCCAGCCTGCTCAATCTACGAAAAAAATTACCTGTTGCAGGAAAACGTTTCCTCTCGTAGCCTCGCTGGCAACGGCAGCTCGCCAGCATCTGACGGTTTTTCAACCAGCAGCAAACAAGAGCAAGAGGAGACGAGATGAAGCATCGGATCATGATTTGCCTGACAGCAGCCCTGGCAAGCGGCGCGCTCTCGGCATGTGGCGGCGGTGGCGACGGCAGCCCGCTGTCGGTACAAGGCCAAAGCGTGCAGAAGATCGCCAGCGCGGCACTCCAGGCGCTCAGCACCAGCAACCCGCCGGGGTCGAACTTCAACCTGGCGCCATTTACGCTGCAGTTGCCCACCGGCTCTTCGGGCAAGGTTGATACGGTGACGGGCACCAAGCTCGCTGCCGGCTACACCAACCCCACCTACTTCTATACGGACAGCACCGACGGCGCGATGGTCATGATGGACCCGACGCAGGGCTGGACGACTTCGGGCTCATTGCATCCGCGCGTGGAACTGCGCGAGAACACCATCTGGGCCACCACCGGCACCAACAAGCTGAACGCCACGGTGGCGGTTACGCAAGTGCCCGACCACACGACCATTGGCCAGATCTTCCAGGGCACCGGCCCCAGCAAGCCTCTGTGCGAGCTGCAAGTGACCTCCACCGGGGGCGTGCAGCTCTTGCTTGAGAACACCAACCAGGGCGGCAGCGCGAACATCTATCCGATCACCAACGTGCCAGTGGCCAGCACCTTCGACTACGAGCTGAGCCTGACCGGCAGCACGATCACCGTCACGGCCAACGGTGCGGTCAAGACCTTCACGATGGATTCCAGCTTCGTGGGCGAGAGCTTCTACTTCAAGGCCGGCAACTATGACCAGACTGCGGTGTCAGGCACACCGCTGACGACGCCAGGCACGGTGGTCAAGTTCTACGCGCTGACGCTCACGCACCAGTAGCAAGCCCCCTAAGAGCCGCTAACAAAACCGTCCTGGCTAGGCGCGCCGACGCAGACAGTACAAGTAGTACCGAATGTTCGTCACTGCGGGAGGCGCAACGGCGCCAGGGCAGTTTTGTTAGCGGCTCTAAGCCTCAACACCAAGCCCAGCGTGTGAACGTTGGGCTTGCACTGTGCACGCCAGAGCCCTTCGATTGGCGACCGCTCTGCATTCCTGCCAGAATGGTCTGCTGATCCCACCAGGAGGCAGACCCCATGAAGAAGAGCGCACCGGAGAACGCGGCACCTGCATCGGCATTGATCGACGCGAAAATCGCAGCGCTGGATGACTGGCGCGGCGAGATGCTCGCCAAGCTGCGCGCGCTGATCCTGGCGGCCGACCCCGAGGTGGTAGAAGAATGGAAGTGGAGCGTGCCGGTCTGGTCGCACGACGGCATCCTCTGCACCGGCGAGACCTACAAGCAGACCGTGAAGATGACGTTTGCCAAGGGCGCCTCCGTGCCGGACCCCGCGGGCCTCTTCAATTCCAGCCTGGAAGGCAACACCCGACGCGCGATTGATTTTCGCGAAGGCGACAAGGTGAACGAGAAGGCGCTGAAGGCGCTCATCCAGGCCGCCGTGGCCCTGAACCAGTCGACCGCGCGGCGCTGAGGTTCACGTTGGTGGTGTCAGAGCAGTTAACATACGGCCCCATCCAGGGCCAAACCCTGACCAACCAACGGAGCAATTTCAGTGATTCAGCCGAGCAACGTATTCAAGGACAACCTCGCCCAACTGCCCGCCATTGACGGCATCGAGCGCATCGACCTGGTCGACGGCAAGGGCGCCGTGGTGGCCGACATCGAGAACAAGCCCGGCAAGCAAGGCTCGGTGGCGGTGTATCACTATCTGCAGCAGGCCTTTGGCCAGCTCGACGCCAAGGCCGCCGAGCACGGTCTGGCCGTGTTTGCCGAGCACACCATTGATGCGCGCAACCGCCCGGGTGCCCACCCGAACGTTGACCGCCTGCTCGCCATCGTGGCGGGCGGCGAGCCGCTGCGCATCAACGTCATCGCCCGCGCGTAACAGACGCACCTTCCCCCGCGCTGCGCGCTCAGGCCTGCAGTGCGAGCGGCCGCATCGGATCGGTCAACTGATCGATCCCCTGATGTGCAATGCGCTCAAGGCGGTAGCCCACGTTGTAGACCGCGCGCAGCCGCACACCATTGTCTTCATGCAATCCGAGCTTGAGCCGCAGGCGTGAGATATGCGTATCGATGGTGCGCGTCATCTGCAGCGTGGTGCGCCCCCAGGCCAACGCAAAGATGTGGTTGCGCGAAAGCGTGCGGTCTATGTTGGTAAACAGCAGCAGTGCGAGGCGCGCCTCGGTGTCCGTCAGGTTAGCTTGTTCGCCGCCGATCTTGATGGTGCGCTGGAACGGGTTGATCTCAAAGCTGCCGACAGTGAAGCTGGTCTGCTGAAAGCGCGCCGGATACACGCGCCGCAGCAGCGCCGTCACGCGCGCGGCAAACACTGCCGCACCCGTTGGAATATCGACGTAATCATCTGCGCCGCCGTTGAGCAGGCGCGCAATCTCGTCATGGTCGAGCGTCTTGCCGTACACCAAAGACGGCACGCTGTGCTGCTGCCGGGAGCGCAGCACCGCCAATGCATCGAGCATATGTGCGCGGCTCAAGCCGTTGTGCAACAAGACCAAATCGTACGACGTGTGGTGAACAGTGCGCAGCAGCGCATCCAGGCTATCGAAGCGAACCACATCGTGCCTGAGTTGCCCCAACGCGCACTCCACCCAGTCCCCATCGATGTTGCCAGAGTGAACAAGTGCGACATGCATAGCAATCCCTTTATCGTCTGAAACAAGGCGCCCGCAGGGGCGCAACAATCGTTACAGACTTTAAAGATCGAGCGCCCTGCGAGATATTGGACGGGTACGAAATTGAAGCGGTCGCCGGTCGCCGCGTTAGCGTGTGACGTCCAGCGGGGCGCGCCGCTCGAACATGTGCTCCGCGTGCTCGGCCAACGCATCCAGGCGTAGAGAGATGTCCTGACTGGAGCCCCCTCTCAGCAACAGCCCTTCCAGTTGGTGCGATGCCTCTACCAGCGCCACCTCGCGCACCACCGCAAAACCGCCCTTGATGAAGTGCATGGACTTGGCTGCCTTGTGGAAGTCAGCTTGGGCCACAGCGGTGCGCGCTTCGTTGATAGAGGTACGGAACGACGTGGTGAGCGCTAGCCAGATTTCGTGCGAGAGCGGGCCGCCGCTGTCCAGGCTGCTCACGTTCGCCAGCGCATTGTCCTGAGGCAGAGCAGCTTGGCTCTTGCGCTCGACAAAGACGCGCAGCGCCTGTGCCAATGCATCCATTGAGAGCGGCTTGACCAGCATGTCTGTCATGCCAGCGGCTTCGCATGCAGCACGCTCTTCCACGCTGGCGTGCGCAGTCACGGCCAGCACGGGTACGGTCGCACCCTGGCTGCGCAAAGCGCGGCACAGCGCAAAACCATCCATACCGGGCATGCTCAAGTCAGTCAGCACAACGTCGTACTGGCCCACATGAAAGCGTTCCAACGCCTCCACACCGGCGGCCGTGAGCGTGGCGTCATGGCCAAGCAACGTCAGTTGATCACGCAGCAACAGGCGGTTCACGGGGTTGTCTTCTGCCACCAGCACACGCAATGCAGCGCCTTGTGCCGAGGTTGGACGCGGCACATCGTTCTGCATGGGCACCGCCGCTTCCCGTGCGCCACCCAACACCCCCATAAGATTGCGCAGGCTATAGCTGGAAACGACCGTGCGACCGGCGTGTTGGGTCGGCTTGCGCGGGCCATCGTCGATCACGTCGATGACATGTCGGGCACGCGCCGCCAATGCATCTTCATCCGCCAACTGCCAGTTGCGTGAACTGCCATGCACCAGCAGCACATCGCAATCGGCCGGCAGCTCAGCCGGGGATGCGCCCGCCTGCACGCGCGCACCGCGCAACTGCAGATGCGGCATCAGTGCCTGCACCCAGACCTCGTCACCGCACAGGACTGAGATAGCGACGTCCCGCAGCGACTGAGCCGGCTGGGATGGCGTGTCGGCCCCGCTCGCCACACCCAGCAGCAAGTCGACGGTAAAGGTCGAGCCGCGTCCCGGTGCGCTTTGCACCCACACGGTCCCGTGCATCAACTCGGCCAGCCTGCGGCACAGCGCGAGGCCCAGCCCGGTGCCACCAAACTTGCGCGTGATGGAGGTGTCTGCCTGCGTAAAGGCTTGGAACAACGCGCTCTGCTTGTCTTCGGCAATGCCGATGCCCGTGTCTGACACCTTGAACGCCAGTCGCGCATCGTTGCCCTGCCCACCCCGTGGTTCCACTTCGATGCACACCGAACCCATCTGCGTGAACTTGATGGCATTGCTCAGCAGGTTGTTGAGGATCTGCCGTAAGCGGGTCGGGTCACCCACGTAACGCTGTGCGAGGTTGGGCGCAATCCGGTAGTGCAGCGTCAAGTCCTTGGCCTCCGCCACCGGCAGGAAGACGGCGATGACCGACTCGACCACCTCCACCACATCAAACGGGATCGACTCCAGGTGCATCTGGCCGGCTTCGATCTTGGAGAAGTCGAGAATATCGTCGATCAGTGCGACCAGCGTATGCGACGAGGTGGAGACTACCTCCAGGCGATCACGCTCCGCTCCATGCAGCGTCTGTGCGTGCTGAATGAGCTCCAGATTGCCGAGAATGGCATTCAACGGCGTACGGATCTCGTGGCTCATCGTGGCGAGGAACGATGACTTGGCACGGTTGGCCTCTTCCGCAGCAGTGCGGGCGTCCTGGAGCGCGCGCTCGGTCTGCTTGCGTGAGGTGATGTCGATGAAGCTGCAGAGCAGCGCGTCTTCGCCCTGGTACTTGGTGGGGACGAGATCTACGTGCAGCTCGGCAGTGCGGCCATCCGGCCGCTGCACTTCGATGTCGCGGCTGACCGCATCGTCGGGCCCATGGTGGTCTTCCTGATACGTACGCAGCAGCCGCTGGTGCAAGGGTTGACCATCGGTGTGGTAGTGACCGGCCACGTTGTTCTGCAACAGCAATTTGCCCGAACCGAACGCGACAAGGCTTAGGCCTACCGGCGCTGTTCCGATAATGGTGCGGCTTAGGTTCTCACTTTCATACACACGCAGTGATTGAAGATATGCCGGCCGAAACACCCGATAGTGGAACAGCAGCACAAAGGTCCAAAGCAGGGCCAACACCACCAGCACTCCCGCCAGATACCCCCACAACAACTCTTGCAGTGCATTCAAGACTGTTCGCCATGAATACGTGTAAACCAACACCCAACCGGTATCGGAAAGCGGTTCGCTGATGGTGAAGACGCCGTCGTGATAGCTATTGTTGTGGCGCGTGAGACCGCGCTCCCACATGCGGTCTTGCACGACCTTGCGGGTCAAGGCGTGCGCTTCTTCCTCCGAAGTTGCCTCGGCGCCGATGCCTTCAAGCAGCACCTCACCTTCCTTCGACAGCAGCAGCATGTTGCCATCGTATGGTGCCTGCGCCAGCCTGTCAGAGAGCACCTTGACCGGTAGATCGGTCACAAACACGATGAAAGGCTTGCCGTTGTCAAACGCCGGTTGCACCAGCTTAAACACGCGGTCCCCCGTGAAGGGATCCACATGCGGCGGCAACCACATGACCCGACGACTCTCCAGCAGCTTGCGATCCACCTCCGGATCGCTGAGGTCACCAATATCCTTCGACAACGTGTGGATGAGATCCGCCAGCGAATGTGCTTTCACGGCCTGCAGCGGATCACCCGTTTTGGGCGGCGGCATGATCGATACGAAGTGCTCGTCAGGCGAATAGATGTAGCCGGTCAGCGGTCGACCGCGTTGGCGCGCACTCGCACTGTCGGTATAGGCCTGCTCTTCGCTGAAGGCGAGGTAGTCGGAATAGGCCTCCGGGGATTTGGCCGCTAGGTCACCCAAGGCAAGCTGCGGTTGGAGGCTTGGACTGGCACGCAGATAAGCGCGGCCACCCTGCATCTTGAAGTCATGCAGCAAGGCGGCCCGTGCCGGGCGATGCTCGCCCCAAAGAAGCTCTGCGTTGATCACGCTGCGCTGAAGCGCCGCCTGCTTGGTCTCAACGTCGATCAGCAGTAGCGCCTTGTGTGTGAGGAAAATTTCGCGCCCGTAGGCAACATAGTTTGAAGCCTTGGCGTAGGCCGCAATCGCCGCAACCGCAATGATCACCAGCGACAAGATAGCCGCGCCGCCAAACAGCATGCTGCGTTGCACTTTGCCGAACACGCCCAACTCCTTGAGTCCGGGCACACGGCGAAGCCAATACTGAGATTGAATCGGCATGGTGTTTTTGGTAGATCCGGCAAAGCGCTAATGTATTACGCAGCCGCTGCGAGATGCACCCGCTCCTCGCATTTTTCGTACGCGTACGATGCGCATTGAACGTTTCGATCTTGTCCTATTATGCGAACGAGCGTGCCCATCGAAAATACGCCGTGCAACGTTATGCGCAACTTGCCCAGATGTAGCAATTGAATCGGTCAGCCGTGCAGCGTTGGTTGGGGTCGTACGCACCAACATCAGCATAGGCCTGCCGGCTGCTTAAGCATCTCCAGATGCGGACAGAAAGCGCTCTATACTGCATTTGAATGCGTTCTATAGCCACCCCCTCAGGGCAGACGGGAATCGTCCCGGGAGTGAGCAAACTGGCAAAGCACACATAAGTCACAACAATCGCGTCACCCGGGGAACCACACCATCATGAAAGCCCCCATTCGCTTGCTGTTGGCCGATGACCATCCGGCCATCATCGCCGGGGTAAAAGCCTCCATCAGAGATGCAGGGGGCATCGAGGTCATTGGCACGTCGCACAGCTCGACCGACATGGTCGCCTTTCTCGATCGCGAACCGTGCGATGTACTGGTGACTGACTACGCCATGCCAGGCGGCAACTATGGCGACGGCATTCCACTGATCTCCTTCATCCTGCGCCGCTACCCCGGTGTGCGCGTACTGGTACTGACCATGATGGACAACCCTGCCGTGCTTTCGGCCATTGCCGCAACGGGCGTACGGGGTGTGCTGAGCAAATCGGATGACCTCTCTCACATCGTGCCGGCCGTACACGCAGCCGTGCTGGGGCAGACATACTTCTCCCCGACCGCGCACGCCATTCTCAATGCCTCAAAAGAGACCAAGGGCGCAGGAACGCAGACACTGACGCGCCGTGAGAGTGAGGTCGTGCGGCTGTTCGTGTCAGGCCTATCGGTTGGAGAGATTGCCGAGCGGCTGCATCGCAGCAAACAAACCGTCAGCACGCAGAAAAACTCGGCCATGCGCAAACTCGGTCTGGAACGTGAAGCTGATCTGTTCCGCTATGCGATTGAAACCGGACTCGTTTCCGCCTCAACACCGCCGCAAACCGAAGTCGGCAGTTAACGTCACATCGGTTTCTCAAGCGGCTCGGCGCGTGCCGCAGCGCTCGCGCCGCCATCCTCTTCCCACGATTGGATCTTCGAACGCCTTTGGTGCGGTGACGCCAGGATGAATTGATTCAACTGCGTGAGAAACGCTTTCCGATCCGTTGCGGAAAGCCGCGCGAAGCCAAGAAGCAAAACCGAGAGTGACATGGATAAAGGGCATCGTCTGAGCGTCATGAGGGTCAATCGGACATCGCTGCCTCGTGTAATCGATTGTGGGATGCCCCACCCCAAGCAGCAATCGGACGACAACGAAAATGCGTTGAACGATCCACGCATGCATCACCCTCAGATGCATCTTGTATTGCTCGCCCTACGCGCTTTCACCAGTACGAATTTTCAGGCACCGGGCGCAACGGGAATGCCATTTCAGCACTGACGTATCCGATTGTTTCGGCTGCAGGTTGAAAGAGAGAAATCCACCCTGCCAATGAGCGCCCTCCCGAGCCGAGCAAATAGCCGATGCGTAGTGCAATCTGGCTGGCTACGGCACAACCGATAAGAACAGATATGCGGCGAAGATGGCTAGGTGCGCCCCCCTGCAAGAGGGTTGTCCGGCGCTTGCGCGCGTTGACGGCGTTGGTCATACCACGAATGGCTTGTTGGGCAACTTGGCTAGGGGAAATTATTACTATACTGACGACGTTTGCGAATTCTTCTGCGACGCCTTTCCCAAGTGTGAGATATCGCTATGTCCAGCAAGCTTGTCGGGTCACTTGTTTGCCTTTTTTCTGCAATCGCAATCGCCCTCTCCCCCGTTCCGTCAATCGCGTGCACCCGTGTCGTGTACCTCGGTGCCAACGGCGATGTCATTACCGCAAGATCCATGGACTGGCGGCTCGACGTTGCGACCAATCTGTACTTGTTGCCGCGAGGAATTACGCGTACAGGCGAAGCCGGATCAAATTCGATTCATTGGACGGCGAAGTACGGAAGTGTTGTAGCCACCGGATATGACGTGTCAACGACGGATGGCGTCAACGAGAAGGGCCTCTCCGCGCAATTGCTTTGGCTAGTGGAGTCAGAGTATCCAAAGTTCGATAGCAACGCTAAGCCTGGGTTGACCATTGCTGCTTGGGCGCAGTACGTGCTTGACAATTTCGCTACGGTCGCCGAGGCCGTGACGGCACTGGAGAAGGAGCCTTTCACCGTCATTACGGACAAGGTTCCCGGGGAGTCTCGGCTTGCCACGCTACATCTGTCGATGTCGGATGCATCAGGAGATAGTGCGATCGTCGAATACATCAATGGGCGACAAGTTATTCATCATGGCCAACAGTACCAGGTGATGACCAACTCCCCGACGTTTGACGAGCAACTGGCACTGAACGCTTACTGGAAGCAGATTGGCGGCACAACATTCCTGCCGGGCACAAATCGAGCATCGGATCGTTTCACACGTGCATCGTTCTATATCAATGCCATTCCCAAAAGTGAAGATCCAGTGAAGGCGCTCGCGAGCGTGTTGAGCGTGATTCGCAATGTGTCGGTCCCCTTTGGCATTTCCACGCCGGGTGAGCCAAATATCTCGTCAACGCGCTGGCGCACGGTCGTTGATCACAAGCGCATGTTGTACTTCTTCGAGTCGGCACTCACCCCCAACACGTTCTGGGTTGACCTGAAGAAAGTCGATTTCTCCAATGGCTCACCGGTGCGCAAGCTCGACCTTGGGGCAAATCAACGCAATACATTCAGCGGCGAGGTATCGGCAGAGTTCAAGGTGTCGGCGCCGTTCCCATTTCTTGGAACTGGCTCGGGCAACCCTCGTTAAAGAAGCGCCTTTACGGCAAAGCGGGATCGTGACCGAGGGGCGGTCTTCTACTTTAGATCGTGAGAATCATGGCGGATTCTCTACTTCTCAGCGGGACAAATCTCGATCGCGAACCGCGCGATGTGCTGGTGACTGACTACGCCATGCCCGGCGGCAATTATGGCAACCACATCCCGCTGATCTCGTTCCTGCTGCGCCGGTACCCGGGTGTACGCGTGCCGGTGCTGACCATGATGGACAACCCTGCCGTGCTTTCTGCGATCGCCGCCACGGGCGTACTGGGCGTGCTGAGCAAATTGGGCGATCTCTCCCACATCGTTCCGGCAGTGCATGCGGCAGTGTTGGGACAGACGTGCTTCTCCCGCACCACGCGCGCCATTCTCGACGCCTCAAATAGGCCAAGGGCACAGGAACGCGGACACTGACGCGCCGTGAGAGTGAGGTCGTGCGGCTGTTCGTGTCAGGGCGATCGGTTGGAAAGATTTCCAAGCGGCTGCATCGCAGCAAACAAACCGTCAGCACGCAGAAAAACTCAGTCATGCGCCAACTCGGTCTGGAACGTGAAGCGGATCTGTTCTGCTATGCGATTGAAACTGGGCTGGCTTCCCCTTCAACACTGCCGCAGACCGAAGTCGGCAGCTAACGTCACATCGGTTTCTCAAGCGGCTCGGCGCGTGCCGCAGCGCTCGCGCCGCCATCTTCTTCCCACGTTTGGATCTTCGAACGCCTTTGGTGCGGTGAAGCCAGGATGAATTGATTCAACTGCGTGAGAAACGCTTTCCGATCCGCTGCGGAAAGCCGCGCGAAGCCAAGAAGTAAAACTGAGAGAGACATGGAAGTAAAGGGCATCGTCTGAGCGTCATGAGGGTCAATCGGACATCGCTGCCTCGTGTAATCGATTGTGGGATGCCCCGCCTCCAACCAGCAATCGGACGACAACGAAAATGTGTGGAACGGTCCACGCATGCACCGCCTCGGGTGCGTCTTGCGGTGCTTGCGCCACGCAATTTCGTATGCCGGGCCTCGTACTCGTACGAGTTTCAGAGCGCCAGCGTGGCACAGATGGCGTTTTAGTACTCGTCAGATATCCCGTAGTACACGTAAAAAATACAGTGGCTCCCGTCAGATCAATCCACCTACGGAGTCACCATGAACAAGACCTACCGCATCCTCTTCAACGCAGCCACCGGTACCTGGGTAGCCGCCTCCGAAATTGCCAAGGGCCGCAAGAAGTCCGGCGGCAAGCGCGCGCTGGCGCGTAGTGCTGTTGCACTCGCTGCCGTGACTCTGGGCCTCGGCGCCACACAGTCCTTCGCTTACGTTGCAGGCAACGGAGCTCAGCAAGGCAACGCAAACAACACGGTCATTGGCGACAACGCCGACGGAAGCGCCGCCGGCTGTAACTCTACGTACCTGCCCGGCTCGGCATGCAGCACAATCATTGGTAACAGCGCATCGGCGACGGCAAGTGCCACCACCGTGATCGGTGATCACGCCAAAACGACAGGTGCAAACTCTATTGCGATTGGCGCATATGCCAATGCCGCAGCTTGGTCGCAAGCCATTGGCGCAGGTGCAATGGCCTCGGGTGGGTGGGCAACGGCTATCGGCCAAAGCGCCCAGGCGACTGCCGCCAATTCGACGGCAATTGGCACCAACTCCACGGCGCTGGGCACGAATTCCACGGCGCTGGGCAGCAGCGCACATGCCACGCAGCAAGATAGCTTTGCGATCGGCCAGAGCACCAACGCCAGCGCGGCGGGCGCGATGGCTTTGGGCTCGCGCGCGAAGTCCACCGGCGCCAATGCTGTGGCGTTGGGGATGGGAGCAACAACATCGGTCGATAACGCCGTGGCCCTGGGGGCAGGCAGCGTGGCCGATCGTACCAACACCATCTCGGTGGGTGCCGCGGGCAGCGAACGTCAGATCGTCAATGTGGCCGATGGCACAGAGGACACCGATGCCGTCAACCTGTCGCAGCTCAAGAGCAACGCCCAGAGCGTAGCGACTGCGCTGGGTGGCGGTGCGACCGTCAATCCGGACGGCACCGTCACGGCACCGAGCTACACCGTGCAGGGCAATACATACAACAACGTCGGTGGCGCCCTGGGTGCGGTGGATACCAACATCACCAATCTGCAGAACAGTCTGACAAAGGGCACGCGTTACTTCCAAGCCACCGGCCTAAACGACGGCACCGATAACGCAAACGCCGCCGCTCCCAATGCCGTCGCCATCGGCTCGAATGCATACGCAAGATCGATCCGCTCCGTTGCAATCGGTACAGGCGCCACCACCACGGCGTCCACCGGTCGCGTCTCGAACACGAACGGCTCGGTTCCGGGCTATACGGGCCAATCGATCACCAACACAGCCGTCGGCGCCTCTTCGTATGCGAGCAGCGGCTCTACCGCGCTGGGCGACACCGCCAAAGCCTCAGGCATAGCCAGCGTAGCCATCGGCCCATACTCGACAGCGAGCAGCAACTTCGGTGTTGCAACCGGCTTTGGCGCACAGGCAACCGGTGCCAACAGCACAGCCCTTGGCGCCAATGCGCAAGCGCAGAACGCGTATTCCGTTGCACTCGGCCTGAATTCCATTGCCGACCGTGACAACTCGGTGTCGGTCGGCTCGGCCGGCAGCGAACGGCAGATCACGAATGTCGCAGCCGGTACGGCCGCCACCGACGCCGTGAACGTCAGCCAGTTGCACGGCGCAAACGCGTCAGTAGCCGCCGCTCTCGGTGGTGAATCGGTAGTCAACCCGGATGGCACGGTCTCGGCACCGAGCTATACGGTGGACGGCACAACCGTGCACAACGTGGGCGATGCGATCACCAACCTGGACGGCCGTGCCTCGCAAAACAGCAAGGACATCGCAGACCTGACCGACAACCTGACCAGCGGCTCGATCGGCTTGGTGCAGCAGGATGCGGATTCGCGCGCCATCACAGTCGCCAAGGACACCGACGGCAATCTCGTGGACTTCACGGGCAAGGCTGGTGCTCGTCAACTGACGGGGGTGGCCGACGGCGCAGTGACCGCCAATAGCCTGGACGCCATCAACGGTGGCCAGCTGCATGGCGTAAGCACGTCGGTGGCTAACGCGCTGGGTGGAAATTCGGAGGTCAACCCGGATGGTACGGTCTCGGCACCGAACTACACCGTGCAGGGCAATACGTACAACAACGTTGGCGGCGCCCTGGGTGCTGTGGATACCAGCATCACCAATCTGCAGAACAATCTGACGAAGGGCACGCGCTACTTCCAGGCAAACGGCTTGAACAACGGTACCGACAACGCAATCGCCTCCGCGCCCAATTCCGTCGCCATCGGCTCGAATGCAAACGCAAAATCTCTTCGCGCCGTTGCAATCGGTGCAGGTGCCACCACTGACGTGACCACCATTAGAGTCAATGGCACCGTGCCTCCGGGCTATACGGGCCAGCAGATCACCAACACGGCCGTCGGCTCGAATTCGCAAGCCTTCCGCGGATCGACCGCGCTAGGCGACGGCGCCAACGCCTCGGGCCAAGTCAGCGTCGCCATCGGCCCGTACTCGGTAGCGAGTGGGAACTTCGGTATTGCAGCCGGCTTTGGTGCACAAGCAGCCGGCGCCAGCAGCATGGCCCTTGGCGTCTCGGCACAAGCGCAGAACGCGTATTCCGTTGCACTCGGCAAGGGCTCCATTGCCGACCGTGACAACTCGGTGTCGGTCGGCTCGGCCGGCAACGAGCGGCAAATCACGAACGTCGCAGCCGGTACGGCCGCAACCGACGCCGTGAACGTCAGCCAGTTGCACGAACTGACCGACAACCTGAGCAGCGGCTCGATCGGCCTGGTGCAGCAGGATACGGATTCGCGCAACATCACGGTGGCGGCGGGCACGGACGGTACGGTGGTGGACTTCACCGGTACGGCGGGCGCGCGCACGCTCACGGGTGTGGCTGATGGCAAGGTGGCCGACGGCAGCACCGATGCGGTCAACGGCTCGCAGTTGTATGCGACCAACCAGCAGGTCGCCAAGAACACGGGCGATATCAGCACGATCAACACGAACGTGACCGACCTTGATGGCCGTGTAACGACCAATGCAACCAACATCACCAACCTGCAGAAGCAGATCGGTGATGGCTCAGTAGGCCTGGTGCAGCAGGACCCGACCACGCGCAACATCACGGTGGCTGCGGGCACGGATGGTGCGGTGGTCGACTTCACCGGCATGGCGGGTGCGCGCAAGCTGACGGGTGTCGCCAACGGTATGGATGACCACGACGCGGTGAACGTGAGCCAGCTCAAGCAGACGGGGCTGATCGACAACAAGGGCAATGCCCTGGCGGCCGTAACGTACGACGTAAATGCGGACGGCTCGCCCAACTACGGCAGCGTGACGCTAGGCGGCCAGAACGCGGCCGGCCCGGTGCAGCTTCACAACGTCGCGGACGGCACGGCTGCAACCGATGCAGTGAATCTGCGCCAGCTCCAGCGGACCGGCCTGGTCGACCAGAACGGCAACACGCTCGATGCTGTGACGTACGACGCGGGCTCGAACCGCACGTCGGTCACTTTCGGCTCGCCGGATGCGCCGGTGCTGCTGTCGAACGTGCGCGCCGGCATGGCAGACATGGATGCCGCGAACGTCGGCCAACTGCGCGGCTTGGCAGGTGCGCTGGGCGGTGGTGCTGCCATCGGTTCGGACGGTGCCTTCATCAACCCGAGCTACACGCTGAACAACGTGACCTACACCAACGTTGGTGACGCCCTGAGCGGACTGGCAACGGCCATTGGGGACACTGGCGACCGCGTGACAGTGGTCGAGAAGGTGATCTCCACCGGTGAAGTCAATGCACACGTTGTCACCAGCGGCGACCAGGCCAACGCGGCTACGGCAACCGGTGACAACGCCGTGGCAGTGGGCGCAGGTGCTTCGGCATCCAACAACAACAGCGTGGCGCTGGGCGCAGGTTCGACCACCACTCGCGACAACACCGTCTCAGTTGGCTCGGTGGGCGCCGAACGTATCGTCGCCAACGTGGCCGATGCCGTGCAAGACACCGATGCGGTCAACAAGCGCACGATGGACACGGCCGTGGCCGGTGCCAAGAGCTACACCGACCAGCAAGTCGGCATGGTGCAGCAAGCGCTGGGTGATGTGTCACGCAAAGCGTACTCGGGCATCGCGGGTGCCACGGCGCTCACGATGATCCCGGATGTGGACGTAGGCAAGACGGTTGCCGTGGGCGTGGGTGTGGGCTCGTACCAAGGCTATGCGGCTTCGGCCATTGGTGTGAGCGCCCGCCTGAGCGAGCGCATCAAGGTCAAGATGGGCGCCAGCATGAGCGGTGCGGGCACGACCTACGGGGCGGGCGCGTCGTACCAGTGGTAACCGGCTAGATCAGCCTATCGATGTGCACAAGGCGGCCCCCGTATGGGGGCCGTTTTTCAACCGCCCTAGTGAACGTGGGTTACATCCAATGAATACCCCAATCCGAGTGCTATTGGCCGATGATCATCCTGCCGTCATTGCTGGCGTGAGCGCAGCAATCGAGCAGGAGCACGACATCCGGATCAGTGCTGCAGCAAGCAGCTCGACCGAGATCGTGGCATTCCTGGACCACCAGCCCTGCGATGTGTTGCTGACCGACTACGCCATGCCCGGCGGAGACTATGGAGACGGCGTTCCGCTGCTCTCGTTTCTCACGCGCCGCTACCCCGCATTGCGCATCGTCGTCCTAACGATGCTGGACAACCCCGCCATCCTGGCTGGCATTGTTGCAACGGGTGTGCATGGTGTGTTGAGCAAATCCGATGACGTTGAACATATCCCACTTGCCCTGCGTGCGGCCATGCAAGCGCAAATGTACGTCTCGCCCACGATGCAGGCAATCCTGAAGGCGTCGCGCGAGCTGCAAGGACCAAGCTCGCGACCTCTGACACGCCGGGAGATGGAAGTCATCCGCTTGTTTGTGTCGGGCCTGTCGATTGGGGACATTGCTCAACGTTTGAACCGGGGTAAACAAACCATCAGCACTCAGAAGATCATGGCCATGCGCAAACTGGGCATTGAGCGAGAAGCGGATTTGTTCCGCTACGCGATAGAGATGGGACTGATCTCGTCTTCTGCATCACCGTCGGCCTACATGGACCCGCTGTCCTGACTCGCATTTTCCTAATTTGACGCGTGTCATCAACACTGGATGGCAATTCGAACACGTCCCATTTCGGTTCTTGCACGTCCGACCAATAATCTGCTCCGCATGCACAAACACCGCATCGCGCTTACCAACTTCTTTGATTCGCAACCTCCATGAAAAAAGCATTTGCAGCTGCCGCTCTCGCAGCCCTTTCCGTTTCCGCCTTTGCCGCTGGCAACCCGGGCACCATCACCTTCAACGGTGAAATCGTTGCTGGCGCCTGCGGCATCAGCCCTGACACGCTGGATCAAACCGTGCCGCTGGGCCAAGTGCCGGCACACGTGTTCGCCAAGCTGGGTGATCGCTCGCAAGCTGTGCCGTTCAACGTTCAGCTGACCGACTGCGATACAACCACCGCCAAGAACGCGTTCTTCACGTTCACTGGCACCGCTGACACCGTCACGCCGGGCCTGTTCGCCACCACCGGCAGCGCTGGCCACGTTGGCGTGCGTCTGCAGACCGCCGCCGGCGAATACCTGAACAACGGCACCGAGCAGAAGGCTCCGGTGGTGCTGTCCAACGGCAACAACACCATTCAGTTCGCAGCCATGTACGAAGCCACGGCCGCAACGGTCACGCCGGGTCTGGCCAACTCGGTGGCCAACTTCACGGTCCGCTACCAGTAAGTAGAGCTGTGCCCGAAAGGGGGGGCGCAAGCCCCCCTTTTTTTCTTCCATTTTTCCGCCTCGCCTGCCGGATGTTCCTCCGGCCTCATCGACGTGAACTTCAAGCTACGGGTCCTCTGCGCCAGCGTCGCAGGCATTTGGCTGGCCGCAAACGCTCGGGCCACGGAATTCAATTCGTCGTTCCTCAGCATCGATGGAGCGGACGACGTCAATCTCACACAGTTTGCGCGCGCCGACTACACGCCACCGGGCACGTACCTGCTGGATGTGGTGCTCAACGGCCAGCTGCTGCAACGCGAGAGCATCGTGTTCATGCAGTCACCGTCAGACCCTGGCCTGAGTCAGGCGTGCCTGCCCGCCACGCTGGTCGATCAATTCGGCTTGAAGCCCGCCACCCGAGACGCACTGCCCAGCACGCACGACGGCCATTGCATTGACATCAATGCCATCGATGGCACCGTTGTCCGGCACAACAAAGGCAAGGGTCAGCTCCTGATCACGGTGTCGCAAGTGGCGCTGGAATATGCAGACCCGAACTACATTCCGCCGCAGCGCTGGAGTGACGGCATTCCAGGCGCGATGCTCGACTATCGCGTCATCGGCACCACCCAAAACGCACCCGGCGGGTCTACCAACACGTTGCAGGCCTACGGCACCTTGGGCGCGAATGCCGGCGCCTGGCGCTTGCGGGGTGACTATCAAGCGCAAACAGCCTCGGGCTCGGCCGCCAACTTTGGCGGGTCGAGCAAGACGTTCCAGTTCAACCGGCTGTACGCCTACCGCGCGTTACCGAGCATCCAGTCAACGGTATCGCTCGGGCAGACGTACCTGAACTCCGACATTTTCGACACGTTCGCATTGAATGGTGCAGCCATCCAGAGCGACGACCGCATGCTGCCACCAGGCATGCGCGGATACGCTGCGCCCATTACCGGCGTGGCGCGCACCTACGCCACGGTGACGGTGTCGCAGCAAGGGCGCGTGCTGTACGCCACGCGTGTGCCACCCGGCGCATTTGCGCTGCAGGATTTTTCCGCCAACGTGCAAGGCACGCTGGACGTGACCGTGCAGGAAGAAGACGGCACGGAGCAGCGCTTTACCGTCACCACTGCGGCCGTGCCGTTTCTCGCCCGTGAAGGCGAGTTGCGCTACAAAGCCGCCACCGGCCAACCCCGCCTGTTTGGCGGCAACGGCATTTCACCCACCTTTGGCTTTGTCGAAGCCGCTTACGGCCTGCCCCATGAATTGACGGTGTACGGCGGCGCCATCGGGGCTGATGGCTATACGTCCGTGGCAACGGGGGCGGGCAAGAATCTCGGCAAGTTCGGCGCCGTCTCCGCAGACGTGACCTTCGCGCGTGCCCGCCTGTGGTGGACTGGCAATACACAAACTGGCCGGTCGTATCGCTTCAACTACGCCAAGCACTTCGACACGCTCGACTCGGACTTGCGCTTCTTTGGCTACCGCTTTTCCGACAGTACCTATACGAGTTTCCCTCAGTTCTTCGGAGACCCGACCGCCGCCGGGCTGGCTGGCAGCCGACAACGCGTTTCCGTATCGTTGGCTAAGCGCCTTGGCAATATCTCGACCTTCGTGTCAATTGACCACACGAGCTACTGGAACCGTTCGTCGGACGATCGTTTTGGTTTGACGCTGGCACGCACGGTGTCAATTGGCGCGCTGCGCAACGTTTCGCTCAACGTTTCTGCGTATCACACACGCGGTGTGACGGGCAACGGCAATCAGGTCTTTCTGGCGGTGACGATTCCACTGGGCAACCGGCAAGTGGTGTCCACCAGCGTAACCTCGTCCAGCACGGGCGGCACCAACATCAGCACCGGCTACTCAGGTGGCAACGACGAGGGCTTGAGCTACGCCGCCTACGCGGGCACCACCGATGGCCGCGCATCGTTCAGCGCCAACGTGCGCAAGCAAACCAGCGCCGTGCAAGTCAACGCACAGGCTTCGGCCACGGGCAACGCTTACAGCGCGGCGTCGCTTGAACTGGATGGTTCATTGGTGGCCACCCAGTACGGCGTCGAACCACACGCAGTCGGCATGAACGGCGACACACGCCTGCTCGTGTCATCCGACGGCGTACCTGACGTGGCCTTCTCGGGCTCGCAAGCCAGAACGGATGCCCGCGGCTACGCCGTGATCGGCTCGGTGGCGCCGTTCAATCCGTACGACGCCCGCGTCAACACCAAAGCCATGTCACTGGAAACCACGGTGGCCAACCCTGTACAGCGCGTCGTCCTGACGGACGGCGCCATCGGCTTCCTGCGCTTTGACGCCACGCATGGAAGCAACGCCTTGGTTGCATTGACCTTGCCATCGGGCAAGGAAGTGCCGTTCGGGGCATCTGTCATCGACCTCACCAGCGGCAAGGAGCTGGGCATCGTTGGTGAACATGGCGTCGTCTATCTCGCGGGCATTCGCCCAGATACCGTGCTGTCAGTTCGACAAGCGGACCAAGCGGTCTGCGACATCGGCCCGCTCAGCCAGCCGCTCCACCTGACGCCAGATCCGATCCCGATGTCCTGCGTGGCGTCGGCCAACCCCACTCCGACACCCTCATCATGAAGCGACGCTTTCCTACCCATTTCTACCGGCTAGCCGGCATTGCCCTTACCCTGCAACTGTGTGCCGCCGCCGCTCAAGCGGCCGTGGTGCCGGATCGCACCCGTGTCATCTATAACGCCGATGCGCAATCGGAAAGCCTGACCATCTCCAACAAGAGCGCAACGTACCCGTACGTCGTGCAATCGTGGATTGAAGACAGCACCGGCCGCCGTATCACCTCGCCGTTCATGGTGCTGCCACCGCTGCAACGCATTGAGCCAAACGAGCGCAACATCGTGCGCATCGTCAAGCTGCCGGGCGATGCGTTGCCTACTGATCGTGAATCAGTGTTCTACCTGAACGTGCGCGAGATCCCGCCCAAGACGGATGTGCAGAACGCTATCCAGATTGCGCTGCATTCCAAGATCAAACTGTTCTACCGCCCCAAGGGCGTGCAGCCTCAGCAGGATGAGGATGTGTCTTTGCCGATGACGCTGCGCCTGGATGCCACACATCACAAACTGGTGTTCGACAACCCCACGCCTTACCACGTGACCGTGGTTGAGCTGGCCGCGGGCGAAGAGAAGAAGGTGTTGAAGTTCGACGCAGTGATGGTCGAACCCAAGGCCACCGCAGAGGTGGACTTCACGGGTGCATTGCCCGCTACGCTCTACGTATCGCACATGAACGACTGGGGCGGCCAAAATGCCGTCAAATACACGTGTGATGCCAGCACGTGCCGGAGCGTGCAGCCATGAACACCGTCCGTTACAGCCAGATGCAGCGTGTGTTGATGCAAGCGCTGCTTGCTCTGGCGTTCCTGTTGGGTTCGCAGTCGGCAATGGCCCTGCGCTGCCTTACCTCCGGCGGCGCGGACAAGTTCATCGAACCTATCGGCTCTGTGCAGACCTACCCGGTCAACGCGCCGGACGGCTACATCATCTGGATCTCACCCACCCGCACCACCACCGGCTACTGCTACAAGGACTTGCGCGGTGGTCTCTCCTATGAGGACCCTGTCAGCTTCTATGCGAACCCGGGCAAGATGGACCCGGCAGCGTGGGGGCTGGAAATTGGCATTCGCTACAAGGGGGTCGACTACTTTGGCGCAGGCAATCAGCCTGGCACCGGCGTGCCAACCGGCTATGTCGTACCCATTTGCTCTGACGCGGATTTCAATGCAGGGCTTTGCCCAAAGATCCCCGTGAGCATCACTTATCAGGTCGTCATTCGAAAACGTGGCACCTGGGTTGGCGTTCCGCAGGACACCTACGCTGCGTTTCAGTTTGATGGCTTTTACGGCATCAACTGCTGCAACACCAGTTTCCAGTACATCTTGAGCGGGCTGGACAACCTGAAACCCACACCATGCATTGTTGACGTGACGGTCACACCCGAGCCTGGCATCGTCAACTTCGGGCAGGTGCAGGCCACACCCACCGGGTTCTCTCCGACCTCACCCACGAAGCCGTTCAGTCTGGCCCTAAACAAGACGCAGTGCACAACACCGGTCAACATCAACGGCTACTTTGAAACCGCCAACCCGGTGCAGAACAATCTGATCCTGCCCACCGCCGACAGCAACTTCGGCATCAGCATCCAGGATCAGCGCGGGCAACAGTTACCGATCGGTGAACCGTTTCCGCTGGCAAACTTCGGTGCTGCCGATACGCATATCGATGTACCGCTGAGCGCCACGCTCAAACCGCTCGGCGCGCCGAAGATCGGACCGTTTACTGCCGTGGTCACGGTGCAGATTCTCTACGACTGACATGGCGGCCGCGCAGTGGCGGCGGCACCCCTCGGGCGGTGCGGATACCTGATAATGTTCGCCACCGCCTATCTCTCTGCCGCCAACCCATGAAGCCCACCCGGATCCTGCTGGCCACCAGTGCCGCCTTGTTGATCGCATTGCCCGCTGCTGCGCTTGCCTTCGTCAAGCCGCTGCGGGTTGTAGCGCCATCGCTCATGCCGGGGGTGTCCTGTCCGCTGCCCAACATCTGCACCGACAACATTGCCAGCCTGAGCGATGCGCAACGGCTGTACCAGGAGGGCTACGCCAAGACCGCTGATGTGGTTGGGCCATTCCAGCGCGCACCGCGCATGGTGTTCTGCACAACAACGGCTTGTGCCAATACGTTCGGCATTGGGCGGCGTGCGGCAGAAGCCGTGGGCAACCTCGGCCTGGTCATCGCACCACGTGGGTGGCACACCTATTACGTAACGCATGAGCTCATTCACTTTCGGCAGGCGGAAGTGTTGGGCAACTATGCGGTGGCCACCCGCCCCGGATGGCTGATCGAGGGCATGGCCTATGCGTTGAGCGACGACCCCAGGCACCCGCTTGGCGAGCCCTTTGAGCAATGGCGATCCCGCTTCGAAGCCTGGCATGCAACGCTCGGCACGCGCGACCTGTGGGACGCGGCAAGCGACATCCGTTAAACGGCGCGCAGACAGCAATGGACACCAACATGGATGCATCACGGCCCGCACAGGCAACCAACGCGCTGGGCGTGCTCGCTGTCTTCCTCAAGCTGGGGCTGACGTCGTTCGGCGGCCCGGTGGCACACATCGGGTACTTCCGCCGCGAGTTTGTCGAGCGGCGGCGCTGGCTTGACGATGCAACGTTCACCGATCTGGTTGGCCTGTGCCAATTCCTGCCGGGGCCGGCCAGCAGCCAGGTCGGCTTTTCGATCGGCTTGCTGCGCGCCGGGTGGCTTGGCGGTCTGGCTGCGTGGTGCGGGTTCACGCTGCCATCCGTCGTGCTGCTGATTGCCTTTGCCATGCTGGCGCCAACGCTCGGCGGCCCCTTGGGTGATGGATTGATCCACGGGTTGAAGCTGGTGGCGGTTGCCGTGGTTGCGCAGGCCGTGTGGGACATGGCGCGGCGCTTGTGCCCCGATTTGCGTCGGGCCGGCATCGCACTGGCAGCCGTCGTGCTGCTGGGCCTGACGGCCTCTGTCTATGCGCAGCTCATCGCCATTGCGCTCGGCGCGGTGCTGGGCCTTGCGCTGTGCCAAGACACATCCGTGACAGGCGTCACCGCTGTGCCTGCGCAGCACGCGGGGTTTCGCATTTCCCGCAGCGCGGGTGCCATCGCGCTGGTGCTCTTTGGCGTGCTGTTGCTCGGGTTGCCTGCGCTAGTACAAGCCGGCGCTGGCGATGCTGTTCGTGTATTCGACGCGTTCTACCGCTCAGGCGCGCTGGTGTTTGGCGGCGGCCATGTCGTGCTTCCACTGCTGCAGGAGCAGACGGTTGCCACGGGGTGGGTGACGTCCAGCGACTTTCTTGCCGGATACGGCGCCGCGCAGGCGGTACCGGGGCCACTGTTTACGTTCGCCGCGTTTCTCGGCTGGATGATGCGCGGCGTGCCCAATCACCTGGGCGGTGCCGTGCTCGCCACGGCGGGCATCTTCCTGCCTGGTTTGCTGCTGGTTGTTGCCGCGTTGCCGTACTGGCAGGCACTGCGTGCGCGCAAGTCCATGGCGGCGCTGTTGGCAGGGGTGAATGCGGCCGTGGTTGGCGTGCTGGCCGCCGCACTGTACTCGCCGGTTTGGACCAGCGCGGTGCATGCTCCGCTGGATTTTGCGATTGCCGCCGTCGGGTTCTGCCTGCTAACGCGGTGGAAGCTGCCACCGCTTGCCGTGGTGGCCCTCTGCGCAGCCGCTGGCATTGCCCAAGCCACCCTCCTGCACTAGCGCGGTCAATCTACAGCGCGCTGCGCCGTCCAGCGCTTGTAGCGCCGTGTCTGGCAGGCGTTGGCCAACTGCTGCACCACCAGCGCCCTGAACGGCGAAACACGCGGGTGCGTCCCACGCCCCTGGCTCAGCCGTTGCAGCTGAAACTTGACCACCGCCATGTTGGCCAGCGAGCCCAGCACCTTGTTTTTCCACGTAATCGGGCGCAGCACCGGTGCGGTGTTCTTGCCCGCCTGCCAATCACGCGGCAGGTTCGGCTCAATCGACAATGCAGTCGCGATGCCAACCATGGCGATACCGCTGTCGACCACCTGCTCTGCCACCGCGCGGCGGCGGATGCCACCCGTCACCATCAACGGCATCTGCGCAATGGCAACGATGTCGCGTGCGAACTCCAGAAAGTAGGCCTCGCGGGCCAACGTGCGGCCGTCGCGGGCTTGCCCTTGCATGGCCGGCGCTTCGTAGCTGCCGCCAGACAACTCCACCAGATCCACACCCAGCGGGTTGAGCAGTTCGACCACGCGCTTGGCATCGTCCGGGCTGAAGCCGCCGCGCT
Source organism: Ralstonia sp. AU12-08 (assembly GCF_000442475.1). Lineage (NCBI taxonomy): Bacteria > Pseudomonadati > Pseudomonadota > Betaproteobacteria > Burkholderiales > Burkholderiaceae > Ralstonia > Ralstonia sp. AU12-08. The sequence goes on along the minus strand of NZ_ASZV01000007.1, from coordinate 146,916 downwards.
GGAAGTCCGCCGAGTTCAGCTTGACTGCCACCACAAACTGCGGCGACACCGCGCCGCGCACCGAACGCACGATGTCGAGCAGCAAACGCGCGCGGTTCTCGATCGGGCCGCCCCACTGGTCCTGCCGCTTGTTCGTGATCGGGGAGAGAAACTGGCTCAGCAGATAGCCGTGTGCCGCGTGAATCTGCACGCCGGTAAAGCCGCTCTGCTCGGCCAGTACCGCTGCGCGCGTGAAGCGTTGCTGCACGTCGGCAATTTTGGCGGCGGTCATCTCCCGGGGCACGGGAAACTGCTTGGATAGCGCGCCCAGATCCATCGCCACGGCAGACGGCGCCACCGTGGTCTGGCCAAGCGCCGCTGGCATTTGACGGCCTGGGTGGTTGATCTGCATCCAGACATGCGCGCCGTGCGCGCGTGCGGTGTTTGCCCAGCGCCGAAAGCGGTCTAGGTGGGCATCGTCTTCCAACACCACGCCGTTGGGCCCGGTCATGGCGCGGTGGTCCACCATGACGTTACCGGTGAGCATCAGGCCGACGTTGCCTTTCGCCCAGGCTTCATACAAGCGCACCAGCGCATCGGACGGCGCGTGGTCCGCATCGGCCATGTTCTCTTCCATGGCGGCCTTGGCCAGGCGGTTGGCAATCACCGCGCCATTGGGCAACGTAAGAGGTCTGAACAGCTTCATGAGGGGCACTCCGGTTTGACGACGCCCTAACCTTAAGCTTAAAGTTGACTTTAATGTCAAGCCACGGAGCATACGTATGAAAATCGGCGAACTGGCGGAGCAGAGTGGCGTAGCCGCCTCGCGCATCCGCTTTTACGAAGCCAGCGGCCTGCTGCAGCCCGCACAGCGACAAGCCAACGGCTACCGCGAGTACACGCCCGACACGCTGACCCGGCTGGAGATCATCCTGTGTGCGCAGGGTGCGGGGTTCTCGCTGGAGGAAATCCGCGCCATCCTGCCGCCCGATCTGGAAAAATGGCCGCATCAGGAATTGCTCGAAGCGCTGCACCGCAAAATCAGCGAGATCGAATTGCTGGAGCAACGCCTGGCACAGACCAAACACCACCTGCTCGCGCTCGTCGGCGACATCAACAACCGCACGGAAAGCGAGAGCTGCGCAGGGCGGACCAAGCGCGTGCTCGACAAGATCACGCAAGGCGCCGCAAAAACACCCTCAACCGATCTGCAAACGCGCCGCACAAAAAAGCGCGCCTGACCCACGCTCCCCTTTTCGATTGACACGGGTTGCACGTTGCGGCCCAAGGGCACGCGGCGTAGCATGGAAAAGCCGTTTTTTCCGCGCTTTTCGGGAGATCGCCCATGTCTGCCCAGCACGAAGAAAAAGTCCGTCAGCACATGGCGGATGCAGTGGCCCTCGCACGCGGACGTGCGCCAGACATAGCCACGCTGTTCGAGCCATTCATGCGGCACTACTACGGACTGGCCGACCCCGAAGACGTCGTCTCGCGCAGCGTGGCCGATCTCTACGGCGCAGCAATGGCGCACTGGCAGCTCGGCCAGAAGTTCGTGTCAGGGCAACCACGCGTGCGGGTCTACAACCCAAGCCTGGAACAGCACGGTTGGTACTGCGGCCACACGGTGGTCGAGATCGTCAACGACGACATGCCCTTCCTGTTTGACTCCGTCACCATGGAGATCAACCGGCAAGGGTTAGCGCTCCATTCCGCTTTCCACCCCGTCTACCGCATGCGGCGCGATGCTTCGGGCACCCGCACGGCGGTAGAAGCCGGCGGCGTGCTGCGGCCGGCCGCACTCGCGGGTGACACGCCAGCCGACGCCAACGACGACACGAATGGCGACGCGCACTACGAGTCGTATATCCACATCGAGGTCGATCGTTTCTCTGAGCCGCAACGGCTGCAGGCGCTGCACGACGGCCTGGTGCGCGTGCTGCGCGACGTGCGATCCGCCGTGGAAGACTGGAAGCCGATGCAAGCTGCAGCGCAATCCGCCATCGATGCGTTGGGCGCGCGCGCCGCGCATGCTTCGGCCGATGAAACAGAGCGCACGGAGATTGCCGAGGCACAAGCCTTTCTGGCATGGATGCTTGATCGGCATTTCACCTTCCTGGGCTATCGCGACTACGAACTCGTCGTGAAAGAAGATGGCCACTACCTGCAAGGTCTGCCGGGCACGGGCCTGGGCGTGCTGCGCGAAGCGTTGCGCGATGCGGGTAGCCCAGACCTGTCGCGACTTGCTCCGGGCGCGGTCAAGATCATCAACGCCCCGGCCCCCATCTTCATCACCAAGGCCAACTCGCGTGCCACGGTGCACCGCCCCGGCTATCTAGACTATGTGGGTGTGAAGCGCTTTGATGCCGAAGGCCGCACCTGCGGCGAGCGGCGCTTCCTGGGGCTGTACACCTCCACCGTGTACATGGTGCCGGCAGAGAGCATTCCGCTGGCACGGCGCAAGGTCGCCAGCGTGATCGCGCGCACCGGATTCCTGCCGAACGGGCACCTTGCCAAGACACTCATTACGATTCTCGAACAGTATCCGCGCGATGAGCTGTTCCAGCTTGAGGGTGAGGAGCTGCACGACATCGCGCTCGGCATCCTGCGGCTGCAGGAGCGGCAGCGCACGCGCCTGTTTGTGCGGCGTGATCGCTTTGACCGCTTCGTATCGTGCCTTGTGTTCGTGCCGCGCGAGAAGTTCAACACCGACCTGCGCATTCGCATTCAGAAGCTGCTGCAGGACGCCTATCACGGTACGGGGGTTGAGTTCACACCGTTGCTGTCGGAGTCGATGCTCGCGCGCATCCACATCACCGTGCGCACACAGCCGGGCAACGTGCCCGAGGTGGATGTGGCCGAACTGGAAGAGCGCATCGTGCAGACCGCACGGCGCTGGCAGGACGACCTGGCCGATGCCCTGCTGGAGCGCGGTGGTGAGGAGCGCGGCAACCGCCTGCTGCGTCGCTATGGCGATGCCTTCCCCGCTGGCTTCCGCGAGGACTACCCCGCGCGACTCGCCGTGCGCGACATCGAACTGATGGAGCCACTGCTGGCGGCTGCACCATCGGCACAGCAAGCCGCTGCCGCCGGCACCCTCACGATGCAGCTCTACCGGCCGCTGGAGGCCCCCACCGGTGCCCTGCGCTTCAAGATCTACCGCGCAGGCGAGCCGACCTCGTTGTCGCGCAGCCTGCCGATGCTTGAGCACCTTGGCGTGCGCGTCAACGAAGAGCGCCCCTACTGCGTCGAACCTGCCGATGCCGTCCCCATCTGGATGCACGACTTCGGCATGGAGACCATTGACGGCAGCGAAGTCGATCTCGATGAAGCACGCGTGCGCTTTGAAGACACCTTCGCCCGCATCTGGACGGGCGAGGTCGAGAACGACGATCTCAACCGTCTCGTGCTGCAGGCGGGTCTGACCTGGCGCGAGGTACGCATCCTGCGAGCGTATGCGCGCTATATCCGCCAGATCGGCTCGACGTTCAGCAACGCCTACATGGAGAGCGCGCTGACGGGCAATCCGTCCATTGCCCGGGCATTGGTCCGCCTGTTCCTGGTGCGCTTTGACCCGGCACTCAACGAGGCCGAACGCACGCGCGATGCCGACAAGCTGCGCGCACAGATTGCCGAAGCGCTGGAAGAGGTGCCGAACCTGGACGAAGACCGCATCCTGCGTCAGTTCCTGGGCGTGCTGGAGGCCACGCTGCGCACCAACTACTTCCAGAGTGCGGCAGACGGTGGGCAGGCCGGGCAATCCAAACCCTACCTGTCGTTCAAGTTCGACCCCGCACGCGTGCCGGGCCTGCCCGAGCCCAAACCGATGTTCGAGATCTGGGTGTATTCGCCGCGTGTGGAGGGCGTGCACCTGCGTGGTGGCAAGGTGGCGCGCGGCGGGCTGCGCTGGTCTGACCGGCGCGAAGATTTCCGCACCGAGGTGCTGGGACTGGTCAAGGCGCAGATGGTCAAGAACACCGTCATCGTGCCGGTGGGCTCCAAGGGCGGCTTCATCGTCAAGCAACCGCCGCCTGCCGGTGACCGCGATGCGTACCTGGCCGAAGGCGTAGCGTGCTACCAGACCTTCCTGCGCGGCCTGCTTGACCTGACCGACAACTACGTCGACGGCCACCTCGTGCCACCGCGCGACGTGGTGCGCTATGACGAGGACGACCCCTACCTGGTGGTGGCCGCCGACAAGGGCACCGCCACGTTCTCCGACTACGCCAACGCCATCTCTGCGGAATACGGCTTCTGGCTGGGCGATGCGTTTGCCTCCGGCGGCTCGGTCGGCTATGACCACAAGAAGATGGCCATCACCGCACGCGGCGCGTGGGAATCGGTCAAGCGGCACTTCAGTGAGATGGGCGTCGATACGCAATCACAGGACTTCACCGTGGTGGGCGTAGGTGACATGTCGGGCGATGTGTTCGGCAATGGCATGCTGCTATCACGCCATATCCGTCTGCTGGCGGCGTTCGATCATCGGCATGTCTTTCTTGATCCATCCCCCGATGCGGCCACCAGCTTTGCCGAGCGCGAACGCATGTTCAACCTGCCGCGCTCAAGCTGGGCCGACTATGACAAGACGCTGATCAGCCAGGGGGGCGGCATCTTCCCGCGCACAGTCAAGTCGATTCCGCTATCGCCCGAAGTGCGCGCGATGCTGGATGTGACGGCGACGGAGATGGCGCCGAATGATCTGCTGCACGCCATCCTCAAGGCGCCGGTGGATTTGCTCTACAACGGCGGCATCGGTACCTACGTCAAGGCCAGCAGCGAAACGCACGCCCAGGTGGGCGACCGCGCCAACGACGGGCTGCGCGTGGACGGTGCAGAGCTACGCTGCAAGGTCGTCGCTGAAGGCGGCAATCTTGGCTGCACGCAACTCGGCCGCATTGAATATGCGCTGCATGGCGGCCGCATCAATACCGATGCCATCGACAACTCGGCCGGTGTCGATTGCTCCGACCACGAGGTCAACATCAAGATCCTGCTGGGCCTGGTGGTGGCCGACGGCGAGATGACGCTCAAGCAGCGCAACACATTGCTCGCCGAGATGACCGACGAAGTGGGCACGCTGGTGCTGCGCGACAACTACTTCCAGACGCAGGCGCTTTCACTCGCACGCACGCGCACGACACAGTGGCTGGATGCCGAAGCGCGGCTGATGCGCTATCTGGAACGCACCGGACGCCTGAACCGGGTCATTGAATTCCTGCCACCCGACGAGGAGATCGACGCCCGGCGCGCCGCCAGCGGGGGCCTCACCACACCGGAGCGTGCGGTGCTGATGGCCTACAGCAAGATGTGGCTGTATGACGCGCTGCTGGCCAGCGATTTGCCCGACCAGCCCTTCGTGGCCGACGGCCTGCCCGGCTACTTTCCGCATCCGCTGCAGGCACGTTGCGGCCCGACCATGCCACGGCACCCGCTGCGGCGCGAGATCCTTGCCACCATGCACGCCAATGCGCTCATCAACCGCGCCGGCGTAACGTTCGTGCACCGCCTTGCCGAAGAAACCGGCGCCGAGCCGCTAGCTGTTGTGTGGGCCAGCCTGGTGGCGCGCGCGGTCTATCGGATGGACCCGCTCTGGGAGCAAGTCGACGGGCTGGATGCGCAGGTGCCGCACGAAACGCAGACGGCGCTGTTCACCGCATTTGCACAGCTACACGAGCGCGCTACGCTGTGGTTCCTGCGGCGGCGCATAGCAGACGTGCCGGCCACGGTGGTGCGCTTCCGCGATGCGGTGGATGCGCTGGCGCCGGAAGTGGATGGTTTGCAAACGGAAGACTCCGCGCGCACGTCGGCACAACAGCAACAGGCACTTGCCGACGAGGGCGTGCCCGAAGCGCTGGCACGCACCGCGGCAGGTGTGCCGGCGCGCGTGTCGCTGCTCGACATTGCCGAAGTGGCCGCCGCAAGCGGTTGTGACGCCAAACTCGCCGCACGCGTGTACTTTGCGCTCGACCAGCCGCTGGGTTATGGCTGGCTGCAAGGCGGCATCCTCAACCTGCCCACGCAAACCCACTGGCAGATGCTGGCGCGTGCCACGTTGCTTGAGGAACTGGGGCAACTGCGCCGCAGGCTGACCGGCTCGGTGCTGCGCGATGCGCCAGCCGGCGTAGGGGCGGAGGCGCTGGTCGATACGTGGAAAGCCACCCGGCAGGAGGCACTGGCGCGCTACAACCGCGTGATTGCCGATCAGGTGGCTGCCGGGCAGGCCGATCTGGCCATGCTGTCGGTGGGGCTCAAGGCGCTGGCGGAAGTGGAGGCTTAAAGGCAGCGCGCCCCTCAACGCAACACCACAACACCCCTCTCCTGTGCGGCGGCCCCGGCACTTCTGCCGTGGTATCTTGGCCGCCGCGTCGTGATTCCGTTGCCTGATCGCGCCATCCGGTGCGCGATGCTATGTCGGTCGCCGCATTGGCGGCATGACAGACAGGCCCCTGCGATTCACGTTACGCATCCGACAGAAATCACAAGTGGCCTGAAGGCCGCATCAAAGTTGTTGGGGGCGGGATGATCATCGGCATTGATCTGGGAACGACAAACAGCCTGGCGGCCGTTTGGGAAGATGGGCGACCACGCCTGATTCCGAACAGCCTCGGGGAATTCCTCACACCCTCCTGTGTGAGCCTGGACGAAGACGGCACCATCCTGGTCGGGCGCGCGGCGCGCGAGCGGCTGCAAACACATCCAGACAAGACCGCCGCCGTGTTCAAGCGCTTCATGGGTAGCGAGCGCACCATTCGCCTTGGCAAGCGCGAGTTCCGTGCGGAAGAGCTTTCGGCATTGGTACTGCGTTCGCTCAAAGAAGACGTGGAAGCCGCGCTGGGCCAGCCGATCACCGAAGCCATCATCACTGTTCCCGCCTATTTCTCCGATGCGCAGCGCAAGGCCACGCGCGCAGCGGGTGTCATGGCAGGCCTGAAAGTCGATCGGCTGCTGAACGAACCCACTGCGGCAGCCCTGGCCTACGGCATTCATCAGCTTGGCGCCGAGACCCGCTTCCTTGTATTCGACCTGGGCGGCGGTACGTTCGACGTGTCGGTGCTCGACATGTTCGAGGGCGTCATGGAAGTCCGGGCGTCTGCCGGCGACAACTTCCTCGGTGGCGAAGACTTTGTCGCCTGCATCATCGACCGCTTCTTCGACCAAGCCAAGGCACCGGCCAAGCTCAAGACCGATGCCGCATTCATGCAACGGCTCACCGCGCAGGTCGAAGCAGCCAAACGCGCGCTGTCGGAACAGCCTGCGGCCACGATCGAGGTCGCTCACAACAGCGATACGTACACGCTGGAACTGGATGAAGCCACGTTCGAACAGATCTGCGCACCGCTACTGCAGCGGCTGCGTGCGCCGGTGGAACGCGCCCTGCGCGACGCCAACCTGCGCGGTACGGATCTGGACAAGATCGTGTTGGCGGGCGGTGCCACGCGCATGCCAGTGGTCCGGCGCATGGTCGCCCGCATGTTCGGGCGCTTTCCGGAGTGCGAAATCAATCCGGATGAGGTGGTGGCGTTGGGGGCTGCCGTACAGGCCGGCCTGAAGATGAAGGATGCCGCGCTGGATGATGTCGTCATGACAGACGTCGCGCCCTACTCGCTCGGCGTCGCCGTGGCCATGCAGCTCCCTGACGGCTCTTATACCGATGGCCACTTTGACCCGATCATCGAGCGCAATAGCCCGGTGCCGATCAGCCGGGTGAAGACCTACAGCCCGATCCGCGAACAGCAACGCGCAGTGGATCTGCACGTCTATCAAGGCGAAGCCCGTCTCGTGACCGAGAACATTCAGCTGGGCACATTGAAAGTGCCCTTACCGGACCTCCCGCGCGCCCAGTGTGCCGTCGACGTGCGCTTCACCTATGACGTCAATGGCCTGCTGCAGGTCGAAGCCACGGTGCAGAAGACGCAGGAAACCGTGAGCCTCATCATCGAAGACAACCCAGGCCTGTTGTCTGAAGAGGAGATCGCAGAGAAGCTCGCCGCGCTGTCGACGCTCAAGATCCATCCGCGTGACCAAATGGAGAACCGCACGCTGATGGCGCGCGCGGAACGGTTGTATCAGCAGTTGCGCGGTAAGGAGCGTGAATGGTTCGGCGCCCAGATCCGGCTGTTCGAAGCGTCACTGGCATCGCAGGAGCTGCACCGCATTCAGGCTGATCGACAGAAATTCGACGAACTGGTGGAGCACGTCGAGCGCCAGATCCGCGTCTTCCCGCAGCCAGAACCCCAAGCCTGATTCGTGACCGGAATGATCATGGTGCCGCGCTTTCTGCAGCAACTCGAACTCGATACCTCGGCGGACGAGCGCGCAATACGGCGCGCGTACGCCCAGAAGCTCAAGAAGATCGACCAGGAAGCCGACCCGGCGGGCTTTCAGGCTCTGCGCGCCGCTTACGATGCGGCGCTGATGTGGGCGCGACAGCCCAGCAGATCAGCGCCGGAACAAGACCTTGACGCAGAGGACGAGGACGAAGCCGACGCGGCGCCAAGCCCGGCGCCCACGGCATCCTTTGCGCCGCCGAACGTGGCGATCCCCAAGCTACGCGTGGAGGCGACCTCGCCGCCTCCAGCAGCAGCGCCCGTGCCGGTGCCGACACAGCAAGACGACGCCGCAGCGCATGCCAACACCGCGTTTGCCGGCTTCATGGATACATTCAAGGCAGCCGCGGCCAACCCGAAGACCATGCCGGACTACCACACGTGGCAGGCCGCACTCGAAAAGATCATGGCCGGCGACGCGTTAATCAGCATGACCGCGCGGGAGCTGTTCGAGTACAAGTTCGCGGCCCTGCTCACACAGGGGTGGAAGCCCGGTCATGAAGCGCTGCTCGTCGCGGCAACCAATGTGTTCCGCTGGAACGAAGACCGCCGGCACCTGCAGAGCTTCGGAAACATTGGCTTCGTGCTCGACCGTGCTTTGCAGGAGCGCGCGCTGTTCGATCGCCTGCCGCCGAAGGATCGCGCTCAGCAACGCGCGCTCATCCAGCGCTTGCGCAATCCGTCGGAGCCGAACCGTCGGGAGCTGCAGGACTCTTTCCTACTGCTGGAAAACACGGTTAGGAATTTTCCAACGTGGCTGGGCATCATCACCGACGTCAGCCAATTGCCGCGTTGGCGAGAACTGTATGCCGCGTTGCCGCCTAGCAAGCGCGGCAAGCAAGTACCCCTGGGGCAACTGCCACAGCACCCAACCTCCACCGGATCACGCAGGAGTGGCTGGTGGATGGTGCTGCTGCTTGTCATCCTGGTGAATGGTGCTCGCCTCCTCAGCAATGGCTCGGGGCCACAGCCAACCGTGTCTTCGGGGCAGAGCACCATCGCCAACAAGCTCCTGGCACCAACCGATCCGATGCCCGTGCCTCCACCAACGCAGGCATTCCGCTCAGACCCGGTCGACCCGCGCCATGGTCGGCAACCGCCGCCACCGCTCTCACAAAAAGCCGTTGCGGCGCTCGTCAAGAAAGCACCGAGCCCCGAAGTCTGCGACGAGGTCTTCCGAATCACGCAGGTCTATGACCTTGACACGCCTTACCAGAGTGCGAACCCAGGCCCGGCATTCGATCGTCAGATCGTCGCCTGCGTTGCGAAGCGGCATTGGCCGATGTCGATGATGAGTGACGTATCCGTCCAGCAAGCATTGCGCCGCGAGAAGGCACGCTTGGCCGCGAACAACAAAAAGCTCCAGGCCGACATCGACCATCTCTATCTGCGTGGTGACAAGCCGAACCAGCCTCCATCGGCTCCTGCGGTGCACCAGCAGGGTGTCTTCAAGGAGTCCACTGCGACCGGTGCATCGGCCGACGTGGAGTGACCACCGCGCACATCGTGCGGTTTTCCTGAAAGCGCGCAGCAACCCATGCATTTCATAGAACGCGTGATGCCTGACATTCTCTCCACGGCGGTACTTGCCGCAATCGTCGGCCTTGGCGCCGCAGCAGCGATGATTTACCTGATCCAGGTCTTGCCGCGCCGTGAAGAAGCGCATTGGCGCCTGGAAGTCGAGTACTACATGCACGAGTTTGAACGTGCTGCCACCATATCGCCGTACGTACTGACACTGCGCGGCAAGCTGATCATCCTGGTGGTTGCGCCCGTGGTGACAGCCGCCATCTTGATCCGGCAGGGCGTGTCCGTCGACAGCCTGCTCTTGTGCTTCTACGGCTTTGCACTCGTGATGCTTGCTATCACCGGCATCAAGCACCACTTACTGCCCAACTTCGTGGTCTTGCCGGTGCTGTGGGCCGGATTACTGCAGCACGCCTATTTCGGCAGCAGCGCGCAGGCTGTATTTGGAGCAGCGGCGGCATACGTGGTGGCAACAGCCTTTGGCGCACTGATCCAGTTGCGCAGGGGGAGAGAGCTCTCTCTGGGCGGGGCAGATGCCAAATGTCTTGCAATGGCGGGAGCCTGGTTCGGCATCAGCGCCGTCCCAACCTTGCTGATCGTGCTGGCCGGCACGCTGCTTCTCTGGGGGACCATTCGCATCTTTCTGCGCCTGCCCCCTGATAAGCCGGCTCCGATGGCACCCGCACATGTTCTGGCGTCGATTGTGGCTGCTGCCGGAATCCGGCTGCTGTAGCGGATCATCCCCGCGGCAGCACTGCACCTTCAGTTCCCGCTCGCCCCTGCTGCGTTCGTCTGATAGCGCAGCAAATGATCAGTGCCGGATTCCGACAGCCACAGCTCACCCGGTCGCCCCATCATATGACGCACGCGCGCATGCGGCCGGGGCATCGGCAACACGTCAAACGTCTCGGTGCGGGGGTCAAAGCGCACCAGTGCGTTGGCGGTCCACTCGCTGAGCCAAACGATGTCCTTGTCGTCGACAAAGATGGCATAGGCGTGTGGGTCTTCACCGGGCAATTTCCATTCGCGCCATTGACGGGTTGCCGGATCGAACACACCGACCTTTCCCGCATTCCACTCGCTGATCCAGACGCGCCCTTTTGAATCCGCCCAGACGCGGCGTGCGCCCTGTTTTGGCGTTGGCGGCTCAATGACCTGCGCGGCGCCGCTCTCACGATCGATGTGGCCCAGGTAGCTACTGGCCAGTGATGCAAAGTACAGGTTGCCGTTTGGGGTGACGCAGATGCCGTAGGCACCGGGGCCGCGCGGCGCATCGAACACGCGCATCTTTCCGCTGGCGGGGTCCAGCTCGCCGTAGATGCCGCTCTGTCCGGTAAACCACAGGTGCCCCTGCTTGTCGAAAACGGCGGTATTCAGGTTGGCGCCCGCCCGGTTCTTCGGCAGCGGAAAACGCGTGACGGCGAGCGTTTTCGGGTCAACGCGCACGATGGCATTGAGGCCGCCGTCGGTCACCCACGCGGCCAGGTCGGGGCCGACGATCACGCCATGCGGCGCTGAACCGGTGCCCAACGCAACACGATCCGCCTTGCCGCTGCGTGGGTCCAACCGGCCCACCGCGGCTTGCGCCTGTGCGGTGTACCACACGGTGCCGTCGGGGGATGGCGCAACGTCGTGCGGTGCACTGCCAATCGGCACGGCAACGCCTTCATACGATGACGATTGCGGTGACTGTGCCTGCGCCGTGCCGATGGCAAGCGCAATGGACATCAGTGCTGCCATGCCCACACTTCGACCGATCTTCAACATGTCCGCCTCCGTGCGAGGCACACCAACTGCTTCAGTGTTGCACCGATACCGTCGCGACCCCAACCCATATTCGCCCGCCTCAGCACAGCAAAAAGGCCCATGTAGATGCACCACATGGGCCGCTTGGTGTTGTCATCGCGTGAGTGGATCAATGCTCCACGTGCTCGCGCATTTCATCGCGCATTTCGCGCTCGTGATCCTTGGCGGCCTATGGACAGCGGTGATCCGCACACCGCGCACGATCGAGGCCGCAAATGGCAACGGTCACGGCCGGATGCCGTATTGGCTGCACATCAGGAATGAGGAAACGTTCGTGCGCGAAGCCGTGCGTTCAATGCGCAGTGGCGGTGGCCAACCTTCGCCCGCTGGCGCGAACAAGGCCCGAAGCTTTGAGGAAGACATACCCCTGAAGGGTCACCCGCGCGTAGCAACGGTCGGGGCCACGATGCTCCAGCGTGACGAGCTGCCGCTCGATCAGCGCCTCGACATCGGCACGATCAAGTTCATCGGGCTCGGCACCATCGTTGACGAGAAGCAGGACGGCAAATTCATGGGGACTCAGCACAGTCGACTCCATCGTGGTTGTCGGTCACGGAAGGGCCGCCGTGACGATAGGCTTGATTCACTGACACCATGAGCACTGCAAGAGCCGATGAAGATGAGCGCGCGCGTGCTGTGCCGGCCTGCAGGAGAACCAAGCATAGGCGTGCGTGAACGACCAATCAAGGCGCCCGCTCACCACGTCTGCGTGATGCGCTGCACGATCGTTCACACGTTTACGCGCCTTGCCGGGCGACATACGTTTGCCCTCAAAACGCGCGAACGGGTGACAACGATTGCGCTGGCCTTGTGTGTGTGCCCTAGTCTTTTTGCGCTAAGGCATCTGAAGGCTGATCTGCGTCTTGTTGCTGGTGCAGCAATCAACCGTCGACCGGTTGCTCAGGCATTTGCAGATTCAATTGATAGAACGCGGCATCCAGCCAGCGGCCGAATTTGAAGCCGGCTTCTTTGACGGTGCCCGCGTGCACGAACCCCAGGCGGGTGTGCAGGCCGATGCTCGCCCCATTGGCCGCATCAATGCAGCCCACCAGCACGTGCACCTGCTTTTCTTTTGCGCGGCGGATCAGTTCGCGCAGCAACCGCTCGCCAAGCTTGCGGCCACGGCATGCGTGATGCACGTACACGCTGTGCTCCACCGTGTACTTGTAGGCGGGAAACGCGCGGAACGTGCCCCAGCTCGCAAAGCCCAGCAGCTTGCCCGCGGCATCGACCGCGCCCACCACCGGAAAGCCACCCGCGCGCTTGGCAGCAAACCAGGTCTCCATGGCTTGCGGCGGGCGCGGCACGTAGTCGTACAGCGCGGTGGAGTTGACGATGGCCTCGTTCAGGATTTCAAGAATGGCTGACGCATGCTCGGCCTCGGTGCAGTCGATCAGGCGGATGTCGTCATGGGGTGCGGGGGAAGTCATGCAAGCTCCGGTGCAGCGGTTCGATGATTTCCATCATACTGGATTTCGCATCCATTAAACTGGAACTCATAACGTGGGCGACGCAACGCGCCACCCCGGTTTTCGTGCGTAGTCGCGCGTTCTATGCTGAAACAACAACGGGAGAACGCCCATGCCGCAGTCGACCTTTGCCTATGTGACCTATATCCGCACGACACCTGAGAGGCTGTGGCACGCCCTGACCGATGCTGAATCCATAAAGCAGTACTGGTTCGGCATGCGCTGTGAAAGCGAATGGACGGCGGGCGCTTCGTGGGCGCTGATATCCGGCGACGGTGTGGTCTTCGACGACGGCGAGATCATGGAGGCCGACCCACCCCGCCGTCTGGTGATCCGCTGGCAGCACCAGACCAAACCCGAACTCAAGGCCGAGGGCCCGTCGCTCTGCACGATGGAACTGGAGCCCAGCAGCACGGCAGTCAAGCTGACGATTACGCACACCATTGAGCGTGCACCTTCGAAGCTGATCGAAGCCGTGTCGGGTGGTTGGCCGAAGATCCTTTCCAACCTGAAGTCGCTGCTGGAGACGGGCGCCATTGCGCTGGAGGAGGCCTATCCGCCCAAGAGCGCCCAGCCTCAACAAGCGTGAATGACATGCGATAAAAGACGCACGCCTTCCAGGGAAAGGCGCGCCATGGCCGTCTGCCGGTTCAAGCGATCAGTCTTCGTCCGCAACGATGTTGCCCGACGCCAGAAGCCGTACAGCACGTCGATGCGCTCAACGCGGTCAACCGCGTGATGTGGGGATCGGACCCAGGAGACCTGAGCGCGTCAGCCCAGACGGGCTGTGCCGTTGGCGGTACGCACGGGCGGGCGTGGTGATTTGGCGGGTGTCACGCCGCCAAAGGCGCGTGTCATGGCCGCCCACCGCGATTCCGCACCGTGGTCGGCCACCGCAACGCGGGGCGCGCTCATCACAGCATCGGTAGCAGACATCGAGGTGGACGCAGACGCGCGCGACGGGCCGGCAGCGGTCTGGACAAACACGGCGGCGCTCTCCTGCACGGCGGCAGTGGTTTCACCCTGCGCCATGGCACTGCCTTGCAGCTCCAGCGGAATGCCCAGGCGCATAGCCGCGTACACGGCCTCGCTCTTGTTGCGCACATTGAGGCGGCGATACAGCGTGCACGCGTGCGTTTTGACGGTGGCTTCCGAAATGCCGAGCAGGCGGCCAACACCCTTGACCGAATGCCCACGCGACAGGAGCACCAGCACCTCGTACTGGCGCAGCGACACATTCAACCGCTGCGCGGCTTCCGACGCATCAAGCGCGAGCATGGTGACGGCCGTGGCGGCCGGGCGTGGCATCAATGCCGGATACGACTGCCCACCCGCCAGCACCAGCTGCAGCGTGGCCAGCAGCACTTCAGGCGGCTGTGATTTGGCGGCATAGGCATCCACCCCGCACGTCATCGCAACGTGCGCCTCTTCTGCCGACAGGCGGGCCGCGAGCAGAACCACGCGGCTGGCCTCGCTGCAAGCAATGGCTTCACGCAGTTGGGCCGTGTCGACAGGGCCATCAGCTTCGTCCAGGCCGATGACGAGCAGGTCGGCACGCGTATCAACGGCATGCACGTCGCCCGGCTCGCCAACCGGCAATACGGGGGCAACGACTTCCAGGCCCAGGGTGGGATGCTTGAGCAGTGCGCCAAGTCCGGCTCGCAGCAACGGATGATTCTCCAGCAGGACTGCTTTCATGGTTTCCTCGTTTTCTGGTGAAGCGATTCCGGTCGCGCGCATACCGAGCCTGCCGCGGCAGGCGTGCACGTGCGCGTAGTCGACCGTTGAAACCCCGGGCCCGTCCGAAAGAAGCGCCCTGCCACCGGCGAAGTGCGAGAGCGCCAGCAGTGGAGAAGCGAAGTGCGAATGCCGTGGATTGCTCCGGATCCGCTTATTTGGAAGAACGTTGTGTGCGTGAGGCGCAAAGCGCTTGCTCACGCAGCGTGACCGCACGACATTGGAGCAAGCATCGGGCCAGAACCGTGCAATGCAACATCTGCTTACACACTTGGCACAAAACCGACCGGTCGGAAGGTGGTTGAAACCTGCTGTAGCAAAGGCTCAATGGCCTGCAGCACCGTTTGCTGCACTGCCGCGCACGCACCCGATTTTGTCACCGGATGGTGACGACTTCAGGACGCGTGGCGAATGCACGCTCGTGCCGTTGGTCGATAACTGAACGTTTTTACAACCTGTTTTAAAACTTACCAGGCAAGAGAGGCCGGCGCCGCTGGGTCACGGAAACATGTGCTGCAAGCAATGCGGAGGTGACGGATGCAGCGCCGCTCAGGCGCTTACGCCGCATCACGAAGAGGGTGCGGCGGACAGGGCATGCCGCATGGTTGGCACAACCTGTCCGGCCGATACTGGGAGCAGCCCTGCACATCGGCTCTATTTCCGCCGACTGCCGGGCAGGTGCTCAATGCGCCAGGTGCGCGAGGTTCTTCAGCATGTCGGTCGTCATTTCCGCCACGCCGTACTCGGGCTTCCAGCCCCAGTCGCGCCGGGCGACCGAATCGTCAATCGAATTGGGCCAGCTTGCGGCAATCGCCTGACGGAAATCCGGCGCGTACGCCACTTCAAACGCCGGATGATGCCGGCGAATTTCCGCCGCCAGTTCTGCCGGCGTAAAGCTTACCCCCGCCAGGTTGTAACTGCCGCGTTCGGTAATGTGCTCGGCCGGTGCTTCCATGAGTTCGATCGTGGCGCGCACGGCATCGGGCATGTACATCATGGGCAGCGCTTCGTCGCTCTCCAGAAAGCACGTGTAGCGTTCGCCCTTCACGGCGGAATGGAAGATGTCGATGGCGTAATCGGTCGTACCGCCGCCCGGCGCGGTCTTGTACGAGATCAGCCCCGGATAGCGCAGGCTGCGCACGTCGATACCGTGGTGCTCGAAGTACCAGCGGCACCAGCCCTCGCCCGCCAGCTTGGAGATGCCATAGACCGTCTTGGGCTCCATGATCGTGCTCTGCGGCGTGTTGTCGGCCGGCGTGGTGGGCCCAAATGCCGCAATCGAACTCGGCCAGAAGATGCGCTCGATATTGTGCTGGCGCGCGGCCTCCAGCACGTTCAGCAGGCCGTTCATGTTGAGCTGCCAGCCCCACGTGGGCGATTGCTCCGCCGCTGCCGAGAGCGCTGCCGCCAGGTGATAGATCTGCGTGATGCCGTGGCGCTCGATGATCTCGCGCAACTGCCCGCGATCGGTCACGTCGAGCATTTCATGGCGGATCTGCGGATGGCGGCCCTTGGGCACCATGTCGCTCGTCACCACGTTGCCGGTGCCGTAACGCTCGGCCAGCGCCGCCGCCAGCTCCGTCCCCAATTGCCCGTTGGCGCCGATGATGAGAATGCGCGGCGCGGTGCCAGTGCTAGTACTGCTGCTCATCAGATGATCCCCAGTTCCTTGCCGGCGGTTTCGAACGCCTTGAGTGCCGCATCGAGCTGCTCACGCTCGTGCACTGCGCTGATCTGCACGCGGATACGCGCCTGCCCCTTGGGCACCACCGGGTAGAAGAAGCCGATCACATACACACCCAGCTCCAGCAGGCGTTTGGACAGCGCCTGCGCCTTGGGCGCGTCGTACACCATGATCGGCACGATGGGGTGGTCGCCCGGCTTGATGTCAAAACCAAGTTCAACGATCTTGCGGCGGAAGTACAGTGCGCTGTCTTCCAGCTTGTCGCGCAGGGATGTATCGGCTTCCAGCAAGTCGAGCACCTTAATGCTGGCGCCAACAATGGCCGGTGCCACGGTGTTCGAGAACAGATACGGCCGCGAGCGCTGGCGCAGCAGCGCCACCACTTCCTTGCGCGCGCTGGTGAAACCGCCCGATGCGCCGCCCAGGCCCTTGCCCAGCGTGCCGGTAATGATGTCGATCTTGCCGAACACGCCGCGGTGCTCGTGCGAGCCGCGCCCGCGCTTGCCCAGGAAGCCCGTGGCGTGGCACTCATCAATGCCCAGCAGCGCGCCAAACTCATCGCAAATGGCGCGAATTTCATCGAGGCGCGCGATGGTGCCGTCCATCGAGAACACGCCATCGGTAAAGACCAGCTTGAAGCGCGCGCCGGCTGCATCCGCGGCTTTCAGTTGCGCGCGCAGGTCATCCAGATCGTTGTGCTTGTAGCGATAGCGCTGTGCCTTGCACAGGCGGATGCCATCGATGATGGACGCGTGGTTCAGCTCATCGCTGATGACGGCGTCTTCCGCGCCAAGCAGCGTCTCAAACAACCCGCCATTGGCATCGAACGCCGAGCCGTAGAGGATGGTGTCTTCCGTGCCGAGAAACTTGGCCAGCCGCGCTTCCAGCGTCTTGTGCAGATCCTGCGTGCCACAGATGAAGCGCACGGAGCTGAGGCCAAAGCCGTGCGAGTCCAGCGCTTCATGCGCGGCCTTCAGCACCTCGGGGTGCGACGACAGACCCAGGTAGTTGTTGGCACAGAGGTTGATGACCTCCTTGCCGTCAGCCGTATGGATCACGCTGCCCTGCGGCGAGGTGATGATGCGCTCGGTCTTGTACAGACCGGCCTCTTCAATGGCTTCCAACTCGTGGCGGATGTTGGCGTAGAAAGCTTCGATCGAAGCCCCCGTCGAAGCGTTGTTGGAAGCATTCGCTGCCGTTGTCCCCATGGTGCTCCTCCTGTAGACTGCGTTGATCGATAAATCGAACAAGTTCGATATATCGAATAATTTGTTCAATTTACAAGATACCAACCGATGGCACAAGCCCCTGCCACCCGTCCGTTCGATGAAGGGCTTGCCGAAGGCCCGCCCGCCGTTGGCGCCAAGCTGCAAGTGCTGCGTCAGGCACGCAAGCTATCGCTGGACGAACTCTCGCGCCGCGCCGGCGTGTCCAAATCGATGCTCTCGCAGGTCGAGCGCAACCTCGCCAACCCAACCGTGGCCGTGCTGTGGCGCTTGGCAACCGCGCTGGGTGTGGGGCTGGCAGATTTCCTCTCGCCCGAAGGTGCAGCGGATGCAGCGCCGTCCGTCACGGTCATCCCGGCTCACTCCATCCCAGTCATCAAAAGCCCGGATGGCAAGTGCGAATTGAAGATTCTTGGGCCGGTGGACCTGGCGGCGCGTTTTGAGTGGTATGAGCTGTCGATCCAGCCAGGCGGTGTGCTGGCGTCAGAACCGCATGAGGTGGGGACGAAGGAGCACCTGTCGGTGCTCAGCGGCACGCTGACGGTGCAATCCGGGTCGAGCGAGAAAAAGGTACGGCACGGAGAATCTGCGCGCTACCCGGCGGACGTGCAGCACGCGATTTCGAATGCGGGGAAGACGGTGGCGACGGCGTTGCTGGTGGTGGAGTGTGCGCAGTAGTGAACGCAAACAACGGACACGCAACTGCTACAGACTGAAGACGATTACAACGAGGCGCTCGCCATCGTGTCGAAACTCGTCGATGCTGCCGCTAAGCCAGGCACGACAGATGGAAATCGCCTCGGAATCATGACCGGGCCGATCGAACTGTTGAGATTCACTCAACGCTGAATCTCGCATCAGCGAGCGCCGTGCTTTCCAAAGACCGCGCTCAATTAAGTCTGAATCGCTGGTTCACTTAACGTTGAACTATCCGAGTTTTGGTTCTCTTAACTCTGAACTTTCCGGCTACGTTTCCAACGTCAGAAATAGCACGGGCCGGCCGTGATCGACCCGTTGGGGAAGTTCGGTTACTCCGGAAGCGGACATCAGCGCAACTCACAGAGCGGAACGACAGAATGTTGACAATCCACGCGACTCAATCTGCTTCGATTTAGTTGGCAGTCGCATATTGGCAACAAATTCCAACCATGCGGATAGCAAGTAGCCTATCGAGGCTGGTAGTGTCTGTGATCATGCGAACACATCGACTAATCCGCCAGCTGCTTTGCGGGATGGCTATCGGCGTCTTACTGACTAAACAGGCACACGCGGGTATTTTGCTGCCAGAGGATCTCGCTGCAGCCCAGAAGGAGTTCCGCTCCTCAGTTGGCATCGACGCTGATAAATATACGGTCAATAGCAAGCTTACGGGGTGCGCACTTCGAACTTGCGAGAATATGGCGCCCAGGCACGCGGTTTTTGAGCGAGTGCTAAGCGCCGAGACTGCGGACGTTCTTCGTGTGGCGCGTTACCAATGTGATGCTGACAATCGCTTGTCCCTCCAGTGGAAGTGCGACGGGCCTTACGCTTCAGGACTAATCGCGGGGCGGGGGGATAATTGGTTTAGCCTTTCGCATTCTGTTCTGCTGCGGTCTTCTTGACTATATTGACGACAATACGATTGTGGGTATCGTGGAGTACGCCAATGGAGATTGCTTTCGTGAGCAAGCCCACATTAGCACCACCGATAATAGACGCTGGAGAATATCAGCGATCCTCAGCATTGAGGGATATTATGTTCTCTCGCTTTTCGACGATATTTTCGAAGTTAAGCAGTTCTACTTGCGGCCATTAGAAAATTCTACTCACACGTGTCACTTCCAAATATTGAAGACCGGCGGAGCTGTTTTCTGATGGATTCGGCTTACTGGACACTGACTGCTTATGGCCGAAAGCGGTCGCCTAGCAGCAGGCGTCGCATCGGGCAAAATTAACTTCGAGAAGCTCAAATTGGATATTCGAACATCCCGATGTAGACCAGTTCGAACCCTTCTCCATGCACTGACCTTGGTGATTTTATCTGTTCGCAATTTATGAAAATCAGCGCGTTCGCATCTCCCAAATTGGCCGCGCGCGCCGCTTCACATAGCGCCCCCGACCATTTGTCCGAGTACGAGTGGGGAGCAAAGAATTCCTCCAGCGAAGTGCCCGGCTCCCGCAGCCCAGTTTCCATGAAATCGTGGTCACAAAAGAACTCACCCTGAGAGCCGTAAAATTCGGAAATTGGTTGTTCTTCATCCTCGCCGTAGTGTTCTGCGAGAAATTTTGTATATCGTGAGGAATCAACTACCCGGCCAAGATAAAAATGAGAGATTTCTGTTCTATGCATGATTAGTTGGTTCCTCGCGATAGCTGAATGTTATGTTCTTTGACCTATTGGGTGCCCGCTTCCTGGCCGAACTGAGCCTAATATCCTCCCCGTTCTGCCGATCGCGCCCCGGTTCCGACCTCTGCCTCGCTTTCTGCCGGTTGCCCGGCCGTCCCCGTTTGGCACTTCCGTGTTCCTTACCCACGACCGTACCGAGGGGCGTGTGCCGCGGGGAGTTCAGAGTTAAACGAACAAAGTTCAAAGTTAAGTGAATCTGAACACGAGCGGTACGAAGCGCAGCATTTTCCGTTTGAACCCTAGGCCGCCCGCCACACCCTCGGCAGCAATACTCCAAGCATCAACCCGCGCAGCGCCATAAAACCCAGCATCGACACCCACAGCCCGTGGTTACCCCACAGTGGCTGCAACGTGACCGACAGCCCCCAGAACGCAGCGGCGGCCACGGCCATCGTCACCAGCAGTTCACGCGTGCGCGTGGCGCCGATGAACACGCCGTCAAACTGGAAGCCCCACACCGACACGATCGGCAGCAGCGCCGCCCACACCAGATAGTGGCGCGCGGCTTCGCGCACGGCCGGCTGATCGGTCAGCACACCGATGATGGCCGAGCCCGCCAGCGCATACACCGCCGCAAATAGCCCCGCCCCCAGCACGGACCAGAACGTCGATACGCGGATTGCCATGCGCAGTGCATGGCGGTCACGCCCGCCCAGTGCGGCGCCCACCAGTGCCTCGGCGGCATGCGCAAAGCCATCCAACCCGTAGGCCATGAAGGTCAGGAAGTTGAGCAGCAGCGCATTGGCAGCCAACACCACGTCGCCCTGCTTGGCGCCCCCGTGGGCAAACCAGCCAAAGGCGCCCAACAGGCACAGCGTGCGCAGAAAGATGTCGGTGTTCAAACCCATCAGCCGGCGCCAGGCATCGCGCGCGAGCAGTTCAGCGCGCGTGAGCGGGGGCAAACCCAGCGGCCGCTGCAACCACAGCAGCAACATGCCCAGCGCAAAACCGGCGATGTCCGCCAGCGCTGTCGCCGCACCGATGCCACCGACACCCATGCCCGCCCCCAGCACCAGGCCCAGCACCGCCGCCATATTGACCGCGTTGATGAGCACCTGCAGCAGCAACGCGCGCCGCACCTGCTGGCGCCCGAGCAAGGTACCAAGCACCACATAGTTGGCCAGCGCAAACGGCGCTGACCAGATACGCGCATGGCAATACACCTCGGCCATGCGGGTGACGGTGTCACTTGCCCCCAGCAGCGTCAGCGTGATGCGGATGGCCGGCCCCTGCAGCACCAGCAACAACGCACCAATGGTCAGTGCCAGCAGCAAGGCACGCACTACGCTCGCCCGCAGTGCACGTGCATCGCCCGCACCATGCGCCTGCGACACCAGCCCCGTGGTGCCCATGCGCAGGAAGCCGAAGCCCCAGAACACAAAGTTGAAGAACACCCCGCCCAGCGCCACCCCGCCGATGTATTCCGGCCCCGGCAAGTGCCCCGCCACGGCCGTATCCACCGCCGACAGGATCGGCTGCGTCAGGTTGGCCAGCACGATGGGAAACGCCAGCGTCAGCACGCGCCGATGCCACTGCACAGGCGCAGCAGGTGCAACCGATGTGACGGATGAGGACTCCATGGGGGTAAAAAATGGGGAGGGACAGTGAAAATCGGATGAAAAAGAGGTGCAACCGCCGGCGATTTCGCTATGATTGCGCCCCATTGCGAGTTCCGGCAATCTTGCG
Organism: Ralstonia sp. AU12-08; assembly: GCF_000442475.1. NCBI lineage: Bacteria > Pseudomonadati > Pseudomonadota > Betaproteobacteria > Burkholderiales > Burkholderiaceae > Ralstonia > Ralstonia sp. AU12-08. Next base: position 125,089 of record NZ_ASZV01000007.1, on the reverse strand, counting down.
ACAAGTGCGGCACCCTGCACAACGTCGCCGATGACTATACGCGAATCCCCCCGGAAGGCAGGCACCGTGCCCCCGCCTTTCAACGCGACCGGACAGGTACGGTTGGTGCTACGCGTCAATCCGTGCACGCATGTCCCAGGCTGGTGAAACCCATCACATGGGACGGTGGGCGATGCCAAAACAGCGTCGCCTCGGTAGAACTAAGCGGACTGTTAAGCAAGCCGCGATGCCCTGTCGAGCGTCCGAACTCGCCGGGGTGGAGACTCCCTTGGAAAAAAACGTACAACGCAACCTTGGCGCCTGGCCCCTGATGTTGACCGGCTTGGGCTCGATCATCGGTTCGGGCTGGCTGTTCGGTGCAGGTCACGCCGCACAGGTGGCAGGCCCTGCCGCCATCTTCACCTGGGTCATCGGCGCAATCGTTATTCTGGCCATCGCCCTGACGTATGCCGAACTGGGCGCGATGTTCCCCGAGTCCGGCGGCATGGTGCGCTATGCGCGCTACTCGCACGGCTCGCTGGTGGGCTTTGTGGCGGCCTGGGCCAACTGGATCGCCATCGTCACCGTCATCCCCATTGAGGCCGAGGCCTCCATCCAGTACATGAGCTCGTGGCCGTGGCCGTGGGCGCAGGGGCTGTTCCAACATGGCGAGCTGACGCCGGTGGGGCTGGTGCTCTCTGCCGTGCTGGTGATCGTGTACTTCCTGCTGAACTACTGGGGCGTGAAGGTGTTTGCCAAGGCCAACAACGCCATCACCATCTTCAAGTTCATCATTCCGGCGGCGACGGCTGTGGCGCTCATTGGCGCAGGTTTCCACCCGAGCAACTTCGGCATGACCGAAGGCGCGAGTGGCGCGGCACAGGGTTTCGCCCCCTATGGCTGGTCCGCCGTGCTGACCGCCATTGCCACCAGCGGCATCGTGTTCGCCTTCAACGGTTTCCAGAGCCCGATCAACCTGGCGGGCGAGGCACGCAACCCGGGCCGCAACGTGCCCATTGCGGTGATCGGCTCAATCCTGCTGGCGGCCGTGATCTACGTGGCGCTTCAGATCGCCTTCCTGGGCGCGGTACCGCCGGAGTCGCTGGTGGGCGGCTGGCACGGCATTGATTTCCACTCACCGTTTGCCCAACTGGCGATTGCGCTCAACCTGAACTGGCTGGCCATCGTTCTGTACATCGATGCGTTCGTCAGCCCGTCGGGCACCGGCAGCACGTACATGGCCACCACCACGCGCATGATCTATGCGATGGAGCGCAACAACACCATGCCGGCCATCTTCGGCCGCGTGCACCCGGTGTTTGGCGTGTCGCGTCCGGCCATGTGGTTCAACCTGGGCGTGTCGTTCATCTTCCTGTTCTTCTTCCGCGGCTGGGGTGCGCTGGCAGCCGTCATTTCGGTGGCGACCGTCATCTCGTACCTGACGGGCCCGATCAGCGTGATGTCGCTGCGCAAGACCTCCCCGGGTCTGCACCGCCCGCTGCGCCTGGCAGGCCTGTCGCTGATCGCACCGTTTGCCTTCGTGTGCGCATCGCTGATCCTGTATTGGGCCAAGTGGCCGCTCACCGGCGAGATCATCGTGCTGATGTTGGTGGCCCTGCCCGTGTATTTCTACTACCAGGCCAAGGCCGGCTGGCCCGACTTCAAGACGGAACTCAAGGGCGCCTGGTGGATGATCGCCTACCTGCCCACCATCGCCGCGCTGTCGTACTGCGGCAGCAAGGAGTTTGGCGGCCATGGCTACATCCCGTACGGCTGGGACATGGGCATCGTGGCGGCGATCTCTCTGTTCTTCTACCACTGGGGTGTGCGCAGCGGCTGGCACACCCGTTATCTGGATGAAGTCGAGCACGTGCATGAAGACGCGCCGGCGCAAAGCGGCAAGCGCGCACCGCGCGGCGTACCGCAAGGCGTCTGATACCAGCATCGCCACCCTCAGAAAAAACGCCCGTCCGGTTCGCCGGCGGGCGTTTTTTATTTCACGATGGCTTCATTCAGCACCGTTGTTCGCTGGACAGCGCCTCAGTTTGACTCCCGGCGCATCGCTGACTTGCCCCGAGAAGAAGCCACGTCGCTGAGTGCCTGCCGCAGGCGTGGCGCGGCAAAATCAAGGAAGCGACGCATCTTCAACGGCATCTGCCCACGTGCCACGTGCACGAGATGAACAGGGGCGGGTTCCGGCTCGTACGCCTCCAAGCAGACTTGCAGCTCGCCGCGTTCGACAGCCTCCGCCGCCTGGTAATGCAGCAACCGCGTGATGCCGACCTTGCGGACTGCCGCCTGCATTGCCGCTTCCGGGGTCGTGACGGTCAGACGCGGCAGGATGGGGACGTCGATCACCGTGCCGGATCGCGGGTGCAGGAAACGCCACGACGGCGATGGCATGGGCGTGTCCACGCTCACACACGGAAGACGCGACAGATCATCGGGAGCCTGCGGTGTGCCGCGACCGGCAAGGAGCCCGGGGCTGGCGCACGTGACCGTTCGCATGACGCCGATTTGCGTTGCCACCATCGAGCTGTCCGGCAGCTTCCCGATGCGCACCGCCATGTCCACGTGGTCGCCAATCAGATCCACGTTGCGATCGGACAGGATGAGCCGGATGTTGATCTCAGGAAACGCCGCCAGAAAGTCGGTGACAACCGGCAGCACGTGCAGGCGCCCAAACATGAGCGGCGCGGTGACGACCAACTCCCCCTTGGGCACGGTGAACTCGCCGGCCGCTTGGCGCTCCGCCTCCTCCACCTCGTCGAGGATGCGGCGTGCTGACGCCACATAGGCGATCCCGGCATCCGTCAACGTGAGCTTGCGGGTCGAGCGGATCAGCAACCGCGCGCCGAGCCGCGCTTCCAGCTCGGAAATCTTGCGGCTGAGGGTGGCCAGCGGCACCTTCAAATCGCGTCCCGCCGCAGATAGGCTGCCTTTCTCCGCAACCGCCACCAGCAACGACATGGCCTCCAGGCGATCCATCTTATCCTTCCAAAATTTGGTAGAGATATTCTTGATATTGCCGGATTATCAACAGAAATGGAAAGAGGCAAGATCCGTTTCACCGAGCGTATTCCGCGCTCGAGTCACTGGAGAACGCCATGTCCCGCCTTTCCATCCCGTCCCTTGATACCGCGCCGGAAGCTTCCAAGCCCACGTTGGACGCCGTCAACAGGCAACTCGGCGTCGTGCCGAACCTATTCCGGCTGATCGGCAGCAGCCCTGCCACGCTGGCGGGCTTCACCAGCTTCCAGGGCGCGCTCTCGAAGACCCTCGACGTCAAGACCCGCGAGCGGATCGCGCTGGCCGTGGCCCAGGTGAATGGCTGTGACTACTGCCTGTCGGCGCACACCTATCTCGGCCTGAACCTGGCGAAGATCAGCGCGGAGGAAATCGCCCTGAATCGCCAGGGTGCGTCGGGCGATTCCACGGCAAACGCGGCTGTCCAGTTCGCCTATAAGGTGGCGAAGGAGCGTGGCCACGTTAGCGACGCCGATATCAAGGCGGTCCGCGACGCCGGCTTTACCGATGCCCAGATCGTGGAGATTGTCGGCCTCGTTGCTGAGAACAGCTTCACGAACTACCTGAACGAAGTCGCGAAGACGGAGATCGATTTTCCCGTCGTGCTCGCTGCAGAAGCCGCTTAATCGCAACCCGATGGCAACCGGACCGAGGCACCTGGCCTGAATCAAGCCCTGGTCCGCTTTCTCACCAGCGGAGGCCAACGATGTCCTATGGTTTTCTCGATATTGCGGTGACGCCCAGCGTGCGGGCGGTGCAGGCCAGCATGGGTGTCGACCACGTTTGGCAGGCCTTGAAGTTGAAGGAGGGCCGCGAGTTCGATCGGTTCGCCGACAACGAAGCAGCCTTCATCGCCGATCGCGACAGCTTCTACATGGCGACCGTCTCGGAGACGGGCTGGCCCTACGTCCAGCATCGAGGCGGCCCCCGCGGCTTCCTCAAGGTGTTGGATGACCGCACGCTTGCCTTTGCCGACTATCGCGGCAACCGCCAGTACATCAGCACCGGCAATCTCGCGGCCGACGATCGCGCTTGCCTGTTCCTCATGGACTATGCACACCGCGCGCGGCTCAAGATGTATGTCCATGTTGAAACCCTGGCGCTCGACGCGGACCCTGTGCTGGCTGCACGCGTTGCCGCGCCCGGCTACCGAGCGATGCCCGAACGCATCTTCCGGCTGCACCTCGCGAGCTTCGACTGGAATTGCCCGCAGCACATCACGCCGCGCTTCACCGAGCAGGAAGTCAGCGACGCAGTCCGTCCACTTCGCGATCAGTTGGCCCGGCTCGAAACCGAAAACGCCGAGCTACGCGCTCGCCTTGCCAATCCTGGAGACCATCAATGAGCACCCAGCGCCCGCCCTTGCCACCCTTTACCATGGAAACCGCCGTCGAAAAGGTCCGCCTGGCCGAAGATGGGTGGAACAGCCGCGACCCTGAAAAAGTCGCGCTCGCCTATACCGTCGACAGCACCTGGCGAAACCGTGCCGAGTTCGTGCAGGGGCGTGAAGCGATCGTCGGCTTCCTGCGGCGCAAGTGGCAACGCGAGCTGGACTACCGGCTCATCAAGGAGTTGTGGGCATTTGGTGGGAATCGCGTGGCCGTCCGCTTCGCCTATGAGTGGCACGACGACAGCGGCAACTGGTTCCGCTCTTACGGCAATGAGAATTGGGAGTTTGACGAAAACGGATTGATGCGCCGTCGTTTGGCGAGCATCAACGATGCGCCGATCCGCGAAGCCGAGCGCCGCTTTCACTGGCCCCTGGGTCGCCGCCCAGACGATCACCCCGGCCTGAGCGACCTGGGCTTCTGACGATTCGCCCAGCACAGTACGCGCAAAGCGACGGCGTGGCCGTCGATGCAACGGCGCTTCCCACATGGGCGGGAAGCGTTCATGGCCAAAACGTCGAGGGTGCAGTCGGAACGAACAGGCGAAACCGGGCCGGGAAGCTGCTCAGAAACGTGCGCTAGACTGCGCACGCAATTTTCCCCCGATCTCTCCCGAACCGATATAGCCCATGACAAGACTCCTCGGCGTTCTACTGATCGCGCTGTCACTTAGCGCCTGCGGCAAGAAAGAAGAAGCGCCCGGCGCAGCCGGTGGCACCGGACCGACTGGCATGGTGGCCGCCGCACCGGAAGCCCGCGCCAAGCAGGCTGATGGTGCCGAGCGCCGCTTTCTCGCCTACGAGCATCGCGTCTCATTGGAAGTCGACGCCCCGCAGATGGAGCACCTGTACCACGAGCTGCAGGACGCCTGCGTGAACGAAGCCACCTGGCACTGCACGGTCATGGATGCCAGCATCCAACTTGAACGTGACCAGCGCGGCGGCACCGCTCACCTGAACCTGCGCGCCAGCGCCGAGGGCGTACGCGCCATGCGCAAGCGTCTTGCCGACAGCGGTGGCGTGGTCAGCCAGGGTACCCACGTGGACGACCTGGGCCAGCCGATCGCCGAGGTCGGCAAGCGCCTGGAGATGCTCAAGAACTACCGCGCCAGCCTGCTCGACCTGCAACGCAAGGCGACCAAGGTGGAAGATCTGATCCTGATCGCAGAAAAGCTGTCGGAAACGCAATCGGAACTGGAAGCTGCCACTGGCCAGAGCGCGCATCTGATGGACCGCGTGAACCGCGAGGTGCTGTCGATCGACCTGAGCACCCGGCAGACTGCGGCGCGCAGCCTGTGGGCGCCCATCGGCAATGCGCTGCGAGAGTTCCTGCCGTCGCTGGTGCATGCCAGCGCGAGCGTGATCTCGGCCGTGGCCTACCTGTTGCCGTGGGTGATCGTGCTGTCGATCGTGGGCGTGCTGGTTGCACGCGTGCGGCGCAAACGGCGGCAACAGAAGTCGGCCGACTGATCGTTCGATCGATTGATCGATCACGAAATAGCAAAGCGCCCGCCGGAAACAGCGGGCGCTTTTGCTTTGGCCCTACCGCTACGCCGCCTTCAACCCATCCATCGCCTCGCGCACGTAGGCGATCAGGTCGGGGCCCATCCACGGGCTGGCGGAAAGCGCCGGCTCACGCTCCATCGCCAGACGGATCTTCGCCTGCGTCTGCGGATCATCGCCCGCATAGGAGCGGAACAGATCGATCCACTGCCGGGCAAGCTGCTGCATCTCTGGCGCATGCGGCGCCGTGCCCTTGGCCAAGTGCTGCCGCACCTCGGCAATGAGTGTCGGCCACTCGTTGGCACGCTTGCCGAAGTTCGCACGCATGTACTGCAGCTCTTGCGCCGACAGGTACTTCGCATAGAGCGCCAGCTTGGTTTCGTTGGCCGCCTCCATGATGAAGTCGAGCATGGCCAGGCTGATGCCGGTGCGATCCTGCAGGATCGGCTCGTTGATGTGCATGGTGTGTAGCTTGGCCGTGAGAATCGGGTCCACCGCCGTATCCTGCGCGAGCAATTCCATCCAGCGCTTGGACAGCGCCTGTGCCTCTGTGCTGCGGGCGTGTACCCCGCGCGTCATCGCCTCCTGCACGGTTGCCACCAGTGCTGCCCAGCGCTCGTGGCGCGCGGTATCCGCATCCAGCCGTTCAGCGCGCTCGCGCTCTTCCTGCGAAAGGTATTTGTCGTACATGGTCATCCATTCCAAGGTTGTGAGCCACTCGGCAAGCTCGGGCTCTTCCTTGCGCATGAGCTGGTCGTGCAGACGGGTCAGCCGGTCGCGCAGCACGCTGGCCTGCGTGATCTGCTGATCGAGCATCGCGATCTGCCGTTCCATGATCGTGGTCAGGGCAACGTCCGGGCTTGCCAGGAAAGCTCCAACGTCAGCCAGCGACATGCCGAACCGCCGCAATGCCTGGATCTGGTGCAGCCGGGCGATGTCAGCCTTGTCGTACAGCCGGTAGCCGCTGTCGGAGCGAGCCGAAGGCGTGAGCAAGCCGATGCTGTCGTAGTGATGCAGCATGCGGACCGTGAGGCCGCAGCGTTTGGCGAGATCGCCCACTTTCAACAACATGGCCTGCTCCTGTCTTTTAGCTTGAACCCAGGCTAGGACCTCACGCAGTGTGAGGGTCAAGCGCAGCGTGAATGGATGGCGCCGCAGGGAAACGCAAGCGCACACAGCATTTTGGCCTGAGCCCCTCTGTGGTGGGGGCCATCATCCGCCAACCCGCACCACAGCGTACGTCACAAAAAATTCATTTAACTCTGTGTTCAGTGGGCCGTTAGGCGGAATGTCCGATCCTGCGTCCTGACCCATGACCTCATCACCGCTTCCCCTGCCGGCGGGCATTGCGCCCGAGATGCTGCGTACGGTGTTTCAACCGATCTTCCGCCTGTCTACCACCGAGGTGCTTGGTTACGAGGCACTGCTGCGTGGGCCGGCGGGCACGGCCATGGAGTCGCCCGCCGCGTTGTTTGCCGCGGCATCGGACACGGACAGCGCGGTTGCGCTGGAGACCACCGCCGCGCGCCTGGCCATTGCCAATTTCTCGGCCATGCGCCTGCCGGGCAAGCTGTTCCTGAACTTCAGCGCCTTCGGCGTGCGCCAGTTGCTGCAGAATCACGCCCGCCTGTTGCATGAGATTGCCGACCACGATCTGCACCCGTCACGCATCGTCATTGAGCTGACCGAGCAGACGCCCATCGACGACCTCGCCAGCTTTGCCCAGGCGCTGTCGGTGGCGCGCGACTTCGGCATGCAGTGCGCACTGGACGATTTCGGCACGGGCAATGCCAACCTGAACCTGCTGATCGAGCTGACGCCGGACTTCATCAAGCTCGACAAATACTTCCTGCGCGACATTGCCAAGCACCCGGCCAAGCTGGACGTCGCACGCTCTTTGCAGCAAACGCTCAAGGGCGGCGCGACCAGCATCATTGCCGAGGGGCTGGAAACGGAAGATGAACTGGGCGTGGTGCGCGATCTGGGCATCCGCTTTGGCCAGGGCTTCTTCCTGGGGCGACCGCAGGACAAGCCGGCTGGCGACATGTCGAGCCAGGCGGCGCGCGTGCTGCAGTCGTCGCAGATTGCAGTGTTCCCACAGGCCGTGCGCGTGGGCTGGCGTGCCATCACGGCCAGCAAGCTGTTGCGCGTGGCGCCGACCTTGCCCCTGCGCTGCAGGAACGACGACGTGCTGCACCTGTTCAACCGTCACCCCGATCTGCACGCCGTGGCCTTGCTCGATGAAGACGAACGGCCGCTGGCGCTCATCGCCCGCCGCGCCTTCATTGATCGCTATGCGATGCCGTATCACCGTGAGCTGTACGGCAAGAAATCTGCGCTGGCGTTTGCCAACCGGCAGCCGGTGCTGGTGGAAAAATCCGCCTCATTGGAAGACATGTCGGCGCTGCTGATGAGCGAAGACCAGCGCTACCTGACCGACGGCTTCATCATCACCGAGCACGGCCGCTACCTGGGCCTGGGCACGGGCGAAGAACTCGTGCGCACCGTCACCGAGATCCGCATTGAAGCGGCGCGCTATGCCAACCCGCTCACGTTCCTGCCCGGCAACATTCCGCTGAACCTGCACATTGAACGTTTGCTGGAAGCGCGCGCGGAGTTCTACGCCTGCTATGTGGACCTGAACCACTTCAAGCCCTTCAATGACCAGTACGGCTACTGGCAGGGGGACGAGATGCTGAAGATGGCCGCCGCCGTACTGGCCACGGCGTGCGAACCGACGCGCGACTTTCTCGGCCACGTGGGTGGGGATGACTTCCTGATCCTGTTCCAGAGCGCCGACTGGCATGCACGCGTCGAGCATGCCATCGCCACGTTCAACACCAATGCACTGGCGATGTACACGCCAGCAGACCAGTTGGCCGGCGGCATCCACGCGGAAGACCGCAAGGGCCTGCCGGCGTTCTTCCGCTTCGTGACGATGGCGGTGGGCGCGCTGCATGTGGTCCCGGGCGCCGCGCGCAACAGCGACGATATCGGCACGGCAGCCGCACTGGCCAAGCGCCGCGCCAAGCAGAGCGACAGCGGCTTCTACCTGGAAGCGATGCAGCCCGCGCAAACCCTGTCGGCCATCGCCTGAGCGTCGGTTGCTAGAGCGCCTCCGCCGGATCGCGCCGGCGGCGAGTCGGGCGGTTGGCCAGCGGCGTGAGATCGGCTTCAAGGTGTGCGTGCAACGCCCCCAGCCCTTCCTGTTCAAAGAAGTGGTGGCCGGGCAGCGTGCGTAGCACGCTCGGGCCGCGCGTGACGTCGGCCCAAGCGGCATAGTCTGCTTCGTTCAGCAATGGATCATCCTGGCCGCGAAAACCGAACAGCGGCAACGACAGCGGCGGCTCCTCACGGTAGTCATAGATTTCCGACAGGCGCAGATCGGCCCGCAATGTCGGCAGGATGTACGACAGCGTGCGCGTGTCCGTCAGCACGGATTCCGGCATGCCGCCCAACCCACGCAGGCGGTCGATAAAGGCGGTCTGCTCCAGCTCGCAGATCGGCGGGCGGCCCAATAGCCGATGCGGTGCGCGATGCCCGGAAATGGCCAGCGCCACCGGTTGCGGCCCACCACGCGCACGCAGCGTGCGGGCCAGCTCAAAAGCCACCAGCGCACCCAGGCTGTGCCCGTAAAACGCAAACGGCAACGCATCAGCCTGCGCACCGGCCACCTCATCAGCCATGCCGGGCAGCAGTGCATCGAGATGGCCGGCACGCGCCACCCCTGCCGGCAGAAAGCGATGCGGTAACTGAATGGCCCGCACCTCGAAGCTCCGCAGCCCAGCCGGCCACTTGGCAAAGTTGCCCGCGCTGCCGCCCGCGTGGTGGAAGCAGTACAACCGCAGGCGCGGCGCAGTCACGGGCGTGCGCCCGACCGGAACGATATAGCGTAGCTGGGACATGGCGATCACCCTCCTTACCAGGAAACCTCGTGCGGCAGGCCGTAGGCATCCGCACCGGAAAATGCCGGCCACGTGGGCGCCTGCGCTTCCTGCGCGAGGCTGTGACCGGTCAGTTGTGCCAGCAGTGCGTTCTGGCGGGTGCGGGCAGACTCGATGCTGGCGGCCTTCACGTGGCCATAGCCGCGAATCTGCTTGGGCAGGTTGGCAAGCTGCAGCACAGCGTCGTACGTCAGCGCATTGAGCTTGCCCAGCGCAATGTCCACGGCCTGCTCGTACTCGACGATCAGCGCGCGCTCCTGCCGGCGCTCGTGTGTGTAGCCGAACGGGTCGAAGCGCGTTCCGCGCAGCCACTTGAAGCGTGCCAGCATGGCAAACAGGCGCTGTGTGCCGGGCCCGAACGTACGCTTGCGCGGTGCGCCGCCATACAGCGCAGAGAGGATGGGCGGCGCCAGATGAAAGCGCAGCGTGACGTCGCCCTCAAAGGTCTCGGCCAGCGCGCGGCGGAAGTCTTCACCACTGAACAGGCGCGCCACCTCGTACTCATCCTTGTAGGCCATCAACTTGAACAGGTTGTGCGCCACGGCGGTGGCCAACGTCTGCTTACCGGTGGCGGCGCGTTCGGCCTGGCGCACGTGCTCGACAAAGTTCACGTAGCGGCGCGCATAGGCTTCGTTCTGGTAGGCCGTCAGGAAGCCGCGGCGATGCGCGAGCACAGCATCCAGGCTGGCAGGCTTTTGCAGCTTGATGATGGATTCCGCCAGCGGCTTGCTCGCACCGATGCCCGCATCGAACGCGGCATACCGCCCCCACTGGAACGCACGCTGGTTAGCCTGCACCGCCACACCGTTGTGCTCGATGGCGCGCAGGATGGATGCCTCCGACAACGGCAGCAGCCCACGCTGAAACGCATAGCCGAGCATCAGCAAGTTGGTGTACAGCGCATCGCCCAGATGGTGCTGGGCGAGCGCACCTGCATCGACAAACTCCAGCTTTGCCTCGGCGGTCTCGCCCAACAGCCGGCGTAGTTGCTCGGTGGGGAACTGCCAGTCCACCTGCCGGATGGCGTGGCCGGGAGGTGTCTCCTCCGTGTTCAGCACGATCTGCGTATGGCCGGGCTTGATCTTGTCCACCGCATCACGCGCAGCCGCGGTGAGGATGTCGTAGCCGAGCACCACGTCCGCCTGGCAGGCAGGAATACGCTGCGAGTGCAGTGCGTCCTGCCGCTGCGCGATACGAACGTGCGACATCACCGCACCGTTCTTCTGCGACATACCGGTCATGTCCAGCACCGAGGCACCCTTGCCTTCCAGGTACGCGGCCATGCCGAGGATGGTGCCGACCGTAATCACCCCCGTGCCGCCAATGCCGCAGATCAGCACGTTGAACGGCGCGTCGAGCGCCGCGCGTTGCGACGTCGGCAAGGCTGGCAGGTTGTCCGGCAACGCGGTCTTCTGCTGCTTGCGTCCGCTGCCGCGCAGCCGGCCGCCTTCCACGGTCACGAAGCTTGGGCAAAAACCCTTGGCGCACGAGGTGTCCTGATTGCACGACCCCTGGTGTACGGCACGCTTGCGGCCGAACTCGGTTTCCAGCGGCACGATGGAGGAGCAGTTCGATTGCGTGGCGCAGTCTCCGCAGCCCTCGCACACCAGCGGGTTGATGAAGAGATGCCGGGCCGGTGCCTGCACCGCTTGCTTCTTCTTGCGGCGGCGCTTTTCCGCGGCGCACACCTGTTCGTAGATCAGCACGCTGGTGCCCTGCACCTCACGCAACTCGCGCTGCACGGCATCGAGCGACTCACGCGGGTGGATGGTCACGCCATCAGGCAAGCCGGTACGGCCGTCATGGCGCGATGGGTCTTCCGACACCAGCGCAATGCGCGTCACGCCCTCCGACGCCAGTTGCCGCGCAATGGCCTGCACGGTCACGGTGCCGTCCACCGGCTGGCCACCGGTCATGGCCACCGCATCGTTGTAGAGCAGCTTATAGGTGATGTTCACCTTGGCGGCAATCGCCGCGCGAATGGCGAGATAGCCCGAATGGAAGTACGTGCCGTCGCCGAGGTTGGCAAACACGTGCGGCACCTGCGAGAACGGCGCCTGGCCGATCCACGTTGCCCCCTCGCCGCCCATCTGCGTGAAGGTCTTGTTGTGCTCGGGGTAGATGGCGGTGGCCATGATGTGGCACCCGATGCCGCCCAGCGCCAGGCTGCCCTCGGGCACCTTGGTGGACGTGCTGTGCGGGCACCCCGAGCAGTAGTAAGCCGAGCGCGCGGGCGTTGCCACCTCGCGGTCGAGAAAGGCCTGCCGGTCACGCAGCCACGCTGCCGTCTTGGCAAGGCGGCCCTGCGGATGAAACTGTGCGAGCCGATCCGCAATCACCATGGCGATCTGGGCGACGGAAAGATCCGTTTTGGCGGAAAACACGCCGTTGCCAGCAGGGCCCGCCAGTTCGCCCACCCCATCGGACTTGCCGACGATACGCGGGCGCGCGTTGTCCGGCAGGTCGTACAGGAACTGGCGCAACTGTGATTCCACCACCGGGCGCTTCTCTTCGATGACGAGAATCTCGTCCAGCCCCGTGGCGAAATCGCAGATGCCCAGCGGCTCCAGCGGCCACGGCATGGCCACCTTGTGCAGGCGCAGGCTGGCCATCTCGGGTGCATCGGCGTCGATCTCCAGCAGGGCGAGCGCTTCGCGCACATCGCGGTAGCTCTTGCCGGAAGCGACAATGCCCAGGCGCGCGGTGGGCGCATCGTGCGTGGTGCGGTTGAGCCGGTTGGCGCGCGCATAGGCCAGCACCGCGGGCAGCTTGTGGTCTTGCATCAGCGCTTCCTGCTTGCGCGCGGTCAGGCCCAGCGGGTCTGACGAGAGGCGGCAGTTCAGCCCGCCTTCGGGCAGCACGTGGTCAGTCGGCAGATGAATCTGCAACGCAAACGGATCGGCATCGATGCCGGCGGATGACTCCACCGTATCGGCCAGCGCCTTGAAGCCGACCGCGCACCCCGAATAGCGCGACATGGCCCAGCCATGCAGGCCCAGCTCGATGTACTCCTGCACATCGGCCGGATACAGCACAGGAATCATCGCCGAGCAGAACAGGTGATCGCTCTGATGCGGCAGCGTGGACGAATATGCACCGTGGTCATCTCCTGCCACCAGCAGCACGCCACCGTGCGCGCTGGTGCCAGCATGGTTCAAGTGCTTGAGAACATCGCCGGAGCGGTCTACACCCGGCCCCTTGGCATACCAAAGCGCGAACACGCCATCGTGCTTTGACTCACCCAGCAGATGCACCTGCTGCGTGCCCCACACGGCGGTGGCAGCCAGGTCTTCATTCACACCGGGTTGAAAGCGGATGTCATGCGCGGCCAGTGCATCACTCGCCTTCCAGAACGCCTGATCCAGCCCACCCAGCGGCGAGCCGCGATAGCCTGAAACAAAGCCCGCCGTGTTGAGCCCCGCAGCGCGGTCGCGCAAGCGCTGCACCACCATCAGTCGGACCAGCGCATCGATGCCGCTCAGGAACACGCGCCCCGTGTGCGCCGTGTATTTGTCTTGTGCCGTGGTGAGTTGCACGCGAACCTCGCGAAGGTGGGGCGGTAGCAAAACGCAGCGCGAGCGGAGCCTGCCCCGCCGCGCAGCGGGCATCGAAACAGCATGGGTTGAACGGAAGAGGGTGGTCGGCTTACCAGTCGATCAGGCAGGCGCTCCACGACAGCCCGGCGCCAAAGCCGATCAGCACGACCTTGTCACCGCGCATCACGCGGCCTTGCCGCACGGCATCGCCCAGTGCCAGCGGGATGCTGGAAGCACCGGTGTTGCCGGTATCCGCCAGGCCGACGAAGAAGCGTTCGGGCGCAATGCCCATCTTGATGCGCACCGACTCCAGCATGTGCGCATTGGCCTGGTGGAAGACGAACAGATCCACGTCTTCCTGCTCAAGGTTGTTCTTCTCCAGCAGCGCGTCAATCACCTCCGGCACCTTGGTCAGCACAAAGTTGAAGACGCCCGGCCCATTCATGCGGAAGTCCGGTTGATACGCGCCGCCGCTGGTCAGGCCATGCAGCCCCGAGGTATACGCGGTGATGGCCTCGGCGCCCGTGCCGTCGGTACCGAACTCGAAATCGCGCACGCCGATGCCGTGGTCGGCCCGGCGGATGAACGATGCCGTGGCCGCATCGCCCATGATGGTCTTGAGGCTGCGGTCTTCCGGCGCCACCAGCTTGGTGTACGTGTCGGCCGTGATGAGCAGCACGCCCTTGGCGCGGCCGCTGTCGACCAGCCCTTCGGCCAGCATCAGGCACGACACGTAACCCGAGCACCCCTGGTTCACGTCGAGCGCGCCGCTGCGCGTGGGCAGCCCCAGTGCATGCTGCACCAGGCAAGCGCTCGTCGGGATCAGGAACTTGGGCGTCTGGCTGCAGAACAGGATGAAGTCCACGGCTTCCGGTGCGATGTTGTGCTCGTCCAGAAGACGGCGTCCGGCGGCGATGGCCAGCTCAAGGCTGTACTCGTCGTCGCCGGATATATGCCGAAGGTGGATGCCGGTTTTGCCTGCGATTTTGTCGACAGGCCAATCCGGGTTCAGCGCAGCAATGGATTGATTGCTGAGCGTCGCATCCGGCAGCGCATAGCTGATCGATTGAATCTGTACCGCCATGAGAGGGCTCCGCGTGAGTGCGTGGTTGCGCGACTGCGTTATTGACGGTGATACACAAGAGGCACCATGACCGGGTCGGCCTGCCGCAACAGCGCCCCACCCCACGAAAAGCCCACGCCAAAGCCGACCATGCCGAGCGTCTCGCGCGCGGGGCGAGGGGCGTCTGCGTCGTGCTCAGTCACCATCATCAGTGGGATGGACGGCGGGCTGGTGTTGCCGAAGCGGTCGATGTTGCTCGGCATCTTCTCGGGCGCAATGCCGATCTTCTTCGAGAAGTAGTCGAGCATGAATTTGTTGGCCTGGTGAAAGAGCCAGCGGTCTACGCTCTGCACCGGCCAGCCGGAGATGGTGGCGAGCTGCTGCACCAGTTCCGGCACGTGGTTGAGCGTGAGGCCGAACACGGCCGAGCCATCCATGTACAGCTCTTCCTGCGAGCGCAGCACCTTGTCTTGCGGGTGTGGCCGGCGCTCGGCCGATTCCGCCGTGCTCGGCTGGCGAAAGCCGCCGGCCTGGATGATGAGCGAATCGCTGCCCGCGCCGTTGGTGCCGGCAAAGAAGACGCTCTCAGCCGCGTCTTCCGAATACTCGATGGCCGTGGCCGTGCCCGCATCGCCAAACAGGATGTTGGCCGGAATGTCGTGCGGCGAGATCAGCTTGCTGGGCGTGTCACCCACCAGCAGTAGCACGCGCCGCATCCCTTCCTTGGCCAGCAGCCCGAAGGCCACCATCAGCCCATACACATAGCCTGAGCAACCCAGCGTGATATCAAACGCCGCGCAATGGAACGACAGCCCCAGCCGGCGCTGCAGCACGCAGCTCGTGGCGGGCACCACGTAGTCAGGTGTTTGCGAGAGGAAGATCAGCGCATCGACGGAATCCTTCTCCCAGCCGACGGACTCCAACAGGCGCTCGGCCGCCACGTAGCAGAGGTCGGATGCGCACATGCCGTCAGGCGCCACGTGCCGGGCCTGGATGCCGCACAGCTTGGCCGTGCGGCCGATCTCCACCGGATCACCGGCGATGTCTTCATTGCGCCGGACGTGATCCGGCACCGCGGCAGACACCCCGGCAATGCGCGCGTTGTGAAAGCGCCGGTAGCCCATTCAAGCCTCAACACTCTGGCCGTGCACCAGCGCACGCAGCTCGCGGAACGTGGTCAGCTCCTGCAGTGCCATCGGGTCCACCACTTTCTTGTAGTGCGTGTCGATGAGGGCGATGGTGCTGAGAAACGCCAGCGAATCCCACACGGCCTCTTCCACCATGTTGAAGTCGTCGGTGATCCGCTCCGGCGACACTTCGAGCAGGGCCGCGAAGTCTTCAATGAATTTTTGATCGTCCATCGGTTCACCTCAATCATCAGGAAACAGCGGGGAAATACGCCAGTCGTGCCGGCGGGCATGGTCCAGCAGTGCGGCGTTGGAGCCGACCGCCACCGGGTGGTCAGCCAGGGAAAGCATGGGGATGTCGCTGTCGTGGTCGCCATAGGCAAAGCCGCCGTGCATCGACAGACCGTGGACCTGCAGGAACTGGCGCAGCGCAATGGCCTTGCCCTCGCCAATGGTCGGCTCGCCCAGCATGGCGCCGGTGTAGCGGCCGTCGCGTTGCTCCAGGCGGGCGCACACCACGTGTTCGATCGACAGGTCGGCTGCAATGGGTGCAATGGCTTCAGCAAACGAACCGCTCACCACGATGACAACGGCACCGGCCTGCTGATGCGCATTGAGCCGTGCGACTACCGTGTCGTGGTACAGCGCTGCACGATTGGCCTCAAACCACTGCTGCGCGGCGCGCGCCATGTCGTCCACCGGAATGCCCGCAAGCTGTCGGTAGAAGTAGCGGTTCTGCGCGGCGCGGTTGGCATTGCGCTCGACGTACCACGTCAGGTTGGCGCGCACATCACGGATGCGGCGCTCGGCCTGGTCGGGCGAAGCGGCCGTACTGCGGTGGTACTGCTCCAGCACGGCGAGCATGCTCTTAGAGCGAATCAGCGTTTCGTCCAGATCGAACACCGCGCAGATGCGCGCAGCGTTAACCTCCGGCGCAGCGCAGTCAGGGGCGATGACGGCAGTCATGACAGCGCCTTCCTTCAGTTGTGCAGCGACTTGAGTGCCGTGCTTTCCAGCGCGGAGACAAACTTGCGATCCAGCACCGTGAAGGTGAGTGTGAGTTGCGCGATCACCTTGCCGTGCTGGCGAAAGTCGATCCGCACGGCCATCTTGCCGTCGCCGGTGGCGCGCAGGTTGCGCTCCAGCACGCGGTACTCCAGGTCTACCTGGAACGGATAGGCAAACGCCTTGAAGTCCACGTTGATGTTTTCGGCCAAGTACATCTTGGCCGCCGTGGAATGGAATTTCTGCGTCACGGCGTTGCCCATCTGCCGGGCCGCTTCCAGCAGCACCATGAACTGCACGTGCTTGCCGGTGACGTGGTCGCTCAGGTCAGCGCATTCATCGTCGATCAGCAGCACGCTGGTGTAGGTGTCTTCGCCCGTTTCCTGCGGGTCCGAAATCAGCGTGTTGGCGCGCTTGACCTTGTGCGTGAGCGTGCCGTCACAGCGCTGATGGCGATCGAAGTAGCTGCGCAGTGAAATCTGCCCGGCATGGTCGCTCTGCGCCACCAGATCACGCAGCACATCCACCTGCGATTCCGAGATGCCCTGTTCCAGCGAGATGGCGGCCGGTTCGAGCTGCCCATCACGAACCCGCGCGACAAGCTCATCGAACGTGAGGATGCTTTGCGCGTTGGACAACTCCTGAAACTTGTTGCCAACCACACGAATGAGGGTATCGGTCATAGGGCGCCTGTCGTATGCGTGCTGGGTAATTGGATTGCCAATTGCGATGCATTCGACATCGATTCGAGCGTGCATCGCATTTGTCATCGTTTTTATATCGACCCGTCTTTTCCGCATGTTCGCCATTGCATTTACATATGCGGTCAACCTGATGAATTCGCGATTTGGTGCCCTGCCGCAAATTCACCTATGAAAACGTGTCTTTGCTTCTGCTGGACGCATCCTACTGTTTGCTGCAATGCGGTCAACTGCAAAAAAGTACAGTAGACGCGTTGCCGCTTTTCACACAGCATCCGCGCTTAATCACGGCGCCTTTGTGCTTTGAACCAAACCGGGGCACAGGCGGCGCTGCCGCACCTTTTTGATCTGCAAAACGGTGCACGCACGTGATTTAAAAGGCCGCCATTGGATTGCCAATCAATCCAATGCGACGGATTGGTGAAACCGCGCGTTGGTGCGCGGCATCCGGCCCAACCTGGATGCCCGCCTGCCGATGCGTTCCACACTCCAATAGAGGCAGCAAGATGGCTCAACACGACTCCAAGGCTCTGGCCAACAAGTTCATCCACGCGCTGGAAACGCGCGACCTCGACGCCGTATCGGACCTGCTGGCCGATGACGTTGTCTTTGAAGACGTGCCGCTGGCCGACACCGTGCACCGCGGCAAGCCCAAGGCTGTCGAAAAGGTGGCCGAGTTCTTCGGCAAATCGTCTTCGTACGTCTGGAAGAAGCACCGCGTGGTGTCGGAAAACGGCACGGTGTTTGTCGAGCGCACCAGCGACATCGTCTTTGGCGACAAGAAGGTCACGCTGCCGATGGTCGTCATTCTTGAGTTCAACGACGCCGGCAAGCTGACGCTGTTCAAGGACTACTTCGACCTGCAGACGCTGCAAAACCAGCTCGCCTGATTCACTGGGTGCATTCCATGCAGGCACGCCGCCATCCCGAGCGGGTGGCGGCGCCTTCCCATCGCCCTACCTACCGATCCACCGTTTGAGGAGATGACCGATGAGCACGTCGTATCGCTCCGAAATCCACCGCTTTGGCGCACCTGCCGAAATCCGTGACCTGCACATCGATGAAGCCGTGGCGCTGGTGCGCGATGGCGATGCGATTGCCGTCTTGCTGGACGTGGTCCAGCCCGAGCAGCTCGATACGTGGTGGGCCGACCCAGCCTACCCCGAGGTGATTCCGCACCGCTCGCTCTCGGGCGTGGCCAACACCGGCGTGGCTGTCGGACCAATGCAGTTTCTGGAAAACGAAAAGCTCGTGGTCGGGCTGGCGGACTACTTTGCCTATGCCGGCCGCTTCAACGGGCAACTGCGCAACACCGCCTTTGCGCGGCTGATTCACGATGCGCTGCACATCGACACCGTGCAGGTGGGCACGTGGGCGGAGTTTCCGCTCACCTCCAAGCGCGAGTTCCAGCCCAAGAAGGAAGGCCTCTACAGCGTGCCGCCGCATTGCGACGCCATCCACTTCTCGCGCGACCCAAGCAACTGGCCGATTGGCGAGAACTACTCCGAGCTGAAGAACCAGATCTCGGTGTTCCTGTCGGTGGCGGATTCCAACGAAGGGACGGGCCTCGTGTTCTGGGACTACCGCCCGCAGGACTTCACCCAGCTGCACACGCTGATGGCCGAATTCTTTGCCAATCAAAGCATCCCCCAGCTTGAAGACGTGCCCAAGCTGGTGGTGCGCGGCAATCCCGGCCAGCTGCACGTGCTCAACACGCGCGTCATGCATGCCGTGGAGCAATGCCAGGCCGTGCGCCGCACGATCGGCGCCTTCCTGGTGCGCCATGAAGACAGCTGGCGCATGTTCCACTGAACCCGCCCAGCCACACGTTGGCCGGCAGATGCCCACACGGCGTCCGCCGGTACAAGAGGCCTACCCATGAAGAAATGGATCGTGCTGTTCTCGATCGGCATCTACCTGCTGCTGATCAACCTGGATCTGACCATCGTCAACCTGGCGCTGGCGGAATTCTCCAAAGATTTCAACGCCAGCATCGAGCAGATTCAACTGGTGATCGTCAGTTACCTGGCAGCTGCGGCGGCGTTCTTCTGCCTGTCTGGCGTGCTGGCGGATCGCTATGGCAAGAAGCGTGTGTTCATGGCGGGCGGGCTGTTGTTCGTGCTGTCATCGCTCTATATCGGGGCGTTTGCGCACAGCATTGAGGCCATCATCGTGGCGCGCTTTGTTCAGGGCATCGGCTTCTCGGCCACGCTGGGGCTGGCACTCATCCTGATCGGCAAGGCGTTTCCGCCCGAGCAGAAGGGCCTGGCAACCGGTGTGGCCGTCACCATCACGGGGATCGGGCTGGCAGCCGGGCCGCCGCTGGGCGGCTTCATCCTGCAGGCGTTCGGGTGGGAGATGATCTTCCTCATCAACGTGCCGCTGGGGCTGCTGTCTCTGCTGCTCACGGCCGTGTTTGTCGACAGGGATGACGCAAACGAACTGAGCGCCCGCAAGCTCGACGTGGTGGGCGTGCCGCTGTACCTGCTGGGGCTGGGCTGCCTGATCGTGCTGTCCAACGCGTTGGCCACGCTCTCGTGGGCGCAGATCGGTGCGTTGACCGCCGTGGGCGCCATCTCCACCGTGCTGTTCGTGCGCCGCAGCCTGCACGTGGAGGCACCGCTCATCAACCTGTCGCTGCTGAGGAACGGCACCTACCTGACGGTGGTGGGCATCCGCATCATCTTCAACTTCGTGATGGCGAGCTTCCTGTTCGTGCTGCCGCTGTTCATGCAGAACATCCTGAACTACTCGAAGGTGCGTGCGGGGCTGTGGGTGCTGTGCATGACGGCTTGCATCTTTGTGGTGGGGCCGATTACCGGTAAGGTCATCGACCGCCACGGCTACAAGGTGCCCGTGCTCACTGGCATGACGCTGCTGCTGGTGAGCTGCGCGGCATTTCTCACGCTGCGTGTGGAGTTGTCCATCGTGCTGTTCGTGATCGGGCTGGTGAGCTTTGGGCTGTCCAACGGAGCGCTCACCACGGCCACCATCAACGGCGCCACATCGCAGGTGTCCCCCAAGCACACAGGCACGGCCATCGGCCTGTTCTTCACGCTGTCGATGGTGGGGGCCATGTTTGGGGTGGCGGTGTCGGGGTTGATTCTCAGCAAGGTGGGGGAATTCGAACTCGCTCGCCATATCGCCAGCACAGCCGCCACGTTCACGCCCGAGCAGTTGCACACGCTGCACGGGCTCGTCAACGCCAGCCAGAACTTGGTCAACGTTGCAGGCACGTTTGCCGATCACCCGATCGATACCGTGCGCGATCTCGTCAACACAAGCTACGTGCCCGCCATGCGTGCGTTGATGGCATTCAACGCCCTGCTGGCTGCCATCGGCATCGGCCTATCGGTGGCGCTGTTCAAGCGCAAGGAAGCGCGCCCGGCCGATTCCACTGACCCCACGAAATCCCGCAACGAACACCTCGAAGGAGCCGTGTGATGCAATCCAGATTCCTGAATTTCGATTTCGGCAAGCTGCACTACCTGCAGGGCGGCAAGGCCAACGCGCCCACCATCGTCTTCCTGCATGGCACGGCGTCCACCGCCGCTTCTTTCGCCGATCTGGAACCGATCCTGGGCGACCAGTTCAACCTGATCGCGCTGGATTTTCCGGGCCACGGCCAGTCGGACCATATCGATGTGGCGCGCTTCGGCTTTCAATACAGCATGATCGGCCTGCGCACGCTGTTTGAAGCGTTCCGCCACCGCCTGTCGCTGCACGAGATCATTGCCGTGGGCAACAGCGTGGGCGCCAACATCGCCACGCAATCGCTGTTCAAGGATCCGAACCTGCTGGGGCTCGTGTCGGTTGCCGGCGTGCATGCGGTCAGCCGTGAAGATGCCTTCTCCAACTTCCGCCCCGACGCACCGAAGGAACTCGCCTTCAAGAACCACCTGGTAGGCGACGAGGCCGATGCGCTCACGCGCGCTTACCTGGATGTGTCGCAAGCCGGCACCGAGGTCTACAAGCGCATGCTGACGGACATCAAGGAATCCGACGGCAACTTCCGCGAGCAATTCGCCATCCACCTGAAAACGCAAGGCTGGCTGGATGAGCTGGCCATCCTGTCGGGCAGCAAGGTGCCCTTCCTGTACATCGGCGGCAAGA
Organism: Ralstonia sp. AU12-08; assembly: GCF_000442475.1. Lineage (NCBI taxonomy): Bacteria > Pseudomonadati > Pseudomonadota > Betaproteobacteria > Burkholderiales > Burkholderiaceae > Ralstonia > Ralstonia sp. AU12-08. Next base: position 103,704 of record NZ_ASZV01000007.1, on the reverse strand, counting down.
ACGACGCCTTCATCGACAACGCCTACTACGACAAGCTGCAGGCCCGCGTGCCGCGCATCCAGCCGGCCAACGTGCACATCCTGGAAGACGTGGGCCACGTGCCGCACCTGGAAGCGCCCGAGGTGTGCGGCAAGCTGATCCTCGAATTCTCCAAGACGCTGTGAGGAGCCGGCCATGAGCCTACTGATCGTCGGTTGTGGCCCCGTGGGGATGACGCTGGCCGGGCTGCTCGCCCAGCAGGGCGAGGCGGTGCAGGTGATCGACAAGCGGCTGGAGCTGTCGACCCTGCCGCGCGGCATTGCCGTCAACCAGGCGAGCCTGGCGGTGTTCGACCAGCTTGGCATCGGCACGCAGGTGGATGCGCTGGGCCTGCGCGTGCCGCGCATGAACCTGTACCGGCGCAAGGCATACTTTGCCGACATCAATTTCTATCAGCTCGACATCGAGCGGCCGCATTTTTTCCACCTCACGCAAGACGTGATCGAGCGCGCGCTGTATCGGCGCATTTCGGAGCTGGGCGTGTCGATCCGCCAGGGGCTGGAACTGCAGGCGCTGCAGGAAACGCCCACCGGCGTGGTCGCCACCTGCACCCACCCGGACGGCACGGAAGAACACATCTTTGCGGACCACGTCATCGCCTGTGACGGCGGCAACAGCACGGCACGGCGCCTGCTCGACATCCCCGTCGACCAGGCCATGTATGCCGGCTACTTTGTGGTGGCTGACGTGAGTTTCGACACGCTGCCGCTGACCAACAACGAGATGCACTGCTTCTGCGGTGTGGATGGCTACCTGATGATTGTGCCGATCCCGGGCGGCAGCTACCGCGTGATCGCCTCCTTCCCGGGTGAAGACCCGCAGAGCGGTTTCGATGCAGCGTTCATTGAACGCATCATCCGTGAGATGACGCCCATCACCGCCAACGTGCAACACCTGCACTGGATCACGCACAGCGCGTTCGGCCACCGCATTGCGAGCCGCGCACGCGTGGGGCGCGTGTTCTTTGCCGGTGATGCGTGGCACCAGTTCAGCCCCATCGGCGGTACCAACATGAACCTGGGCATTGAGGATGCGGCGGTGCTGGCGCGCGCCATCCTCGCGCGCGATCTGGATGCGTATGAGCTGCCGCGCCTGGAGGCCGTGGCCCGCAATCTGGCGGTCACGCGCTACCTGAGCCGCCTGCTGGTGCGCTCGCCCGACCTGGCGACGACCGAACGTCCGTTCGGTGCGCCGTCGCTTGAGCGTTTGCTGCACGACGAGCTGCCGCGTTTCCTGACCGGACTACGCACGCGCATCTCCACTGCAAAGCCCCGCACGGAAACCGAAGTCGCCACTGCCTGATCCACACAGGAGACCTTCATGGTGCTCACGTTCCGCACGCCTGCAGCCAGCCGGCTACCGTCGCTCACCGGGCTGCGCTTTCTGGCGGCCATGCTGGTCTTCCTGTACCACGGGTCACTCATGAAGATCGTGGTGTTCAACCCCTTTGCCGATGCGCAGTGGGCCACGGCGTACAACCACCTGTTCAACGCGGGCGGGCGCGTGGGGGTGTCGTTCTTCTTCGTGCTGAGCGGGTTCGTGCTGACGTGGTCTGCGCGCAGTACCGATACAACGTCGGCGTTTCTCAGGCGGCGCCTGCTCAAGATCTACCCCAACCACATCGTCACGTGGGCGGTGGCCATGATGCTGCTGGTGGCGCCCGGCACGCGGCCTGCGGTGTGGCTGCCCAACCTGCTCCTGCTGCATGCGTGGGTGCCGGAAGACGACATCCTGCGCGGGGTGAACGCGGTGTCGTGGTCGCTTTGCAGTGAGCTGCTGTTCTACATGCTGTTTCCGTTGATCCTGCCGGCGGTGCAGCGCATACGTGCAGCGCGGTTGTGGTGGTGGGCAGCGGCCACCGTGGCGGCGCTGCTGGCAGCGCAGGGGCTCATCACGCTGCTCACACCAGATGCGCCCGTCGCGCCAGGTTGGCCGTTGCCGGAGCTGCGTTTCTGGCTGGCGTATTTCTTCCCGCCGCTGCGGCTGTTCGAGTTCGTGCTCGGCATGCTGATGGCACGCATTCTCATGACGGGGCAGTGGATCAGGCTTGGCCTGCTGCCGGCGTTTCTCTTCATGGCCGCGGGTTATGCGGCGGCGCGCGTGGTGCCGTTTCAGTACAGCCTGAACGCAGTCACCATCGTGCCGATTGCGCTGCTCATCACCGCCGTGGCGGCAACGGACGTGGCCGATGCGCCCACGCTGCTCGCCTCGCGGCCGATGGTGTGGCTGGGCGAGGTGTCGTTTGCGTTCTACATGGTCCACCTGGAGGTGCTATACGGTACGCAAGCGCTGCTGCACGGGCAGACGTTTGCCACACCCATGGCGCTGGGCGTGATTGCCTCGGAGTTCGGCACGGCGCTGCTGCTGGCGTGGATGCTGTACGCGCTGGTCGAGCGGCCCATCATGCGCCGCTGGGCCGGCAACGCGCGGCCACGCACCGCGCGCGCGTTGGTCAGCCGGGCAGACGACGGCAGCCGTGCCTGAGCCTCAGGCTGCCGTGGCCGGAATCAGCCCCAGCATGGCCGCCTTCACCACTGCATGCGTCTTGTTGGCCGCGTTGAGCTTGGTGATGGCGTTCTGGATATGAAAGCTCACGTTGCGCTCGGTCATCTCCAGAATGGCCGCCACCTCGGCCACGGTCTTGCCCTCGGCCGTCCAGTGCAGCGTCTGGCGCTCTACGTCTTTGAGGCGCGCGGCGGCATCGGGCAGCACCTTGCTCGCCATCAGGTTGCTGATGGTGGCGTGGGCAAGCTGGCCCAGCCAGATCATCTCCGGCTCGATTGCGGCCAACTCGTCTGCGGTGATGGGCTCGGCGGTGCGCGCCAGGCTGAAGGTGCCGAAGATGCCACGATGGTCTCGCATGGTTTGCGACCACCCGTGGTTCAGCCCATGCGCGCGCGCCTCCACCCAGAACGGCTCGTTCGGATCGCTGATGCCCGGCCACAGCATGGGCTTCACGCAACGCTGGCCGAACTGCAGCACCGGGTCGATGGCGGCATAGCCACGCGCCAGATAGGTCTCTCGCCAGCGCTCGGGGTAGTTGCTCCACGCCACGGTATTGAAGCGCGTGATCGGGATCGCCGCGCGCAAGGCATAGGCGTAATAGTCGAAGCCCAACAGGGTCACGGCCGTGTGCAGGCTACGAAACGCAGCGTCTGCGTCGTCCAGGGTGTTCAACTCGCGCAACAGTTCTGCGCGCCACGATGTCATCCGGTTTTCCGTCAATGCAATGCGAGCGCCCATGCAAGCGTTCTCCCAAATAGAGTCAGTGCGGCAGCAATGGCGTCGGATAATCCCGCGCGCATTACCGCCTCCACCTACAGACGTTTTGAACATGGCCGCGTGCCGGCACAGCATGCGGCACTCCCCCGGGCTCAGGCTTGTGGCGGCCAACCCGCGCCAGTACGCGGTTTCAGCCTTGATCTGGTCGTCGCCTTGCGCTTCGCTGATGGCTCGAAACGGCGTGCTGGAACTATACAAAATTTGAGGCGGCTTGCGCGGCGCAACATACTAATGAGGGGTAGTACGTTGTCTCGAATGCGGATTTGACTGAAGGCAGGAATAAATCTGCTGATAATCGCTCGCCTTTGCGCAAAGTTGATTCATTGATATAACCACCTGCTTTTTATTGGCTGCTATGTGGTTGCTTGCCGTTCATTTTTTCACAGTGTTCACGTTTCATGAACGCCGAATTCTCTTGAACAAAGTGATCTTGCTGTTCATACTTATCGTGTGTTCACGCATCATGAACATGCGACGAATATGAACAACCACACATGGCGACCCGACACGATCCCCAGCATCACGAGCGTGAAGTGCTCGATACTGCGCTGAAAGCCCTGGGCGAACTCACCGGCATAGACGGCAAGGTTGTTGCGACCGAAGCCCGCACCAGTCTCCGCGCAAAGTCCGACGCCGTTGTCGACCTGAAGGTCGCCGGCCAGACACATCGTTACCTTGTGGAATGCAAGCGCTCGATGGACCGAGCCTCCGCACTGGCCCTAGTCCGTACGCAACTGGCCCCCCACCTCGACTCTGGTTTGCTGGTTGCACCGTACCTCAGTCCGCAACTGGCAGAGCACAGCCGGCAGCTCGACTTGCAGTTCATTGATACCGCAGGCAATGCTTACCTTAAGGCCGATGGTCTGTACGTATTTGTGAGTGGACGCAAGCCGCTCACCCTTCCGACACAGACATCCACGCGCAGCGCAGGCAACGCCACAGCATGGCGCATGGCTTTCGCCCTGCTCTGCGAACCTGCGCTCGTACAGGCGCCATATCGGGAGATCGCAGAGACCGCCGGCATTGCACTCGGCTCTGTCGGTGCAGTATTCCAGGACTTGGCCACGCGCGGTCTACTGGTTGAGTCAGCAAGAGGCCGTCGCCTCGCTGCGCCTGCGCAAATGCTCGACGAATGGGTTGCCGGCTACCCCTCGATACTGCGCCCCAAGCTGCATCCTCGCCGCTTCCAAGCAACCAACCCAAACTGGTGGCAAGACGCCAGCCTGGTCGACCCGACACAGCTGAGCGCGCAATGGGGTGGTGAAGTCGCGGCCGCCCGCATGACCGGCTATCTCAAACCCGCCACGCAGACGCTCTATATTGATCCGCCTGCCATGCGAGACACGCTGCGCCACCTAGTCACCAAGTATCGCCTTCAGCCTAGCGCAGATGGCTCCATCGAACTGCTGGAGACCTTCTGGCGACCGTCGACTAGCCAAACCGCCCGGGAAAGTCTTGTACCACCGATCCTGGTTTATGCGGATCTCATCGCCACCATGGACTCGCGCAATCTGGAAACCGCCAACCTCATCCGAGAAAAAATCATCGCTCGTGTACTCGATCCGCTCTGACCGCCCACTGGACCGCTCAACCCAGGACATCCTCAGTGCCATCCACGACGTGGCTGCACCGCTGGCACTACCCATCTTCGTGGTGGGTGCCACAGCGCGCGACATTCTGCTGACACACGTGTTCGGTATCGAGACCGGACGTGCCACGCTCGACGTGGATTTCGCCGTTGCCGTAGAACATTGGCCGCAGTTCGAAAACATCAAGCAGCACCTGCTAGCCAACGACCATTTCGACTCTGCCGCCAGCATCACCCATCGACTGCTCTATCGCACGAGCGACAACACGATCGCCCGGCCAATCGATCTCATCCCATTCGGCGGCATCGAACAGCCGCCAGCCACCATCAAATGGCCGCCCGACATGGCTGTCATGATGAATGTTGCTGGCTACGCAGATGCCTGGCGGGCCGCAGTCGAAGTAGAGTTTGTGCCCGGGCGCAGCATACGCGTTGCATCGTTGGCTGGACTTGCCGTGCTCAAGCTAATCGCCTGGAAGGATCGCGGCCTGGAGAACCCAAAGGATGCGGAAGACCTGCAGTTCCTGCTGCAAAACTATGCCAGCGCCGGCAACGTGGATCGCCTGTATGACGCCGAATCCGCTCTGTTGGAATCGGCCAACTACGATCAGGACCTCGCAGGCATGGCCTTGCTTGGCAGAGATGCCGCCACGCTGGCCAGCCCGCAAGCCTGTGAGCAGTGCATCGCCCTGCTCGACGACCCAGCAATGCGCGATCGCCTAGCCCTGCATATGGCCAGAACGCGTGCTGGTGCAACAGATGCGCTGGACACGGCCTATACCCGCTTGACTTGGTTCCGGCGAGGGTTCGAACTGCACGCGACCAGCTCCCCCTCCGTCTGATTGCAAGGCGGCGCCAACTCGAACCCGTCGCCATTGGACGCGCACTTATGCAAATGTCTGCCGGAACGCACGCCACGCTTCAGCATGCGTCTCGAAACCAATCCCGGGTGCCTCCGGCAAGCCTGCATGGCCGCCCTCGATGCGTGCGCCATCCGCCAGCCCACGAAACGGCGCAAACGCAAACGGGCTGACCTCCGCACCGCCCAGGCCGAGTGCCGCCACCAAATGCAGCGCAAAGAGATGTCCGCCGTGCGGCCAGAATGCATGGCGCGGCCAGCCGTGCGCAGTCATGGTGTCGATAATGCGCAGGTAGCCCGGCACGCCGTAGCAATGCACGGGGTCAAACACCAGCACATCGCGCGCGCTGCGCAGGCCACCGTATTGATCGAGCAACCGCGCCTCGGCTTGCGAGAACAACGCCTCGCCCGCCGCGATGGGCGGCGCATACACCTCGGCCACCTTGGCGTGCGTGGTGAAGTCCAGCGGGTCGCACAGGTCTTCAAACCACCAGAGCGCATAGGGCTCCAGCACGATGGCGGCCTGCAGCGCGGTGGTCTGGTCATACAGGTTCATGGCATCGACAGCGAGGTTGCCGGTGCCAGACAACTGCGCAGCCGCGACTTCAATGCGCTGGCAATCCACATCCAACGGCGCACCACCGATCTTGATCTTGGCGTGCGTGAAGCCGAGATCCACGCAGCGGCACATCTCAGCAGCCAGGCGCGCCAGATCGTCCTGCGGATAGCGATAGCCGCCGCCGGCATACACGCGCACACGCGGCTGCGCCACCCTGCCGAGCCGCTGCGCATGGAAGGCGTACAGCGGCACACCGGCAATCTTCGCAGCCGCATCCCAGATCGCCATGTCGAGTGTGCCGACGGCCACGCAGCGCTCGCCGTGGCCGCCTGGTTTCTCGCCCGCCATCATCGTGTGCCATGCCCGAACCGGGTCGAGATTGGTGCCCGCCTCATCCGCCAGGCTGCCGGGTGATGCGCGCAGCAGGCGCGGCGCAAAGCGCTCGCGAATCAACCCGCCCTGCGCAAAGCGGCCGACCGATGCGTAGCCGTAACCGACCACCGGTTTTCCATCACGCATCACATCGGTGGTGACGGCCACCAGACTGGTGGTCAGCCCGCCCGATGGGATGGACAGATCGTCATACCGGGAAACCGGAATGGCCTGCTCGCGAATCTCGGTGATATGCATATCGGCCCTCGCTGCACCGCTGATGCGGCGGCACGTTCGCGTGCATTGTCGCAAGGTCTCGCACAATGCGTGCAGCAGCGGCCTGCGCCAAACATGGCGTGCCGATCGAACGCGCAAAGCCCTGACCGTCTGGCCGCGACTCGCTTTGCCGGTATACGCCGCGCCGTTGCCTCTGGTTGAGGACTAACCCCTAGATTGTCAAAAGCTGAACATTCAGCGTGGATATGACTCAGCACGATGGCGTCTTCGCACCAAGCCACAGGATGGAAGATGTCCGCCCCGATCAAACCACGCACCCAAGCACCGCACGGCATGAGCCGGCGCGATTTCCTGACCCTCGGCACCGCCACGGCCGGCCTGGGCGCGTTTGGCCTGACCTTGCCCGACACCGCACTCGCAACCACACCGGCAGCGGATACCAACTGGCATGCCGGGCAGCTTGCACACCTGATCCCCGCGGCCAGCCATGACCGCTTTCTCATCAAGGCATCGTTTCAGGCACCACTGGCGCACGCACCGTGGCTGATCGTGAACGGCAAACGTGTTGCTGGCGAGCGCACCGATACGGCAGGCCGCTTCTGGCGCTTTGATGTACGCGGCCTGCAGCCGGCCACGCAGTACACACTGCGCATCGTCGATGCTGGTGGCAAGCCACTGGCCGATGCCTGGCCGCTCAAGACCTTTCCCGCACCCAACGCCACACCCGCGCGACTGCGCATCCTGGCCTACACGTGCGCCGGCGGTTACGACGGCCCTTCCATCGCCGGCAAAACCGCCTGGCTCGACATGGCCGCGCGCCGCCGCCTGCTGGCGCGTGGCATGGCGTTCGCCCCCGATGCCGTCATCGCCAACGGCGACCACATCTACTGGGACTTGCAGACCTCGCAGAACAAGCCCTTCGCACGCCAGGTGCGCGAGCTGATGTGGACAAAATTTGGCGGCGCACTCGACATGTCGGTGCCAATGTCACACCCGAAAAACGAGCCGATCTTCACACGCGTATGCGACTACCAGATCAGTGGGCTGTACGGCACCACGCTGCGCTCCACGCCCGCGTACTTTCTGACCGATGACCACGACACCTTTGAGAACGACGAGTTTGACGACAAGGTCGCCACGCTGCCGCCGGAGCCATATGGGCTGATTGGCGCAGAGCTGACACAGCACCGCTACTACCCCGAGTTCCTGCCCGATGCCAACCGCCCCGTATGGCTGCCCGGTGGCGACAAGGCGGGCATGCCCACCGACACCAACAGCGCGTTCGGCACCCTGCGCTACGGCACCCTGCTTGAAGCGGTGCTGTATGACTGCCGACGCTTTCTCGACAACAAGGGCATGCACGCACGCGTGGTGCCGCAGTGGGTGGAAGACTGGCTCGTGGCGCGCACGCGTGCGGAAGACACGGCGCATTTCTTTCACGTGCCATCGCTGCCGTTTGCGTACTCCTCCGGCAAGCTGGGCGACTGGTATCCGGATCTGCTCGACACGAAGACCGGGCGACTGGTCGGCAATCAACCCAAGCCCGGCTGGCAGACCGGCTGGCACGCACAGCACCAGCGTCTGGTGGCGGCACTCGGGCAACAGCAGCAGCGCGCCGCCGTCATCGTTCAGGGAGATTTTCACGCGTCAGCCGTCGGGGCGATGTCGCGTTCGGCCGAGCTGGAGTTCGCGCATCCGGTGCATGCCGTCATGACCGGCACGCTGGGCACCGGCGACATGGGCTTCCCCTCCGCCTTCCGCAGCATCGAGACCACGCCGGCACTGTCCGTCGCCATGCAGGAAGCGTTGCGCCCAACCGAGAAGAACGGCTTTACCATCATCGACGTGACACCCGAGAAGATGACCTTCTCGCTGTTCCTGTGGCGCCCGCCCGAGCCGGTGGACGCCATCGACACCCTCCAGCCGGCCCTGGTGTACGAGGTGCCACGCCTGGCTTGAGGTGTCCGCACAACAACAAGGAGACGCATGGCGAAGATCTGCATCGTGGGGGCCGGTTCGATCGGCTGCTATCTGGGGGGCCGGCTGCTGGCCGCGGGCGCTGACGTAACACTGGTTGGGCGTGCGCGCATTGGCGATGAACTGCGCACGCATGGCCTGACGTTGACGGACTACCGTGGTGGTCGCTGGCAGGTGCACACCGCCGACGTGGCCTACGAGACCGAGCCCGACGTAGCCGCCACGGCAGATCTGGTGCTGGTCACAGTCAAGTCAGCCGCAACCGCTTCTGTGGCTGATGCGCTAAAGCCGCTGCTGCGCCCCGGCACGGTGGTGGTCAGCTTCCAGAACGGACTGGGCAATGCCGACGTGCTCCGCGCCGCGCTGCCGCAGCAGACGGTGCTGGCGGGCATGGTGCCCTTCAATGTGATGCAGCCCGGGCCGGGCGCCTTTCATCAGGGCACAGCGGGCGAACTGGAGGTCGCCGCATCGCCTGCATTGGGCGCCTTCCTCGATTCGTTCCAGCGTGCCGGTCTGCCGCTGGTTGAGCGTGCGGACATGGCATCGGTGCAATGGGCCAAGCTGCTGCTCAACCTGAACAACGCCATCAACGCACTGGCCAATCGGCCACTGAAGGAAGAACTGTCGCAGCGCGCTTACCGGCGCTGCCTCGCTCTGGCGCAAACCGAAGCGATGCGGCTGCTGGTGCGCGCAGGCATCCAGCCCGTCAAGCTCACCCCGATACCGCCTGCGTGGATTCCGCGCCTGCTGGCCACGCCCGATGCCGTATTCACGCGGCTGGGCGGCAAGATGCTCGCGATCGATCCGCTCGCGCGCTCGTCCATGTCCGACGATCTGGCCGCCGGCCGCACCACCGAAGTCGACTGGATCAACGGCGAGGTCGTACGCCTGGCTGATCGGCTAGGACAACGTGCGCCGGTCAATGCGCAGCTGTGTGCGCTGGTGCATGCCGCAGAAGCGGCCGCCGCGCGCCCGAGCTGGTCAGGCAACGATCTGCTGGCGGCACTGCGCTCAGCCACCTGAGCTCGATTCAGCTTGCGCTCAGCAGCAGCGGCATGTCTTGAATCTCGATGTGCCCATAGCGCAGGCGGATGGCGCCCAGCTTCACCAGCGCCTGCAGCTCCTTGCTGAGCGTCTGCCGGCTGATGCCTAGCATCATGGCCAGCGCGTCCTGCGAGGTGTTGATGGTTGCGCGCCCTTGCGCCGATTGCGATACATCGCCGTGTGCCAGCATGGCAATCCGCCGTGCCACGCGTGCGCGCGTACCGTGAAGCGCGGCACTCGCCAGCGAGCCATAGGCCAAGCGCAAACGCATCGCCACCAGGCGGGCGATGGCTGCTGCAAATGCCGCATCACGCATCAACGCGTCGAAGCGCTCGGCACTGACGGCGAGCACCTCTGCATCCTCCAGCGCAATCGCACAGTGGCCGCGCGGTTGCTGATCCAACGTCGACACGCCGCCAAACCAGTTGCCGGGCTCAACCAGCGCGAGAATCGCCTCGTCCCCTTCCGCGTTGAAGATCGACAACTTGAGCACGCCGCTGGCGACGCCAAAGAACGCGTTGGTACCGGCATCCACCGGATCGCCCTGGCGGAAGAGGAATGCACCGGCGGCAACCTGCACGGTCGTGGCGGCCTCCAACAAGGCCTCGGCGGCCTGTTGCGGAAGACTCTGGAACCAGGGGTTGGTGGAAAAAACTTGCATGGGCGGCGGCGGTGAATGCGCTGGCACGAGACTACCTGCAATGCCTGCCTATTGGCAAAACGGTTGTGCGTTGCAGTCCACCGACATACCCCACTTCCGGACGCACCGGCATCCGGCACGTTCTGCTAACGTCGCTCGACATTTCAATGGGAGGGGCCATGCCGTATCCACGTGTTCTGGTTGCCGTTGCCGCGCTGCTCGCAAGCGTATCCGTCTGGGCGCAGAACCCGCCCGCCGCCAACGCAGACGACACCCGCAACGCTCAGCTGTTGCAGGAAGGCGCACAGCTTGCCAAAGCGAGCCGGCAAGCCGAGGCCATCGACGATTTCGACAAGGTGGCCGCCTTCTACGAAAACGCGTATCGCGACGAAACGGCCCGGCTCTATAGCGCCCGCAGCCAGGTGGAATCGCTGTTGTACCTGGCGGAAGCGGCCAACGCCAAGACGAGCGCCAAAGTGGTGTCGTCCAACTGGGCCTATGCGTACTACCTCAAGGCCTACGCCTTGGTTGAGTTGAACCGCGCAGATGAGGCCAAGACGATCCTGCAGCGCGCCATCGACATGGCACCGCACAATGCGCAGTTCCATGCAGAGATGGGCAACCTCTACCAGCGCGAGAAGAACTGGCCGCAGGCACTCGCCAGCTTCGACGCCGCCGCACGCGATGCGCGCGAGTTCTCGCCACCGCAAATCAAGAACAACGAGATTGGACGCGCCTGGCGTGGCACGGCGTACGTGTATGTCGAACAGAACCGGCTGGACGAGGCCGAAGCGCTGTACCGCAAGTGCCTGGAGCTGGATCCCAAGGATGGTCGCGCGGCAGCCGAGTTGCGCTACGTACAGGCGCAACGCGCCAAGGCAGGCAACCCGTAAGCGGATTACCCTGGCCGGCGCCCCAGCACCCACCCCACCGAGAACACATACCGGCTGCCGCCCACCACGCGCGTCACGCTGTGCTCACACGCATCGGGGCGGAACAGCTTGATGCGCCGTGTCTGGAAGATCGGGTTGGCGCAGATGAACTCGCCACCCGCGCGCGGCGACTTCAACACGACGTTCAGCCGATAGTGCCGCCCATTGGATACGGGGTCGGTATGCGGCGGGATTTCCGACCCTTCCGGGTAGCGGATCAGATAGCTGTCAAACGGGATTGGCCACATGGCTGTGGCCAGCAGCATCTTGTCGTAGCCCGTGCCCTGGCGACCACGTTGCCAACGAAAAGCGGTTTGAAGAAACTGGCGCAAGGAAGACATGAGAGCCACGGGTCGCTGAACCCGCGCATGTTAGCCGGGAACTACCGCCGCTTGCCAACCTTCGACCAGTACGTGAACGGCGCTTCGTGGCACTCGTAGTCGAGTTCAGCCACGCGCGTCTGCAGGCGTTCCTGCACATCCCGTACGGCGAGGTTGTAGACCACCGGGCCGATCTCTTCGATGAAGAAACTCAGCAACGCGCCAGCCTGGATGTTGCCGATGCGCTCTTCCAGGTGGTCGGTGAAGTAACGCTGGATGGATTGAATCGCTTCTTCGCGGGTATCGCGGTCAAGCTCGATCGGCATGGGGGGCTCCTGAGAATGGGCAGGCTTCAGAGCGTCAGCTTGTAGCCCTCGTGGCTTGCCACGAAGCCCAGGCTTTCGTAAAAGCGATGTGCATCGCTGCGGGTCTTGTCGGTGGTGAGCTGTACGAGCTGGCACTCGCGGGCACGGCAGGTGTCGATCGCCCATTCGAACATGCGGTGCCCGAGGCCGCTACCGCGCAGCGGCACCGCAATGCGTACCGCCTCGATCTGCCCGCGCCACGCACCACGCCGCGCCATGCCCGGGATGAACGACAACTGCAGCGTACCGACCACCGTATCGCCCTGCACGGCCACCACCAGCTGTTGATTGGTATCGGCTGCAATAGCGTCGAACGCTGCCACATAGCATGCGTCGAGCGTCGGCCCGAGAGACTCGCGCTGGGCACCCAACGCGTCGTCAGCCAGCAGGGCAACGATGGCCGGCACATCGTCCAGGCGTGCGGTGCGAAAGAGAATGGATTCCATAGACGATGCGAACGTGATCGACAGCGGCAATGCGCGTTGGCCGCCAGTCTAAGCCTTTCTGTGCGCTGGCCGGCATGCTCGTTGCACCGCCGAAAGCATCGATCCATCGTCTATCGTTAAGGCAGGACCACGGCGGCCCGCCAGCGAGTGCACGGGCCGCCTCATCGCACAGGAGACACGGCATGCGCGTCGAGCTGAACCACACCATCGTCTGGTGCCGCGACAAGCAACAGTCCACCCGCTTCCTGCGCGACATCCTCGACCTTCCCGAGCCGATCCCCTTTGGGCAAATGCTGGTCGTACCGCTGTCCAATGGCGTCTCGCTCGACTTCTTTGACAGCGACGCGCCAATCGCCGCGCAGCACTACGCCTTCCTCATCAGCGATGCCGAATTCGACCGCGCATTCGCGCGCATCCAGGAAAAAGGGCTTGCGTACTGGGCGGACCCCGCCAAGAAACAGCTCGGCGAAACCTACGCCCACAACGGCGGCCGCGGTCTGTACTTTGATGACCCGGACGGGCACTTTCTGGAGATCATGACGCGGCCATATGACCTGGGGTCGTGAGGGCCGCCCGGTCCATTGGGTAGCGGCCTTCTCACGTTAGCGATTACAGCGGCATTCCTTGGCGATCAGCTTCATACGCTCAACAAACTGGCCGGTTGCCCGCTCCTGGATTGGCTTGTAGCGTTCACGGAACACCTGCGCAAACGCGGGCATCGCGTCACGCGATGCCACAACCTCCTTCTGGCCAAGCGGCGATGAATAGAACGCGATCAGCTGGTCCAACTCCGCATCGGTGAACTTTGCACCGAACACCTGCCCCCAGGTTTGGACGTACTCCTTGGCGCCCCAAGGCGGTTGCAAGTCGCTCATGAACGTGTCCATCACTTCCTGAAAGCGCTTGCGATAGGTCGCATCGGGATTCAGGCCACTGAGCATCTGCGTCATCATCTGATCTGCCTGCTTGCGACCGTACTCACGACCACTCGCCAGCGACTGATCAAACATTTTCACCAACCCCTGGGCTTCCATCAGTTTCTGCACTTTCTCTGCACGGCTATCCGCCAGCGCAGATGTCGACAGCACAACGCCGACGACAATCGCGATCCAGTTGCGCACCACTTTGACCCCCTGATGTTGTTTTTTGTCTGGCGATTCTACGTTGGACCACACACTACTCGCGCACCACCTCGTAGCGCACCTCCACGAACGTGTCCTTATAAGGCGTGGCCGATGTCAGCTTCAATGCGGGCGTCACCACCGCACGCGGCAAGAGCGGCAACCCGTTGCCCAGCACCACCGGCATGATCTGCACGATCAACTCGTCGAGCAGGCCACGGTCGAGAAACTGCCCGGCCAGCTCTCCGCCACCGACAATCCACACGTTCTTGCCGTTGGCCCCTGCGCGCATCTGTTGATGCACCGGCGCCACGTCACCCTGCACGAAGCGGACATCCGCACCCTCCACCGCCGGCAGCTTGCGTGAAGTGAACACCCACGCGGGCTGCGCATACGGCCAAGGCGCAGCTTGCGCAGTGCCGGGCTTGACCAGCTCGCGCAGCAGCCATTCATAGGTGGATGCACCCATCGCCAACGCACCCACATCGCGAATGAAACCGTCGTAGCTCGTGCCGTCCAGCGAGCCGAACTGCATCAGCCAATCCAGCGAGTGATCCGTCGTCGCGATGAAGCCGTCAAGACTGGTGGCGGCGTAATACTGGGTCTTGGACATGGCGTGCGCTCTTGTTGGTTTTGGGAAAGAAATGCTATGCGATGCGGGTGAGCACCCGCTTACGCCCCTAGAATGCCGGCGCGTGACCCAGCTTGGGCTGCACGTTGCACCTCGGCCACATACCCCTCTTCCTGGTCGCTGTGTACGCACAGGCACAGTGCTAGCGTTGCGCGGCACGCGCTCTTAATCCAACCACACCACCACCATGCCATTCCTGATCGGCCTGCTCTGCTGGATCGCTGTCAATGCCTGGACAACGCGCCGGATCCTGCGCGCGAAAGACTTCGACCACAAAGGTCTTTACATCACGGTGGTCTGGATCACGCCGTTTCTCTACGCGTTCATTGTCTGCGCACAGATCCGGTCGTATGAGCGCGCGATGGCGCAACAAGCCGCCGCTCCCACCGCCGGCGTCGATGCGCCGGCGCCGGCACAGTCACTCTCCGCGCCGGGCGTGGCCAGTCTGGCGCTGGAGGAGCATACCGGCCACGTCAACGGCTTTCCGTTACTGGACTGGACCGCTGTTGGCAAGTGGCTCAATGCCATCGAAGCGGAACCTGCGCGACGTGAAGCCCGCACGCAGGCCCAGCGCGCGTGGTTGCTGCATTTGCGCGATACGCTCGGCCCGCACGTCTGGCTGTTCGAGACCGAACACGCTTTTGTACTGTCTTCGCTGGAAGAGGCCGTTGCGCGTGCAACAGCCAATTATGTCGAGACCACGCGCAAACGCATCGGGCGCCTGCTGGGCGATCTTGCACGATTCGCGCAGGGCGAGAAGAGCATCCTGCTGGTGCTCGACGATGAGGACTGGTACTACCAGTACGTCAGCATCTACTACCCCGAAGATGGGGAGTTCGCCTTCAGCGGCGGCATGTTCATCGATGCGGGTTGCCCACACTTTGTCGTCAAGCGCGATCACCTGTCGGCCATTGAACCGACCATCGCGCACGAGCTCACGCACAGTGCGCTTTCGTATCTGAAGCTGCCGCGCTGGCTGGATGAAGGCATTGCTGTCAACAGTGAGCGCCGGTTGGCGGGCGGCACAAGAACGCAGTACACACCTCAGCAGATCCACGCCATGCACCTGCGCTTCTGGGAAGCGCAGAAGATGCAGGAGTTCTGGTCTGGCGATGCGTTCATGCGCACCGACGACGGCAACCTGCTGTCCTATGAACTGGCCCGCGTTCTGGTGGACTACCTCTCGCGCACATGGGAGCCGTTTTCCGCATTCGTGCGGCATGCCGACCGTGCCGACGCCGGTGCTGCCGCGGCGCAAACGCATCTCGACATTGACCTGGGTGCATGCGTGTGTGCACTGGTCGAGCGCGAGCCATCAGAAGACTGGGCGCCCCGTCTGGGCACACCAGCCGCGATGCACTGATCCAACCGCACGACTCACGACACTTCAGCAATGCCCGCCAGCCTCGCATTTATCGTCGCCCTCGCGCTCTGCACACTGCTCCATCTGACGACATTTGCCGCGGTGGGCACGGCGCTCCGGATTCCGGTGCGGGAGATGTCGCTTGGCTTCGGGCCGCAGTTGTTCCGGTTGGGTCGTCTGCGCGTTCGCCTGCTGCCGGTCGGCGGCCATGTCCGCTTCAAAGACCTTGGTGAAGACGGGCTGACCGAAGATGATCTGCTCGGCGCGTTGGATACGCAGCCGCTGTGGATGCAACTGGCGCTATCGCTGTCGGGCACGGTCACGCTGTTGCTCGTTGCACTCGTGCTGCTACGGCTTGAAGCACTACCGGCCTTCATCAACGGCTTTGCGCAGATCGTGCTTGGTGCGCTATCACCCGTCGGCGACGCGCAGACCCTGCTCGCTCAAGCGCATCAGGCGATCTTGCAGTTGCCGTTCACGGCACTGCTGGGGTATGTAGCCGCCAAGTTTGCAGCGTTCAACCTGTTGCCACTTCCTGTCACCAATGGCGGTCAAGCGCTGACCTTCATCGGGCGCAGGCTTGGGTTGGGCAGGATCTGGCCCGCGCGACTGACGCACATTCTGGTGCTGGCCCACCTGGCGTTGGGACTGTCCTGGGTCGGCGCGCTGATGGTGTACGTCCTGAACCCATCGCAATAGAACTCTGACTGCTGACCGGGCGGGCTAGGCCACACTGGCAGCGCTGCTGACATCGGCAGCGCAGATCCTGTTGCGCCCCTGGTGCTTGGCGTCGTACAGCGCGCGGTCTGCGCGCACGCTCAGGCGGTCGAAAGATTCACCGGCTTGCCAGCTGGCCACGCCGCCGCTCAGGCTGTAGTGATGTGCCTGTGAGCCGATCGCCACCGTCTGCGCGGCCGCGGCCTTGCGCAAACGCTCGGCGAGCAGCAGGGCGCTGTCAAGGCTCGTTTCAGGCAGCAGCAGCGCGAACTCCTCACCGCCAATGCGCCCCAGCACGTCAGTCGGGCGCAACTGTGCCTGCACCATCTGCACGAAGGCACGCAGCACCGCATCGCCACCTGCATGGCCGAACGTGTCGTTGACGCGTTTGAAATGATCCAGATCCAGGATCAGCAACGAGAGTGGCCGGGCCTGCAACTGCAGGCGATCCACGTAGCGACGCGCCAAGGTTTCGAAGCCCTTGCGCGACAGCGCGCCGGTCAGAAAATCGCGGTTGGCAGCCTCGCGCGCATCGGCCAGCAGCGCGTCGTGCATCATCAGCATGGCCGACATCGACAGGATCGGCATGATGGCCGCCGCAACCACCAGCAGCAACACACTGACGGCCGTGGAGAACATGGTGGGGCTGGAAGCGGTATCCAGCGTCAGGAAGTAGATGCCGCGCGCAAGCTGGCACGCACCAAAGACAAAGGCGATGGCGGCCGTCACCCGATACGGATACGCCGGACGACCCGCTGGCGGATACCGCACGAGCATCCATGCCAGCGCCGAGCAGAAAGCGGCCGAGAACAGCGTGGTCGAAAACACCCGCATCGGGATGCTGTCGACGGCATAGCGCCAGTAGATGACGGCAACGCCCACCGCCGTCACGCCCGCCAGCAGCATCGGCCAATGCGGCCGGCGCCCAAGAAAGCGTGCGCAGCCCGCGTAGTAGGCCGCACCCGCCAGCGCAAGCAGCACGTTGGCCACAACAACAGACAGCGCGTCGGGAATCGTTCCGCGCAGCAGGAGCATCGGCAACGCCAGCACCACGGCAAGGTTGGCGCCAAACCATTCGGCCACACCAGGCTTGCCTGCGCGCAGCAGCGAGCCCAGCAGCACCAAGAGCACAAAGCTCATCAGTGCAGACGTGGCGATGGCGACACCTGGATCTAGCATGGGCACCCTCCCGCTGGGTCTACTGTGGCGGTGGATTCTACGTGAGGGGAGGTTTTGCGGGCATCACCGGGTGGAGGGGCACGAACTCCCGCCAACTTGTCTACATCCAGTACTCAAGTTAAGCGAGCCCGCGTGTGGGCAGATGAAAGATCTGCGCGTACCGCAACTCAGATGCCGGCAGAAAGATAGCGTGCCGGCACCACGTCGGTCAGCCACACACCGTTCTCTGAGCGGAAGAACGTGTGCCCCTCGGCATGCATGCGCGCGGCGTCCACTGTCGGCACCACCACAACCCCATAGCGCTGGCCGACCAATCGGGCAGTGGAAGGATCGGTCGTCAAGTGCACATGGTGGCGCTGGCGCTTGTCCAGGCCAGTGGCAAGGATGGACTCCAGAAACCGCGTTGCCGTGCCGTGGTACAGCACCTCGGGTGGCGCCGCGGGCCGCAGGCCGAGGTCCACATCGATCGAATGGCCTTGATTGGCGCGAATGCGCAGGCCATCTTCGCTGATCGCAAAGCGTTTCTTGTCGCTGGTTTCGACCACGGCCTCAAGCTGCTCACGCGCCATCGGGCGACCTGACGCGGCGGCCTTCTCCAGCAAGGAGTCGATGCCGGCCCACCCAGCATCGTCAAGCGCCAACCCGATGTGCTCGGGCTCGTGGCGCAGGATCAGGCTGAGAAATTTACTGAGGGATTTGAGTTCGGATGGGTTCATCAGTCCGATGTTCTCACCCCGTGGGGCAGACGACCATCAGGCGTGGCCAGAAAGCTGCGAAACGATCGCGCCCGGATGCTTGGTGGCCGGCGCCACAGTGACACCGGTCACCCCGTGCCGCTGCAATGCCTGCGCAACAAACCCTGACGCCTTCATGTCTTCCACAAACCCCGCGACGTACGCTGCGGCCTGCGCCCCGCGGCTGGTCGGCACGCCCATCGCCTGGCGGATAACCATGAAGCGCTCGTTCAGCAATCGCACGCCCGGCACATTGGCGGCATCGGCTTCGAGCTGCTGCTTGACGCCCGCCGCCACCTCCGCATGCGTGTCGAGAAAGGTCTGCACCACCGTGGGTGAGGTGGGCGCGCGCACGATCTCAGCATGCTGCAGCTCACGCGTGAGGAACAGGTCGTACGCGCTGCCCTTGCCGACGACCACGCGGTTGCCGGCGCGGTCCACGTCGGCGTTGTTGCGGATGGGCGAGTCGTTGCGCACGAGGTAGTAGCCCTCGATCAGCACATATGGTTCGGTAAAGGAAATGCTCGCGGCGCGGCGCGGGTCGATGGCAAAGAAACCAACGTCCGCCTGTTCCTGCGACACCACATCGACCGACTTGCCGGCGGCATCCACCACGACCAGCTTTAACGCAACCCCCAGGCGTTCAGCCAGCGCCCGAGCCAGATCAACGGACACGCCGACGGCCTGCCCCTGCGCATCCAGCCCCGCCAGGATCGGGTTGCCCGTGTTGATGGAGGCGCGCAGCGCACCTGTGGGTGCCAGAGCCGAACGCAAGGTCGGCAGCGTCGAGTCGATGGACATGGTGTGTAGGCTAGGGATGAGGATGTTCGAGATCGTGGAGATGGGATGGCGTTGCGTGTGCGACCGAAGGTGCCGTCAACCAGACGCAGACCGGCAAACCCATCTTGGTCAGTCTACCGACGCCCTGGCTGCCGCGCCCACGCACCGGCTTGCTGTCGAGAATGAGTGACCGGAAACAGCACGGTGTTGGCCCATAGCAGCGTCACACCACGCGCGAGGGTGCCGGGAATGCCCTCGGCGGTATCTGGGAAGACCGAGTCCATCGCCCAAGAGGGTCAGGCGACGGCACAGCGTTCGGCATCGGGTTATACCGCCTCGTAAGTCGGGCCGTCCCACCCGTCCAGGTACTTGGGCAATGCATCCGCCACATCCACCACACGGTGCCGGTAAAACAGATGCATGGTCGGTGCCAATGCGTCAGGCAAACCGTTCTGTGCGGCGCGCGCGAAGAGGCTGTTCGGGATCACCGCCATGCCCAGGCGATTGTTGCCGAACAGGGTCTCTCCGCAATGGCGGCAGAAGTGGCGCTTGAGTTGGCGTGTAGGGTGCTGGAAGGCGATGAGCTCGCCGGCGCCACGTTCAACGGTAACGTTGGCTGGGTCCCACGCGGTGGCGGAGAGTACCGGCGTGCCGTAGAAATCGCGACAGGCGTTGCAGTGGCAATTGGCGCGTGCAGCGGGCGCGCCGGCAATGCGCAGTTGCACGCGGCCACAGATGCATTGCAGGGTATCGGGGATTGCTGTCAAACCTGAGCTCCAGAGCTGGAATGCTGGTGCGCATTCTACGAGCGCCCGCTCAGGTCGGCTGGTAACGCTGCGCCGCTTAGAACAGCGCCATCTGCCGCATGCCAAACCCGATTGCCTCTTCCACGCGCATGCGCGCATGCGAGAGCGACCCTTCGATGCCCGACAGCGTGCCCGCCAGCCAGCGGTAGACGAGCGGCGCATCGCCACGCGGGCTCAGGTGGATTTCACCGAGCTTCTTGCCGCGCTTGTCGCGATAGTAGTGAGAGCGGTAGCCGCGTTCCCAATGCGTGATCGGGCCGCGCCATTGGCGCGGGCGGCGGGGTTTGGCGGAGGGGGGGTCGGCGGGCGCTGCCGACACCGAATCCTCCCAGCCGAATGCGGGTTTGGCGAACAGCGGCAAACCTTCCAGATCGGGGTAAAAATCCATCGTCGTAGGCTCAGCTAACCGCGCCGCCGCTGGCTTTGCAGACATACACGGCGCGTAGTCCGCATGATACCTGGGTTTGTGGAGAACATCACGTGCAAACGCAATGTGGGCGCGCTCCGGATGCCGGGCTGCATCGGTATCATGACGGCTGCCAACCCTCCCAGACTTCCGGCAATCTGCCAACGCCCGCCATGAACCTCACCCTCAAGCCATCCGTCATGCTCAAGACCGCGCTGCTCACCTGCACCTTGTGTCTCGTGGCGGGTTGTGCAACACCGGTGACTGCGCAGGAAAGCACCTTCGCGCCGCTGCTGCGCCATCTGGCGGATCGCCTCGTCACCGCCGATCAGGTGGCCCTGAGCAAGTGGGACAGCGGTCAATCGGTCTACGATCCGGAACGGGAAGCCAAGGTCATCGCCAACGTTTCGGGCATCGCGCCCACCTTCGGGTTGAACGCGACGGACGTGGCCAATGTCTTTGCCGACCAGATCGAGGCCAACAAGGAAGTGCAATACGCCCTGCTCAACGACTGGCGCAGGGCCGGCGCCGCACCCGACACGCCGCGCCAAAGCCTGTCCGGCGACATCCGGCCGCGCTTGGACACACTGCAGACGTCGATCCTGCAAAGCCTGCGTGACGCTGCACCAGCCCGCAGCCAGGCGGATTGCGCACTGCAGATCGCACAGGAAATCGGCCGCGTTGCCCGCGAGAAATCGCTCGATACGCTGCATCGCATTGCGCTGGATCGCGCCACCGCGCGGCTTTGCGTCAAATCCTGAGCGACGGATATGTCAGCGCGGTGACTGATCAAACCGGCCGACCTGAAGTGCGATGTCCCGCGTGGGCCTACAGCGTGCCCGCCCGGCGACAGACCTCCCTGACCAGCGCGTTCAGCAACGTCGCCTGGTCACTGGCCGCCTCCACCATCGGCACAGCCCAGACACAGTCCGACAGATCGAAGTGATGCTGCCAGCCCTGCGAGGCTCGCAGCCCGGCAAGGCTGAACCCTGACGACCCGCCCGTATCGGCGTGCCCGCCGCCGATGGATTCGCCAAGCTCGAACGCCCGCTCCCTGAACGGGCAGAGCCACACGCCGTAGACGTGATGCGACGCATGCTGCGAGGTCGGTGCCTGGTTCTTGTCGCCAAGCCGGAGCACCTGGCGCTGCAGGGCCCAGCCTTCGATCGGCTTGGACTTCTCATAGAGATAGGCCGCATCGAGAACGCGATCGCCAGGCCAGCACACTTGCCGCGCGTCAAAGGTCAGGTTCTTGAGCTTGTGCGGATAGGCAAGCTCGGGCCAATTCTTCTCTGCCCGGGCGATCGATGCGTCGAACAGGCGAATCTCCTGCCCTTCAAACTCCAACGCGAGTTGCCAGGTTTCGTTCGGGATGACATTGGTAAGGGCAGGCATCTTGTCTTGGTTCAACCGTCCGGCAACGGGTCGAATGCCGTTGCACAGTGCGCATTTTTACGAGATTTTCATTTGACGCTCAATGGGGCCGGCGCGTAGTATTTATTCACGGTTACGGGACAGACCCAACACCGCCAATCTCTTGAGGGAGCCTCATGAGCACCAATGCAAAGCGCTTCGATGCGCTTGTCTTCATCGGCCGTTTCCAGCCGATGCACCGTGGACACCTTGACGTACTGCGCCGGGCATTGAGCCTTGCCGATACGGTTTGCGTCCTGATCGGCTCGACCGACAAACCCCGCACCATCAAAGACCCGTTCTCGTTCGACGAGCGCCGGCAGATGATTGCCTCTGCGCTGGACGCGGCGTCCCGCACCCGCGTGCGCTTTGCGCCGGTGCAAGACTCCACCTACAACGACGGCGACTGGGTCCGCTGGGTACAAGACGCGGTGGCCGCCGAACTGGGCGACACCGCTGGCCGCAAGATCGGCATCATCGGCCACGAGAAGGACGGCACCTCGTACTACCTCCGCATGTTTCCGCAGTGGGAGCTGGTGGAAGTCGACAGCACCGAAGACATTTCCGCCACCGAGATCCGCGAGCAGTTCCTGGCCGAGCGCAGCAACAGCTTCGTGTCGTGGGCTGTGCCCGCGCCGGTGTTCGAGTGGATGGAGAGCTTCCGCAACCAGCCGGCGTTCGCGCAACTGAAGGCGGAAGCGGAGTTCATTGCCGGCTACAAGAAAGCCTGGTCGGCGGCGCCGTATCCAGTCACCTTCGTCACCGTCGATGCGGTGGTCGTGCATTCCGGCCACCTGCTGCTGGTGCGCCGGCGCAGCGAGCCCGGGCGTGGCCTGTGGGCGCTGCCGGGCGGCTTCGTGAACCAGGAGGAACGGCTGGAGGCCGCATGCCTGCGCGAGTTGCGCGAAGAGACCGGGCTCAAGCTGCCGGAGCCCGTGCTGCGCGGCTCGTTGAAAGACCGGCAGGTGTTTGATCACCCGCAACGCTCGCTGCGCGGGCGGACGATCACGCACGCGTTCCTGTTCAGCTTTCCCGTGGGTGAGCTGCCGCGCGTCAAGGGCGGCGACGATGCCGACAAGGCGCGCTGGGTCCCGCTGAACGACTTCGCGCGCATGCGCAGCGTCATGTTTGAGGACCACTTCGACATCGCCTACCACTTCCTCGGCAAGCTCTAACGCTTACCTCACCAGTTTCACCCGCTGGGACAGACCCGGCGGCCACTCAACGGCATAGAGGAGCTCTAGCCATGCAAAACGACCTGCGTCGCCTGTCGTCCATCCTGTCCAATCCGATCCTCAACACGGATTCGTACAAGGCTTCCCACTACCTGCAGTACCCGCCGGGCACTTCGGCGATGTTCTCGTACATCGAGTCGCGCGGCGGGCGCTATGACAGCACGCTGTTCTTCGGGCTGCAGATGCTGCTCAAGGAATACCTCAGCCAGCCCATCACCACGGCGATGATCGACGAGGCCCGCGCCCTCTTCGCTGCACACGGTGAACCATTCAATGAAGCCGGCTGGCGCTATATCGTCGAGGCCTATGGCGGCTATCTGCCGGTGCGTATCCGTGCGGTGCCGGAAGGTTCGGTGGTGCCCACGCACAACGTGCTCGTGACCGTGGAATGCGACGACCCGCAGGTATTCTGGCTGACCTCGTATATCGAAACGATGCTGCTGCGCGTGTGGTATCCGGTGACAGTGGCCACGCAGAGCTGGCAGTTGCGGCAGCTCGTGCGCCGCTACCTGGAGCGCACCAGCGACGACATTTCGCAACTGCCGTTCAAGGTGCACGACTTTGGCGCGCGCGGTGTGTCGAGCGCGGAATCCTCGGCCATTGGCGGTGCCGCACACCTGGTGAGCTTCATGGGGTCGGACACGGTGCTGGGCGTGGTGGCGGCCAACGCCTACTACAACGCGCCCATGGCAGCGTTCTCGGTGCCGGCGGCTGAGCACAGCACCATCACGGCCTGGGGCCGGGACGGTGAAGGCGATGCGTATCGCAACATGCTGCGGCAGTTCGGCAAGCCGGGGGCAATCGTCTCGGTGGTGTCGGACTCGTATGACCTGTTTGCGGCGCTGCGCATGTGGGGTACGGAGCTCCGGCAGGCCGTCATCGACTCCGGTGCCACATTGGTCATTCGACCAGACTCCGGCGACCCGCAGACCATCGTGATGCAGACCCTGCGCGCGCTGGACGAAGCCTTCGGCTCGATGGTCAACGGCAAGGGGTATCGCGTGCTCAACCATGTGCGTGTGATCCAGGGCGATGGCGTCAATGCGGAATCCATCGAAGCCATCCTGGCTGCAATGGAAGCCGCCGGCTACGCGGCAGACAACATCGTGTTCGGCATGGGCGGCGCGCTGCTGCAGCAACTGAACCGCGACACGCAGCGCTTTGCCATGAAGTGCTCGGCGGTCAAGGTGGACGATGTCTGGCGCGATGTCTGCAAGGACCCGGTCACGGATGCCGGCAAGCGCTCCAAGCAAGGGCGCCTGACCTTGCTGCGCAATCGCCAGACCGGCGCCTACCAAACCGCAACGTTACCGCTGGCCTGGGACGACCGCCGCGTCGAGGGCGATTGGGAAGAGGCACTCCAAACCGTCTTTGACGGCGGCAAGCTGCTGATCGACGTGTCGCTGGATGACGTACGCGCCCGCGCCCAGGCGCACGAAGTCTGAGTACAAGGCTGTAGCGCGTCTGCCGCGACCCGGGCCACCTTTACCCGTGGCTCCGCCGCGGCAGAAGCAGAAGCATCAAGAAACGGATTCCGATCATGATCGAGAAGAAGCTCTATCACGTGACCGTGCTGTCCAACTTCGCACGGGCATTCGACAAGTACACGCATTGCTATGCAAAGGCCGGCATTCCGGAAAGCACCTATCCCGATCGCTTCTATCTGCTGGAGCGTGGCGACCTCGACATCGGTTACCAGAAGGCTTCGCAGTTGCTTGAGAAGCTGGCAATTCCTGGCAACCGGTTGATCTTGCTGGAAACCCAGGTCGATCCGGCGCTCATCCAGGAAAACACGGCCACCGGACGCGGGGTCTTCATTCACGCAGACCACATCAGGCTCAGCGCACTGTATGACCTGGAGCCCAAGGACGGCGGCATGGCATGGCGCCGCACGGTGATCGAGGACATGACGGCAGCGTCGCTGCGACTGTTGAGCGGGCAGTTTCAAGCGTTTGCCGCGCTGCGACCGCGCACCCTATCCATCCTGCCCATCGCACAAGGCTGCCAGGCCAAGTGCGCGTTCTGCTTTTCCAAGGCGTCGATCTCCAGCGACCAGGCGGCATACCGGCCGGACTGGGACACGCTTGGCGCATGGCTGGACAAGGCGGCTGCGCATGGTGCCGAACGCGCCGTGATCACCGGTGGTGGCGAGCCGACACTGCTGCCATTTGTGCAACTTGAAAAACTCATTGCGTGCTGCGCGGAGCGATTCAGCAAGGTGGTGCTGATCTCCAACGGGCACGCGTTTGCGACGCTTGCGCAAGCCGAGCGCATTGCGCGCTTGCGCGCCCTGCATGATGCCGGGCTGCGTGTGCTGTCCCTCTCCCGGCATCACTTTGATGCGCAGCGCAACGAACGCATCATGAAGCTCAACACGCCAGTTGAAGCGCTCGCAAGCACTTGGCGCGAGCATCGTCATCTCTGGCCGGATCTGCGCCTGCGGTTCATCTGCGTTCTGCAGGACGACGGCGTGGAAGACGACGCGACGCTCGCACAATATCTGACCTGGGCGGCAGACCTGGGCGTTGAAGAGATCTGCTTCAAGGAACTCTACGTTTCAACCAGCACGGAATCGATGTACTTCGATCGCGCGGCAAACGATTGGAGTCGGCATCACCAGGTGCCGCTTGCACTTGTGACCAGCTTCGCTGCACGCGAAGGTTTTTCGGTTGAACATCGGCTGCCGTGGGGCGCGCCGGTCTTTGCCGGCAAATGGGCTGGCCGACCGATGCGCATTGCCGCTTATACCGAACCAAGCCTGTACTGGGAACGCTCGCATGGCATTGCCCGAAGCTGGAACGTGATGGCTGACGGCCACTGCTTTGCATCACTGGAAGACCGCGCGAGCGAACTCACCCTAGAGACCCCGACATGAATTTCGCAGCGTTCAAACTCTGGCGCGAGGCCTGCCTGCGCACGACGCCCGACGTAGTGGATTGCGCAGAGACAAATCTGTACGGCGCCCTCGCCTCGCTGCAACCGCATCTCGATCCATCGGAAACACCGCAGCGGGTACACCGTTGCGATCTCGCGCGGGCATGGCTGCAACGGTATGGCTTCGATACCGGGCGTTCGCGCCAGGCGCTCGTGTGTCGAGGGGTGCGGCACGCTCTGCAATTGATCTTCAGGCGGCTGTCCGCGAAAGGCGCTCATCTGTGGCTGCCGAGTGATGTCTACCCCGTTTACCAAGCGCTCGCGCAGTCGGCAGGCATCACACCGCAGACGTTCCCGACGCTGCCCGCGCCAATCTTTCCCACAGCTGGGGGGACCGACGGCCCCGAGGTTCTCCTCATCGCGAACCCGCTCAAACCGCTGGGGCGATTCCTGAACGATGAGGAGTGCGCGGCCCTGCTGGCATGGGTCAACGCAGCGCCCGGCCGGCGCCTGCTGATCGACTGCGTCTACGACCTGGGCGCGCCGTTTCATCCCACAACGATGAAACTGCTGCAGACCGAGCGCGCGATCCTGCTCCACTCGGCCACCAAGGGCTGGCTCACACCGCAGACATTCGGCGTGGCGCTGGTGGGTGAGGATTGCACTGGATTCGAAACCGATTTCCGCGAAGATCCCCCATCTGCCATGCAACTGCAGCTCGCGCATCACTTCCTGTCTGCAGCGGCAGACTGCCCGGCGCGGGTGGTCGACGCGCTTCAGGCACGTGCACGCAGCCTTGCCGAGCGATTGCCCCAAACAGTTCGCGATGTACGGCTGGTCGCACCAGCCAACAGTGCGCCCGGTTGCTACCTCTTTCCCGTGCCGTTCAGTGCGGAGCAACTCCTGAATGACTACGGCCTGCTGGCCATCCCGGCAAGCGCCTTCGGCGCCGGAGGCTGGAACGGCAGCATCCTGACCAGCCTGTCCGATGGCTTTGCTCCACAACACCATGCATCAACCTGACATGACGCCGCTTGCCGACATGGCCGTCTACGAAGACGCCGATTTCTACGATCAGGAATTCGCCAACCGAGCGCACGACGCCAGCTTCTTCATCGAGCAGGCCAAGCAAGCCGGTGGCCCCGTACTGGAAGTGGCCTGCGGCACTGGCCGCATCACGCTGCCCATTGCGCGAGCCGGCGTCGACATCACAGGGCTGGACGTCATGCGATCCATGCTGAACCGGGCACGCCAGAAATCGCAGGCCGAAGGGCTGGATGTGACCTGGCTTGAGCAGGACTGCCGGGCGATCCAGTCAGAACGGCGCTTCTCGCTGATTTTCTCGGCCACCAACGCCATGCAGCATCTGCACGACCTGGATTCGGTCAACGCGTTTCTGGGTTCCGCAAAGCGCGTGCTGGCGCCGGGCGGCACGTTGATCCTCGATGTGTTCAATCCGGACATCCGCAAGCTGGCGCGATCGGCCGATACCCGCTACCTGCACAAGTCAATGGTTGACGCCGAGGGAAGGGAAATCCGCGTCGAGGCGACTTCGGACTACGACACGGCCAGCCAGATCCTGAGATTCGAGCTCTATTACCTGCGCAACGGCGAGTGCATCCGGACCAAGCAGGTCAGCATGCGCTGCTTTTTCCCGGAAGAGCTGCTGGCGCTGTGCCGGTTCAACGGATTCGACGTTGCTCGGCGTTTGGGAGGCTACGACGGGTCGCCTTTTACAACGCACTCGCCCAAGCAGATTCTGTTCTGCCGTGCCGCCTGACGTACGCCCCGGCCAAGCGCAGCGATACGGAAGTCCGCTACGCCTGACCCGAAAGGCCTGCACACACCTGACGCCTAGGCCTCTGCTGCACCGATGACCAGCAGAAGCTCGTCGAGTCGCTCAAGGGTGGAGGCCATGCCGTCCTTCAACCCCATGTCGATGACCTTCTGCACATCTTCCGGCGAGTTATAGACCACAACAGTCGTCACCAGCGTCGTTTCTTTTGCTTCGGCGAAGGTGACATCCCAACGCGCCCTGGGCATGTCGGGGTTCACGGCGCCGGTCTCGTCACTGAAGCCGTCCAGGGCCGTGTAGCCGTCGATCGGATTGATGGATTGATAGTCCAGGCGGCTCCAGAACGTCTGGCCGTCAGGGGTGGTCATGCCGTAATGCCAATAGCCCCCGGCCTTGAACTCCATGTGTTTGGTCTTGGTGGTCAAGGGCTTGGGTGCAAACCATCGATCGAGCAATTCAGGCTTCGTGTGGCAATCCCACACGAGCTGGCGCTTTGCCGCGAATGCCTTCTTCACGGTGATGCGGCTCTTTTCCTTGTCGACGAGAAAATCGAATTGAAGCTTAGCGTTCATCACCTTCTCCCTTCAGCTCTTCTAAGAGGTTGTCCAGGTTGCGATACCGGCTTGCCCAGGTCGCGCGCTGGTCTGCAAACCAGCGCTCTGCGGCATCCAGCTTCTCTTGTTCAAGCACGCACGTCCGGATTCGGCCGCTCTTGCTGGAACGGATCAACCCGGTCATTTCCAGTACCCGCACGTGTTTCATGAACGACGGCAGGGCCATGTCGAATGGCTCTGCCAGCTCACTCACCGTTGCGGGCCCGCTACCGAGCCGATGAACAACAGCCCTGCGCGTCGGGTCTGCAAGCGCATGAAAGATCGCGTCTAGCGCAATTGAATTGTTATCCATTTGGCTAACTATACTCTCGATGATTTTTCACTGCAACATGATGCGATGCTGGAGAAAACCCATGGGCGCGTATTCAACGTCTTTCACAGGGCCAACAATGCGGCTGCGGCTCTCGGCACCTCGCAAGGATGAACCCGCGCCATCGATTGCTGGTAGGTCAGTTGAGTTCGGCGTCACGATTGCGGCTCGTATGCCAAACCATGAATGCCCCCCTCGCCGCACAATCGTTGGGGGCACGCAATGAAACGCCTCTTCGCGATGCTCCCGCTCCTTGTGCTTTCGCTTGACGTGCTAGCTGGGGGGTATCCTGCTGCGCCTGCCAAGATTGAGAAGGCGATTCAACAACACATGATCGCGCTACGGGCTACCGAGTATTGCGATGCCCGGACGGTGAAAACCGAACACGGCATCACCGTGGCGAACTACACCGCCGAAGGCGCATGCGCTGGGCAAGATCCGCAAGCGCAACCTGGCACGTGCTCGAACAACTGGGTGCGCTACATGGTTGTACTTGCCAACCAAAAGATCACACCGCCCGTTGAAGTCGGAGGAAAAGGCGGCATGACCGACACCGGCGTCAGAATTTCAAGCGGAACCATTAAGGTGAAGGGCCGATCGCTGGGCCCCAAGGATTCAATGTGCTGTCCTTCGGTGCCAGAAACAAAGACATTCAAAATTTCCCCGTCGGGCCGCATCCACCAGGTGCTCCCCCTAGCAGCACGCCCCAACGCTGCCAAGTAACGGGGCTCACACCAGGAGCCACCGGAGGTCCGATGATGTTGAACGTTGAACGGTCATACGAGACCGTTTGTCGTTCGTCACTGGATGGTGTCAACCGATGCCGGCCATTCACGACACGCCGCACGCTGAGGCGCCGTGCAAAAAGCTCGGGTTGAAGTCGGTTGGAACCAGCGGACGCCCCTGCCCGATTCTTCAGGAGACCCACATGCCCAGCAAAAACACGATCTGTCTCTGGTTCAACCACGATGCGGTGGATGCTGCCAACTTCTATGCGGAGACCTTTCCCGACAGCGCAGTGCAGGCTATCCACCGCGCGCCGGGCGACTACCCCGCGGGCAAGCAGGGCAATGTGCTGACGGTGGAGTTCACCGTGGCCGGCATTCCCTGCCTGGGGCTGAATGGCGGCCCGGCCTTCCAGCACAACGAGGCCTTCTCCTTCCAGATTGCCACGGACGACCAAGCCGAAACCGACCGCCTGTGGAACGCCATCGTCAGCAACGGCGGCCAGGAAAGCGCCTGCGGCTGGTGCAAAGACCGCTGGGGCATCTCGTGGCAGATCACCCCGCGGGCGCTCATCGCAGCAATCAGCGACCCCGACCGTGCAGCAGCCAAGCGCGCCTTCGACGCGATGATGACGATGGGCAAGATCGACATCGCCGCGATTGAGGCAGCGCGACGCGGCTAACGCTTTTCCTCAAGTTGTGCGGGGATGGGCATCCTGCGCCGCTTCCTGCTGGAAAAGCGCGATGCCGTACTGCAGATGTATCTGGAAGCGGAGCACGCTCAAGACGCGCGCAAGCTGGCCTAACGCACAGCTTGTCTCACACGCGGCGTCGGGCCTCCGCCCATGCCGCCTCTTGCCCAAACCAGTCCGTCAGAAAGTCGATGAACGCGCTCACCTTGGCCGACAGGTTGGCGCGCTCCGGATACACCGCAAAGATGTCGGCCGCGGGCAATGCCCAGTCGGCCAGCACGGGCACCAGGCGCCCCGCGCGCACGTGCTCGTGGATGTCCCACTCGGAGCGCATCAGGATCCCGTAGCCGGCCAGCGCCCACAGCACACCGGTTTCGCCGTCATTGGTGCTGAGCACGCCGCGCACCTTGATGGTCGCCTGCTTGCTGGCGCGCGTGAGGTACCACGTGCCGTAAGCCGCATCGCTCTCGCGCAGCACGATGCACTGGTGTGATTGCAGATCGCGTGGCACCTGCGGCACGCCCGCGCGTTTCAGATACTCGGGGGACGCACACAGCAGCCGGCGGTTGCTGACGATCCTGCGCGCCACCATGCGCGAGTCCGGCACCGTGCCGAACCAGATGCCGATGTCGAACGCCTTGTCCGCCAGGTTGACGGAACGGTCCGTCAACTCAAGCTGCACTTCCACCTCGGGATAGCGCCGCGCAAATTCCACCACGGCCGGCGCGATATGCCGGCGCCCGAACCCGAACGTCGCATTCACCCGCAGCAGCCCTTTGGGGGTGCCCCGGCTGCTGGAGACGGTCTGCTCCAGTTCCTGCAGCTCTTCAAGCAGCCGCGCACCGGTGGCCAGATAGATCTCGCCCTCGTGGGTGACGCTCAGCCGACGCGTGGTGCGGTTGAGCAGCCGCACGCCCAGCCGTTTCTCCAGTTGCGCCAGACGCGCGGTGATGGCCGGCGGCGTCACGCCAAGCTCGCGCGCCAGCGCGGCCAGCGAGCCCTGCTTGACCAGCTGGGTGAAAAACTCCAGATCCGATACGCGATCCATTATTCAATTGGAATGAAGAATAGATAAATTTCTCCGCCAATTATAAAACGCTTCTGCATATCTACACTCCAGTTCACCGGTGGGCCGGGCCCAATCAATACGACCGGCCACCCGAATTGGAGGAAGCATGGCAAAGACGCTGTATCAGAAGCTGGTGGAGTCACACACGGTTGCCCAGCTCGATGCGCAGAACGTACTGCTCTACGCAGACCTGCACATCATGAACGAGTACACCAGCCCGCAAGCCTTTGCTGGCTTGGCAGAAGCTGGCCGCGCGGTCGCCGGGCCGGGCCAGCAGATGGCCGTGGTCGACCACATCATCCCCACGCACCCGGTGCGGGTGCGCGTCATTCAAGACCCGGCATCGGCGCTGCAGGCGTCCAACCTGGCGAAGAACTGCAGCAAGCACGGCATCGTCCTGTTCGACACGAACGACGCGCTGCAGGGCATCGAGCACGTGATCGCGCCGGAGCTGGGCATGATCCGCCCGGGCATGGTGGTGCTCTGCGGAGACAGCCACACCACCACCTACGGCGCATTCGGCGCGCTGGGGTTTGGCATCGGCACGTCGGAGGTCGAGCACGTGCTGGCCACGCAAACGCTGGTCTACCGGCTCGCGCAAGACATGCGCATTCGCGTGGACGGCGAACTGCCCTTCGGCAGCACCGCCAAAGACCTGATCCTGCACATCATCAGCCGCGTCGGTGCACAGGGTGCGCGTGGTTACGTGGTCGAGTTCATGGGCAGCGCGATTGCGGCGCTCTCCATGGAAGCACGCATGACCCTGTGCAACATGGCGGTGGAAGCCGGGGCACGCGGGGCGCTCATTGCGCCGGACGCCAAGGCCACGCGCTACGTGCTCGAACATGCGCGTGATGTGGCACACATGCACGCCAGTGCTGCGCTAGCCGACTGGCGCCAGCTGTTCAGCGATGCCGATGCGCAGTTCGATGCCGAGCACCGCTTCGACGCGCGCGACGTTGCACCGTACGTGACCTGGGGCACGAGCCCCGATCAGGCGATCCCCGTGACGGGCACGATCCCGCAGCCGGACGCAGCCTCCGCCCAGGCGTTGCGCTACACAAACCTGCAAGCCGGTATGGCCATCGAGGGTGTGCCCGTGCAGCGCGTATTCATCGGCTCGTGCACGAACGCGCGCATTGAAGACCTGCGCGCCGTCGCGGCCATCGTGCGCGGTCACAAGGTGGCGCCAGGTGTGCGCGCGATGGTCGTGCCGGGCTCAGGTGCGGTGCGTCGCCAGGCCGAGCAGGAAGGCATTGCCGAGGTGCTCAAGGCCAGCGGCTTTGAATGGCGCCAGCCGGGCTGTTCGATGTGCCTGGCCATGAACGACGATTTTCTCGCCCCCGGTGAGCGCTGCGCGTCCACCACCAACCGCAACTTCGAAGGGCGCCAGGGGCGCGGTGGCATCACACACCTGATGAGCCCTGCCATGGCCGCCGCGG
This sequence comes from Ralstonia sp. AU12-08, assembly GCF_000442475.1. Taxonomy (NCBI): domain Bacteria; kingdom Pseudomonadati; phylum Pseudomonadota; class Betaproteobacteria; order Burkholderiales; family Burkholderiaceae; genus Ralstonia; species Ralstonia sp. AU12-08. The sequence goes on along the minus strand of NZ_ASZV01000007.1, from coordinate 71,138 downwards.
CAGCCATCACCGGCCGCATCACCGACGTCCGTCAACTGCAAGCACAGCAAGCCGAGGCCGCCCATGTCTGACAACCAACGCATCGAAGGCATCGCCGCGCCGCTGCCCACGCCCAACCTCGACACCGATCAGATCATGCCCAAGCAGTTCCTGCGCGGCATCGACAAGTCCGGCCTCGACAAGGGCCTGCTCTATGACCTGCGCTACGACGCCGATCACCAGCCGCGCAGCGAATTCGTTCTCAACCAGCCGGCGTATGCAGGCGCTTCCATTCTGGTGGGCGGCAGCAACTTCGGCTGCGGCTCCAGCCGTGAGCACGCCGTGTGGGGCCTGCAGCAGTTCGGTATCCGGGCCGTCATCGCGCCAAGTTTTGGCGAGATCTTCTACAGCAACGCGATGAACAACCGCTTGCTGCTGGTGATGCTCGATGCGGCAGTTGTCGAGCGCATCCTGGCCGACGTATCCAACCCGGCCACCAGCCGCATCGCCATCGATGTGGAAACGATGACCGTGCGCAGCCACAGCGTTGCGGCAACGTTCTCGTTGTCCGAGCGCCATCGCCACATGTTCCTGCATGGCCTGGACATGATCGGCGCCACGCTGGCGCGCTGGGCCGAGATCGACGCCTTCCAGCAAGCGCACTGGAAAACACGCCCCTGGCTGCGCGACGTTGCCGCCACCACGCGCGCGCGCCTTGCCGCAATGACACCGGGCAGCAGCCTCTGAGGCTTGCCCGGCACGCGCTTCAACATTCACACATTGCACCGGCGCTCCACCACCTCGCTCAAGACGAGGCGCGCCGCGCGTCAAACCAGGAGACAACCATGGAAGCATCCATCCAGGCGCAAGACACGCGCACCGGCCTATGGCGCACGCTCGTCGACACCAAGATCGGACCGCTGCCGCTGCCCGTGTATGTGACGATCGCCGCCATCACCGTGCTGGCCGCGATCAACAAGAAGCTGCCCAACGACATGATCGGCGGCTTGGCGGTGCTCATGCTGCTCGGCTTCCTGCTGGGCGAGATCGGCGCGCGGCTGCCGGTGTTCAAACACATTGGCGGCGCAGCCATCCTGTGCCTGTTCGTGCCCTCAGCACTGGTCGGCTACAAGGTGATCGACCCGGAGATGATGAAGGCGCTGACCATCACCATGAAGACGGCCAATCTGCAGTATCTGTACATCGCGTGCCTGGTGGCAGGCAGCATTCTTGGCATGAGCCACCGGGTGCTGGTGCAGGGGTTCATGCGCATGTTCATTCCACTGCTGGTGGGCACGCTGGCGGCCGTGGTGGCGGGCATCACCGTCGGGTTGTTCTTCGGCTATGACCCGAAGCACACGTTCTTCTTCATCGTCATCCCCATCGTGGGGGGCGGCATTGGGGAAGGCATCCTGCCGCTGTCGATCGGCTATTCAGAAATCTTGGGTCGACCGCAGGCGGAACTGATCGCCACGCTGGTGCCAGCAGCGCTGCTCGGCAACGTGGTCGCCATCCTGGCGAGCGGCGTGCTCAAGACGCTGGGTGAGAAACGCCCGCACCTCAGCGGCAATGGCGATCTGGTCAAATCCGGCAAAGATGCCGATCTTCTCAGCAGCAACCACACCGATGTGCCCATCAACCTGAGCCTCATGGGCGCCGGGCTGATGATCAGTTGCGCGTTCTTCATCTTCGGCGCGCTGCTCGCGCAGTTCACGGGCATTCCGGGGCCGATCCTGATGATCATCAGCGCGGCGCTGCTGAAGGTGTCAAAGGTGCTGCCGCAAAAGATGGAACTGGGCGCCCACCAGATGTACCGGTTCGTTTCGACCAACCTGACGTTCGCCATCCTGGTCGGCCTGGGCGCACTGTTTGTGTCGTGGAAGGAGCTGGTGGCCGCCTTCACGCCGGGCTACTTTGCGATCTGCGCGGCGACGGTGCTGGCGTTAGTGGGCTCGGGCTTCTTCGTCGGCAAATGGCTGGGGATGTATCCGGTGGAATCGGGCATCGTCACCGCGTGCCACAGCGGGCTGGGCGGCACGGGCGATGTGGCCATCCTCTTGGCCTCCAACCGCATGGGCTTGATGCCGTTCGCGCAGATTTCAACGCGCATTGGCGGGGCGGCCATGATTGTGTGCGCAACGCTTCTGCTCAAGGTGCTGCACTGACGGGCAAGGATTCCAAACCCACGCTTGCGCGGCGTGCCCGCTGTGAAGTTCTTCATCGGGCCACCCGCGCGGCTCGTGAACCGCATACGGGCGGTCTCATCGCGCACCTGCTGCAAGCGCTGATCAAGAAGGGCCATGGCGACATTGCGGAGCGCGTTGCCATCCGGGCACAGCGAATCCAAAACCACACGCGACATCCCGAGAGAGAAATAGGTACAGCTACAGCCCACCCTGACCGACCTCGAGGCCGTTCCATATGCGGAAATGGCGGCCCGTCCGAACCCGCGCCACTTTGTCATCCAGCCAGTACCGGCGCGGGTTGTCATGCTGCTTTCGATCGAGCGAAAGAAAGGCAAGCCTTTGACCAAACAACGAAAATGGCCAGTCCATCAAGACCGGCCATCCGGGGAGAAGCGTCTCAAGCGTGTTGGGGAGTGGGTTCAGCCCAAATCCAGCGGCACGAAAATCTTCGTATCGTCCCGCTGCACCAGCAGCGCAACATGCTTGCCAGCGCGATCCACCAGCGTGCGCAGCTCCTGCGCAGAAGACACCGGCGTACCGTTGAGCGACAGAATCACATCACCCGGCTGAATACCAACCTTGGCCGCAGGCCCCGTCGCATCCATCACCACCAGCCCGCCGGGCAGACCGCTCTGACGCTTCTCTTCCGGTTGCAGCGGACGCACGGCCAGGCCCAGGCGGCCTTGGTCAGGCGTCGCCTTTTCGTTGGCCGCCACCTTCGCATCCTTGGCGGCACCCACGGTGACTGACAGCGTGGTCGGCTTGCCCTGGCGGATGATTTGCATCGGCACGGTCGTGCCTGGCTTGATCTCGGCAACCTGTTCCGGCAGGTCGCCCGAGTGGTCGATGCGGGCACCGTTAATCTGCAAGATCACGTCACCGGCTTGCAGGCCCGCCTTGGCGGCCGGGCCATCGGCCTCCACCGAGTTGACGAGCGCACCTTCAGGCTTGGGCAGCTTGAAGGAATCGGCCAGCGACTGATTGACCTCCTGCACGGCAATGCCCAGGCGACCGCGCGTGACCTTGCCGGTGGACACGAGCTGCTGCTCCACCTTCATCGCCACATCAATCGGAATGGCAAACGACAGGCCCTGGTAACCGCCGGTCTGGCTGTAGATCTGCGAGTTGATGCCGATCACCTCGCCGCGCACGTTGAACAGCGGGCCGCCCGAGTTGCCGGGGTTCACGGCCACATCCGTCTGGATGAAGGGCACATACGTATCGTCTGGCAATGAACGCGACTTGGCGCTCACGATGCCCGCCGTGACCGTGTTATCAAAACCGTACGGCGAGCCGATGGCCGCCACCGGCTCACCCACCTTGGTGTTGGCCGGGTTGCCGATCTGCACCACGGGCAGGTTGGTGGCCGAGATACGCAGCACGGCCACGTCGGATTGCTTGTCCACGCCCAGCACCTTGGCCTTGAACTCGCGGCGGTCGGTCAGCTTGACGTTGACCTCTTGCGCGCCATCCACCACGTGGGCGTTGGTCAGGATCAGCCCATCGGCCGAGACGATGAAGCCCGAACCCAGCCCGCGCACGATCTGGTCGCCACGCTGCTGCGGCACCTGCGGCATGAAGCGCTTGAAGAATTCGGCAAACGGGTCGTCCGGGCTCATGCCGGGTGGCAGGCCTTGCATGCTGGTGCGTTGCGCATGCGCGGTGGTGCTGATGTTGACCACCGCCGGACCATAGCGCTCGACGATGCCGGAGAAGTCCATCGGTGCAGCCACCGCGATCGGGGCTCCCGCTGCAGCCTGTGCAGTCACTGGCGCCAGCGGTGCGGCCACCGCATGCGAGATCATGTCCTTCTGCAGATAGGCATAGCCACCTGCAACGGCCATCACAGCGGCCAGACCAACCGCGCTGCGGGTCAGGGTTTGACGCGTCATTGTCGTGTCCTCTCGTGCTTGGTACGCGGGCCACGACTGACAAGGTCGCCTGTCGTGCCCATCGGTTGCCAACATCGTAGGCACGCAGACTTAATCGAGACTTAAATGCTCGGGCATCACATGCAACAAAGTATTTCTGGAGGGTAGCGGCTAGGCGGCCGCCTTGAACGGAAAGCGCAGCACCACACGCAAACCGCCGCCCTCTCGTTCCTCCAGCGCCAACGTGGCATCGTGCCCCTGTGCAATCTCGCGCACGATCGCCAAACCCAGTCCGCTGCCGCCGGTGGGTGCCTGCGCGGGACGGTAGAAGCGGTCGAGCACACGCTCGCGCTCTTCAGCGGGAATGCCGGGGCCGTTGTCTTCCACCACGAGCTGTGCACCGCCGTCAGGCGCATGGCCCGTCGATACGTCCACCCGCGCGCCGCGCGGGCAGTAGTTGAGCGCGTTGTCGACCAGGTTGACCAGCAGCACGCGCAGCGCATCGCCGTTGCCCGTGACTGAAGCGGGCTGCGACTCCATGGCGATACCGAGGTCGATGCCCTTGTGCATGGCCGCCGGCGACAGCTCGGCCACCACATCAGCCGCCACCGCATCGAGCGCAACCGGCGCGCGCTGCGTATCTGCCGCGCCGGGCTCCTGCCGCGCTAGCGTCAGGAGCTGGCCCACGAGGCGAATCATCCGCTCCACGCCGCGATGCAGATCGGCATGCGCGGCGCGACGCTCATCCTCATCCTGCGCACGGTCAGCCACCTGCAGCTGCAGCTTGAGCGCGGCCAGCGGCGTGCGCAGCGCATGCGCGGCATCCGCAACGAAGGCACGCTGATGCGCGAGTGCCGCACCCAGACGGGCCAGCAGATCGTTCAACGCGTTGGTGAGCGGGCGAATCTCATCCGGCAAACCCTGCGTGGGCAGCGGCGACAACGCAGCGGCATCGCGCGCCTGCACTTGCTTGGCGACCGAGCCCAGCGGCGCCAGCCCGCGCCCCACCGCCAGCCACACGATCCAGCCCAGCAGCGGCAGCAGGATCAGCAGCGGCGCCACGGTGCGCAGCGCCATGCGGGCGGCCACTTCGTGCCGTGCGCTATACGGCTGGGCGATCTGCACAACAGCCGGCCCATAGGCCACGCTGTAGACCCGCCACGGACCCTCGGGCGTGCGTACATCAGAGAAGCCGAGCGCCGCGCGGGCGGGCAAATCAGGACGCGCGTGCGAAAGGTAGAGGCTGCGGCCGGTGTCGTCCCAGATGCGGATCACGACATCGTCGTCCCCGGCGATGGCGGCCAGTGCTGGCGGCGGCGGGTCGATCCACTGGCTCGGCAGCGCGGCGGCCACCTGCTGCATCTGGTAGTCGAACAATGCGTTGGCTTCCTGGCGCGCCTGCGCGTAGATCAGGCCGGTCGCCACGACGATGGCCGCCAGCAGACCGCCGGCCAGCCACCACAGCAGAGTTTTTCGAATCGATTGCATGTGCTATTGGTGGTCTTTGCCGTCGGCTGGTTCCACAGGAGACGCTGGCGACACTGAGGTCTCGCGGGGAATGACGTACCCCACACCACGGATGTTCTGGATGAAGTGGCTGCCGAGCTTCTTGCGCAACGCGTGGATGTACACCTCCACCGTGTTGCTGCCGACCTCTTCATCCCAGCCATAAAGGTTGTCCTGCAACTGTGCGATTGACCACACCTTGCCCGGCCGCGCGAGCAGTGCATGCAGCACCGCAAACTCGCGCCCCGACAGCTTGACCGGCAGACCCGCGCGCAACACCTCGCGCGTGACGGGGTTGAGCAGCACCTCGCCATGGCGCATGAGCGGATCAGCACGACCGCCCTGGCGGCGCAGCAAGGCATGCATGCGTGCAGCCAATTCCTGCAGGTCGAACGGCTTGACGAGGTAGTCGTCTGCCCCCGCGTTGAGGCCGGCCACACGGTCGGCCACCGCGTCGCGCGCGGTCAGGATCAGGATGGGGATGGCGATGCCACGCTGGCGCACCTCGCGCACCACCTCCAGCCCGTCACGCTTGGGCAGGCCGAGGTCAAGCAGCATCAGGTCGAACATGGAGGTGCCGGGGTCTGCGCCGGCAGCACCAGGGGCGATGACCGCCTGCACGGCGGCGTCGCCATCGCGCACCCAATCGATGGCGAAACCGTCGTGGCGCAAACCCTTGCGCACGCTGTCGCCAATCATGTCGTCGTCTTCGACTAGCAGTACGCGCATGACAAGAAAGATGATGAGCCGGGGAAGGCTCATTGTAAGACCCACCATCGGGATTGCCTGATGAAGACCCGACGGCCCCTCTGGTTTACCCCTTCATCCGAAAGAGACGCACCGTCTACGCCCGGCCCGCCGGGCGTTTGCCGTGCCGCAACAACGCCGTGTGCATCCCGCGCAAACCCAATCGCCATGCGCTTTTTTGCGCATATCGCACACGGGTGGCAGGGCGTACAAGCCTGCCTTCCCGCACCGGCAGGGGCCGTGAAAACCCCGAGTCGGCGGCAATTGACAGCTTAAATAGTTCATACCTAAATTAATGATACTCAAACCATTCGCAGCCGGCATCACACCGCCGGGCCCTGCGCAGCCTGGTGCGACCGTACCCGGACGCGCCCCGCCCCAGCCCGCACACTAGGCGAAGGGTATGCGGCCGACCGCCCGCCTCATCTCGCGCCGCACGCATGAGCCGCACCGCCAGCAGCACCCCAAGCCGTATCCACCCCAATACCGAGGAGACCCCATGTTCAAGCCACTCGTTCTTGCCGCGGCGCTATCTACATTGGCCGCGGGCGCCATGGCCGCCGACGGCATCAAGATCGGCATGATGACCACGCTGTCGGGCCCCGGCGCGAGCCTGGGCATCGACATCCGGGACGGCTTCAACCTGGCGCTCAAGCGGCTGGACAAGAAACTGGGCGGCCTGCCGGCCGACGTGCTGATCGCCGACGACGCGCAGAACCCCGAGACGGGCAAGCAGATTGCCGAGCGCTTCATCAAGAAGGACAAGGTCGACATCGGCACCGGCATCGTCTTCTCCAACATCATGCTGGCCGTGGGACCGGCGTTCTTCAACGCGCAGACCTTCTATGTCTCGGCCAACGCCGGGCCCAGCCAGTACGCGGGCGCGCAGTGCAATCCTTACTTCTTCAACGTGGCCTGGCAGAACGACAACCTGCACGAGGCGATGGGCAAGTACATGCAGGACAAGGGCATCAAGAAGGCCGTGCTGCTGGCGCCCAACTACCCGGGCGGCAAGGACGCGCTGGCGGGCGTGAAGCGCTACTACAAGGGCACGGTGGCCGACGAGATCATGACCAAGCTCGGCCAGCTCGACTACGCGGCCGAGATCGCGCAGATCCGCGCGGCCAATGCCGATGCGCTGTACGTGTTTCTGCCCGGCGCGATGGGCGTGAACTTCATCAAGCAATATGCGCAGTCCGGCCTGCTCAAGAAGACGCCGCTGTACGCGCCCGGCTTCTCCGCCGACGAGGATGTCGTGAAGGCCGTGGGCCCGGCCATGGAAGGCATCTACAACACCTCGCACTGGTATCGCGAGATGGACAACCCCACCAACAAGCAGTTCGTTGCCGATTTCCAGAAGGAATATGGCCGCCTGCCGACGCTGTATGCATCGCAGGGCTACGACGCCGCCCTGCTGATCGACGCAGCCGTCAAGCAGGTGGGCGGCAAGCTCGACAACAAGGCCGCGCTGCGCAAAGCCCTGGAAACCGTCAAGGCGCCCACCACGCGCGGCGAATACCGCTTCGGCCCTAACCACTATCCGGAGCAGGCCTACTACCTGCGCGAGATCGTGAAGAGCGCCGACGGCAGCGTCAGCAACAAGTACATCGGCAAGGTGGCCGACAAGCTGGCCGACACCTACGTGGGCGAGTGCAAGATGCAGTAGGCGGGCGGACCACCGACGTTGTACCGATGCCGATGCCGCTTCGCGCCACGCGGGGCGGCCCTCCTGGATGGCCTCACGCCTCTGCGCTTCCCTGCGGTTTCATCATGCTGGCACTGATCCTTGAACAATTCCTCAACGGGCTGCAGTACGGGCTGATGCTGTTCCTGCTGGCGGCCGGGCTGACGCTCGTGTTCGGCATCATGGACCTGATCAACCTGGCCCATGGCTCGCTGTACATGATCGGCGCCTTCCTGGCGGCTGCGTTCTACCAGCTCGTGCACCACTTCTTCGGCGCGCTGCTGCTGGCGATCGTGGCCACGGCGCTGTTGGGCGCGCTGATGGAGAAGGTGCTCTACCAGCGGCTGCAGCGCATGCCGCATCTGTCGCAGGTGCTCGCCACCTTTGCGCTGATCCTGATCGCCAACGAGGCCACGAAGATGCTCTTCGGCGCGCAACCGCTGATGATCGGCATGCCCGACAGCCTCTCGGGCTCCGTCAATCTGCTGGGCGACGATCTGCAGTACCCGCTCTACCGCCTGGTGATCATCGCCGTGGGCGTGGCGGTGGCGGTGGGGCTGTATGTGCTGGTCAACAAGACGCGGCTCGGCATGTGGATCCGGGCGGGCGCTTCCAACCCGCCCATGGCGGCCACCATGGGCGTTCGCATCCAGCCGCTGTTCACCTTTGTCTTTGCGCTGGGCGCCGCGTTGTGTGCGCTGGCGGGGGCGCTGCTGGGGCCGCTGCTGTCGGTGTCGATCGGCATGGGCGAATCGATCTTGATCCCGGCCTTCGAAGTGATCGTGATCGGCGGCATCGGGTCGATGCGCGGCGCGCTGGTAGGCGCCCTGCTGGTGGGCATGATCGACACGCTGGGCCGGCTGGTGATGACCACGCTGCTCAAGGCGCTTGCGGTGTCAGAGGCGGCCACGCTCGGCGCCACGCTCGCCTCCATGCTGGTCAGCCTGCTGATGGTGGGCATCCTGTTCTTCCGGCCCAAGGGCCTCTTTCCGGCGCGGGGGTAAGAGCATGTCGCAACAACCGTCTCTGCTGAACCTGCGCCCCGCCGATACACCGCTGACGGCCGGCCTGCCCGGCGGCTGGACCGCGCTGGCCGTGGTGGTCGGCCTGGCGCTGTACCCGCTGCTGATGCGTGGTATCGGCGCGGATTTCTACATCACGCTCGGCGCACGCATCCTGATCCTGGCGCTGGCTGCCAGTGCGCTCAATCTGGCGCTTGGGTACGGCGGCATGATCAGCCTCGGGCATGCGGCGTTCCTCGGCACCGGCGCCTACACCGTGGCATTCCTGATGAACCAGGGCGTGCAGGCGGCCTGGCTGGCGGTGCCGGCCGGCGTGGCTGTCGCCGCGCTGGCGGCCTTCCTGATCGGGGCGGCCAGCCTGCGCACGAGTGGCGTCTACTTCATCATGATCACGCTGGCCTTTGCGCAGTTGCTGTACCTGCTGACGGTGTCGCTGCCGGTGCTGGGCGGCGACGACGGCCTGCAGTTGACGACCCGCCTGAACGTGCCCGGCCTGTCGCTGGGTGACGACGTGGCCTTCTACTACTTCGTCCTCTTCATCGCAGGGCTGGCCTTCGCCCTGCTCTACCGCCTGGTCGCCTCGCGCTTCGGCCGCGCGCTGGTCGCCATCCGCGAGAACGAACGGCGCATGGCGGCCATCGGCTACCCCGTCTACCGGCTCAAGCTGATGGCCTTCACGCTCTCGGGTGGGCTGGCAGGACTGGCCGGTGCACTGCTGGCCAACCTGAGCCTGGGCGTCACGCCGCATACGCTCACGTGGCACCAGTCGGGCCTGTTGATGGTCATGGTGATCCTGGGCGGCTCGGGCTATTTCTGGGGCGGCGTTGCGGGCGCGGCCATCTTCCTGCTGCTGGAAGAGGTCATCTCCTCGCACACCGAACACTGGAACCTCCTGCTCGGCGCGCTGCTGCTGTTGATCGTGATGGTGGCGCCCAACGGCGTCATGAGCCTGCGCGGCCGCATAGCCGCTGCGCTGCGCCGCGGAGGTGCGCAGTGAGCCCGATCCTGCAGGTTGATCATCTCTTCAAGCGCTTTGGTGGGCTGGCGGCCACCAACGACTGCAGTCTGGAAATCGCCGCCGGCGAGGTCCATGCGCTGATCGGCCCGAACGGCGCCGGCAAAACCACGCTGTTGGCGCAACTGTCGGGCGAACTGGCCTCCGACAGCGGCCGCATCCTGTTCCGCGGCAACGACGTCACGCGCCAGCGCGTGCATCAGCGCGTGGCGGCGGGCATCGCGCGCTCGTACCAGATCACGACGCTGTTTGCCCGCCTGACGGTGCGCGAGAACCTCGCGCTCGCCGCGCAGGCACGCACGGGCCACTCCTTCGACGTGCTGGGCGTGGTGGCCGGTGAATCGGAGTTGGACGCCGCCGCGCAGGAGATCGCCCACGTCGTCGGACTGAGCGATGCGCTGAACCGCGTGGTCGGCACGCTCTCGCACGGCAAGCAGCGCGCGCTGGAACTGGGCATGGCGCTGGCCTGCCAACCGGCCGTGCTGCTGCTGGACGAGCCGATGGCCGGTACCGATCCGGAGGAATCCCAGCGCATGGCCGATTTGATTCAGGCGCTGCGCGGCACGTACACCATCGTGCTGGTCGAGCACGACATGGATGCGGTGTTCCGCCTGGCCGACCGGATTTCGGTGCTGGTCGCCGGCCACGTCATCGCCACGGGTGCGCCGGCAGACATCCGTGCCAATCCGGCCGTCATCCAGGCCTACCTCGGCAACGACAGCGACACCGCCGACGAGGCGCCTGCCACCCACACGATAGTGATCTGAGATGAGCGCCCTGCTTTCGTTTGAACACGTGGAATCCGGCTACGGCCAGAGCCAGGTGCTGTTCGGCATGGATTTCGAACTGCGCGCCGGCCAGGTAACTACCCTGCTCGGCCGCAACGGCATGGGCAAGACCACCACGCTCAAGGTGCTGTTCAACCTGCTGCCCGCCTGGCGCGGCGAGATCCGCTTCCGCGGCGAGCGCATCAACGGCCGCTCCACCGAACGCATCGCGCAGATGGGTATTGCGCTGGTGCCGGAAGGCCGGCAGATCTTTCCGAACCTGACTGTGCGCGAAAACCTCGCCGCCTTTGCCGGCAACCGCAGCGGTAGTGCAGACCCTTGGAACCTCGACCGCATCCACGCCCTGTTCCCGCGCCTGAAAGAGCGCAGCGACAACATGGGCAACGAATTGTCCGGCGGCGAGCAGCAGATGCTGGCCATCGGCCGTGCATTGATGACCAACCCGCATCTGCTGATCCTGGACGAGGCGACCGAGGGCATCTCGCCACTGATCCGCCGCGAGATCTGGAACGTGCTGGCCCGCCTGAAGGCCGCCGGCCAAACCATCCTAGTGATCGACAAGTACCTGAAGGAAATCCAGCGCGTGGCCGACCACCACGTCTTCATTGAAAAAGGCCACGTGCCGTGGACGGGCGACAACGCCCGCCTGGCGGCGCAGCCCGACCTGTGGGAGCGCTATCTTGGCGTCTGAACCGATGCATGCGCCGGCGGTGGACCTGGCGCGCGAATACGATGTCTCGGCCTTCGTGCCGGCCTTTGCATCGACCCTGTCGTCGTGGACCGAGCGCTCCCGCGCGCTGCGCGACGGGCCGAACCGGCTGCCCGGTCACTACAACCTGCCATACGGGCCGGGCGAAGCGGAACAGCTCGACCTGTTCTGCGCCGCACCGGCCACGCACAACGCACCCCTGCTGGTCTTCCTGCACGGTGGCTTCTGGCGGCGCCTGCACAAGGACGATTTCGCCTGGGTCGCTCCCGCTTACGTGCAGCGCGGCGTGTCCGTGGCCGTCGTCAACTACGGCCTGGCTCCGGCCACGACGCTGGAGACCATCGTCGACCAAACGCGTCGGGCCATCGCCTGGCTGTACAGCCAGGCAGACACCTACGGCATCGATCGCCGCCGCATGGTCGTGTCGGGCCACTCGGCGGGCGGGCACCTGACGTGCATGGCCATTGCGACCGACTGGCCTGCGTTGGATGCAGCCCTGCCGGCACGGCTGCTGGCAGGCGGCATTGCGCTGTCGCCGCTGGCCGACCTTGCGCCGCTGGCGCAGGTGCCGGTCTTGCACAACGACCTCCATTTCACGCCGGAGCGCATTGCGACCTTGAGCCCGATCCACCAAATGCCGGTGGCGAACACCCCGCTGATCGGCGCCGTGGGTGGCCGGGAAAGCAGCGAGTTCAAACGCCAACTGGCGCTGCTTGCCGATGCCTGGTCCGATGGCTGGCGCGGTGCGGTCGACATGCCGGCGGACGATCACCTGAGCCTGTGCGAAGCCTTCGCGCAACCGCAGTCACCGTTGTTCGAGGCATCGCTGGAATTGATCGATGTCTGTCGTGCGTAGGACCGCGCCGGCAAGCATGCACAACGCTTGGCAGACATCGTGAACGCTCCACGCAACCGGCGCAAAGGCAAGACGGAACCGCAGCATGGCGGCGCCGTCCGCCCCGACTCGAAGCCCCCATCCGCCGGCAACCACGGTGCGCTGCGCGTGTGGTTGCGGCTGCTGACCTGCCACAGCCTGATCGAAACGGAACTGCGCAGCCAGCTGCGCACCCGCTTCGAGACCACCCTGCCGCGCTTCGACCTGATGGCGCAGCTTGAGCGCCATCCGCAAGGGCTGAAGATGCGCGAACTGTCGCGGCTGCTGATGGTGTCCGGCGGAAACGTGACCGGCATCACTGATCGCCTGGTCGAAGAAGGCCTGATCGAGCGCCGTGATGACCCGCGCGACCGGCGAGCCTACACGGTCTGCCTGACGGACAAGGGCAAGACCCAGTTTGCGGAGATGGCGGCGTTGCACGAGCAGTGGGTGATCGCCCTGTTCGACGGCCTGAGCGGCGAAGAGCAGGGCCAGCTCGCCGACCTGCTCGGCAAGCTCAAGCGCCACCTGGGCGAATCGCCTGGGCGCTAGCGGCCGCCCCTTGCCGGCCGCTAGCCAACCACGCCCACGTAGCGATCAGAACCCGCCCGACCGGATGAGCTGGTTCAACGCACCGATGTTCAGGCTGCCCCAACCCGTCGGGTAGTCCCAGCCCTGGGCCGCGTTGTAGCCGTAACCCTGATAGCCGTTGTTGCCCGACACCACGTCGTACTGCAGCAGCGAGGCATTGGCCGGAATGGCGCTGTACAACCGCGCAGCTGGGAAGCCCAAGTTGCCGTTGGCCGCCAGCAGGCGCGCCCAGAAGCCCACGAAGATCGGCGACGACAGGCTGGTGCCGCCAATCTGCTGCAGTTGCCCGTAGTTGTAGATGTAGGCGCCAGTACTTTGCGCGGCATCGAACGACACGTCGGGCAGCAGGCGGGCGTTGCCGCCCTGCCAGGCAGGCGCGGGCAGGATCTGGCTGATGCCGCCGCCAGTAGCCCACAGCTTGCCGTTGCCATCCAGGCCTTCGTTCCACACGGTTTCGCTGGCGAAGCTCGAACCACTGGTGTAGAGCGTCGTGCCGCCAATGGCCAGCACGTGCGGCGACGATGCCGGCCACGACACGCTGTAGTTGCCACCATCCGGATAGCCACGGTTGTTGCACTCGTACACCCCCTCGTCACCGGAGGAGACGGAGAACGTCTGCCCCTGCGCGGCGGCCGTGGTGAAGATGGCCTCTTCAGCGTTGAGCGTGCCGTCGGCGTTGGCGTCGTTCTCGCACCAGCCGAGCGACACGTTGATGATCTTGGCCGTGTTGTCCGTCACCGCCTTGTTGAACGCCTTGGTCAGGCCCGTGTTGCCCGGCGCGTTCAGATCCGCCATGTAGAAGGCCAGCTTGCCGACTGCGCCGCCTGCCGCACCCACGATGGATTGGCTATCGAGGTTCCACTCGCCCTGGCCGTCCTGGTCGTCGGCGTAGTTGCCGCTGGTGCCGTTGGTCTTGATGGTTTGCGTGGAAACGGTGGCGTAACCATTGCTGCTGGTGAAGGTGCGCAAGTCACGCAGCGTTTGCGACACACCGCCAATGGTGATGATGCCGATGGTGGTGCCGCTGGCCGTCGGCACGCCGGTAGCGCCGTACAAGGCCGGGAATTCCTTCGGATAGTGGCCGGTGGCGGTGCCCGCAGCCAGCGTGCGGGCTTCTGCCACGTCGCCCACGTGCAACAGCGGGCGGGCGCGCGTCACGTTCTGCAGACCCAGCACGGAGCCAACGATGCCGCCCAGCGCACGCGGCACCTGAGCCTTGCCGCTATTGGCAAAACCGCTGCGGCCCGCAAACTGGTAGTGCACCAGCGGCGTATTGAATGCGGTCTTGACCGTGCCCGCCGTACCGCGTGCCGACACCAGCAGCCGGTTGGGCGCGACCTCGATGTCGATGAAGCCGTTCTGGCGCAGATAGCTCACCACCGCATCGACCTGCGCCTGGGTGGGCGCATGGTCAGCCAGGAACTGTGCGCTCGTGAGGTACTGGCGATAGTGCACGCTGCGCGGATTGTTCACGTCGTGCGCGAGCGCCTTGAGCTTGGCTTCGTTGCGCGGCGTGAGGCTGATCAGCACATCGGTGGTCTGTCCGGGTGCGACCTCGTTGGCGGCACCGCGCGCCATGAGCTGGGGGCCCGTAACGAAGGCCTTGGTGTGGGTGTCGACCCAATCCGTGGCGGCATGCACGGACCCAGCCGCCAGCACCAGCGGCCATGCGCGGGCCAGGTGACGGCATAGGGAGGAAAGATGCTGCATGGGGGTGGCAGTACGGTTCATCGGATGTCCCTTTTAGGAGTACGACGTTGTGGAGCCACCGCGCTTGTGGCGCCCGTGGCGTCGTTCACCGTATCCACCACCTCGCCCCTGCAACAGTGCAAAAACATACAGTTGCAGGCGGAGCCATCCACACCTAAGCAGGCGGTTGCGCAAGGCAGCGCTTGCCTTTATCGTGACGCGATCAACCACCCGACACCCGCGCGCAGATGAGCGCCCTGCCAGCCACTTCCCCCGGCCCCGCCAACACTTCGACCGACTTGCGCGAGCGCATCCGCGCGGCACGTGCATCGCTGTCGCCAGCGGAGCGCCAAGTGGCCGACTGGGTGCTGCGCCAGCCGGGCACGGTGCTGAGCCTGCCCGTGGCAGCCATCGCGCGTGAGGCCGGCGTCAGTCAGCCGACGGTGATCCGCTTCTGCCGTTCGATGGGCTGTCACGGCCTGTCGGATTTCAAGCTGCGGCTGGCCCAAGGCAACCTCGGCGATGTGGCGCACGACGGCGCACGCGGTGCCGCGCCGGAACGCGCCGCACCGCCGCCGGGCACGCGCGTGCTGCAGAACACCATCGACGCACTCGCCGCCTTGCAGGACCGGCTCGACCCACACGCGCTGGAAGCCGCCGTTGCACTGGTCGACGCTGCCCACCGCATCGACCTGTACGGCTTCGGCAGTTCCGGCGTGGTGGCGGCCGATGCGCAGACCAAGTTCTTCCGCTACGGCATTCCCGCCAATGCGTACAGCGATCCGTACCTCGTGTCGATGTCGTTGAACGTGCTGCAGGCGGGTGACGTGGTGATCGCCATTTCCAAGTCGGGCGCGCTGCCCGAATTGCAGACGGCCGTGGAACGCGTGCGTGAACTGGGTGTGCACGTGATTGCCGTGACGGCGCCCGACAGCGCACTGGCCGCGCTGGCTGATGTGGTACTACCCGCCGACGTGGTCGCCGACGTGGCCGACCGCTCCATGGTCGCGCGGCTGCTGCACCTGGCGCTGCTCGATGCGCTGGTGCTGGAAGTGGCGCTGCGCAAGGGCAGTGCCATTCCGCAAGACCGTCAGTTGCCGGAGTAGATCGGACTGCGCTCGATCAGCACAGTTACCTGCGCACCGCCGGGCATGGCGGGCAACAGTTCGCTGAGTGCCACCGTCGTGCTGTCGGCGCGCGGCGTGAAATGCCATGCGCCGATACGCGTGCCGCTGCTGAACGCCACCGTCTCCCCCGAAGCCACACGCACAACACGCTGCCCGCGCAACTCGATCGCGCGCGTTGCCGTCTTCGCATCCGCGGGCGCGCCGAACAGATAGGCGTAAGCGCCCGGCCGAGCGGCTTCCTGCACCGTCATCTGCGTGACGGCCAACGCCGGACTGGCACTGAGAAACGCCGCAAGCGAAAGCGCGGCGGGCAATACAAAGGCAGCAGAGAAGGTCATCGCAAACTCCTGTCGTCGTGTCAGAGACAGGGTCAGCGTAGACGGCGGCCCCCAACGCGAACGTGGCGCGCAGATGACAAACGCATCATCTACCGCACCCACACCAGGCGCGATCAATGCCCTTGTGCGACCGCGTGGTCCATCGCCGCGCACAGGCCGATGAGCGCGGGGTACGGCGAGTGAATCACATACACCGGCATTGATGCCACATAGGCCGAGAAACGCCCCTTGTCTTCAAAACGCCGACGGAACGGCGAGTTGGCAAAGGTCGGCCCCAAGCGCGGCACGATGCCGCCGCCGATATACACACCGCCCCGCGCACCGAGCGTGACGGCCAAGTTGGCCGCGATGGTGCCCAGGAACGCGCAGAACGTGTCGACCGCATAGCGGCAGCGGGCATGATCGCCCAGGTTGTCTTCTATCTCGCCGAGGGCGATTGCGGTGATGTCTGCGGCGCGGCGCACGGCGGGGCCTTGCTGCCAGAGGTCAAAGCATGCGCCCAGCGCTTCGTAGATCAGCTCCAGCCCCATACCTGAAATCAGGCGCTCGGCCGACACGTGACCAAAGCGGTCACGCGCGAATTTCCAGATCGCGACTTCCTCGTCGTTCATTGGCGGGAAGGCGACGTGGCCGCCCTCACCCGCCACGGCGATATAACGCACACCCGAGCGACCATCCGGCGTGGGCAGCAATGACGCCACGCCCAGGCCCGTGCCAGCGCCCAGCAGCGCGCGCGGCGCATCGGTCAGGCCCGCACCACCGCCCACCTGCTCCAGCTCGTCCGCCGGCAAGTACGGCAGCGCGTGGGCCAGCGCGGCAAAGTCATTGAGTACGACAAAGGTGTCGAAGCCCAACGACTGCCGCATCGCTTCAATGGAAAACGCCCAGTCGCGATTGGTCATGCGAATCTGGTCACCCAGCACCGGGTTGGCGATGCCAATGGCGGCATGCCTGACACCCGTGGCCGCAATCTCACGCGGTAGCGCCGCAAGATACGCGCGCATGGCCGCTTCGAGCGAAGGGTAGTCGTCACCGGCCAGCACGCCGATGTGGGCGAGGCGCATGGGCGCCATCTCCAGCGCAAAGCGCACGTTGGTGCCGCCCACGTCGGCCACCAGGCGCGGGTAGGCCAGCGTGTGGGCCAATCGGTCGGCCTCAGTGCCCGCGCTCACTTCATGCAGTCCAATAGACATCGAGCGGTACCTCCCGCTGATGAATGACGTAGCTCACCGGCAGCGCGCGCTGTGTCGCGCCCTGTGCAGCCTCGTCGAATACCGTGCGCTTGACCGGCCCCGTGATCGACAGGAACAACTGCCGCGCCGCGCACAGCGCCGACAGGTTCAAGCTGATGCGCCGATGCGGCGCCACACCCGGGCGCACCGGCAAATACGCAGGCGCATGCTTGCGGTCGATGCCCTCGTCCAGTTCTGCTGCATCGGGAAACAGCGATGCCGTATGGCCGTCGTCCCCCATGCCGAGGATCACGACGTCGGGTTGCTGAAACGGATCGTTGGCGGTGGCCACACATGCATCCACATCCACGGAATCGCCATGCACGTGTGCGGACAGCACCAGCGGAAAGAAACGCGCGGCAGCAGCACCGTCCTGCAGCAGATGCTCGCGTACCAGGCGCGCGTTGCTGTCGGCATGCTCGGGCGGCACGGCGCGCTCGTCGACCAGCGTGATCGACACATCGGCCCAGCGCAGCGGCAGTACACGCAGCGCGGCAAACAAGGCGATGGGCGAGCGCCCGCCGGATACGGCTAGGCAAGCACTGCCCTGCGCGTCGATCAAACGCGTCAGCGCACCAGCGATGGCATCCGCCAGCGACGCGACTTGCGCTGACGCATCCGACGAGACGTGCCACTGCATCGTCATCACATCTCCTCGTGCCAGGCGGCGGCATCGCGCGAGAGCAGTGCGCTCGACGCAGCCGGCCCCCAGCTGCCCGCCGTATAGCCCTTGGGTGGCGTACGTGCCTCATTCCACGCTTCAATGATGGGCTCGACCCAGCGCCACGCCTCGGCTTGCTCGTCACGACGCACGAACAGGCCCAGCTTGCCGTTGACGGCATCCATCAGCAGACGCTCATACGCACCGGCATGGCGCACGCCGCCGTGGTTGGTGAAGTCCAGATCCAGCGTGGAAGGCTGCAGGCCCAGCGCCGCACCCGGCGTCTTGGTCAGGAACTGCAGGCGGATGCTTTCTTCGGGCTGCAGGCGAATCACGAGACGGTTTTCGGGAAACTGGATCAGCGGCTTCGGAAACAACGCGTGCGGCACGTCATGAAAGCGCACCACGATCTCTGCCAGCCGCTGCGGCATGCGCTTGCCGGTGCGCAGGTAGAACGGCACGCCGGCCCAGCGCCAGTTGGCAATCTCGGCCTTGATGGCGACAAACGTTTCGGTGCGGCTGTCCGGCGGAATGCCCTGCTCGTGCAAATAGCCCTGCACCGGCTGCCCGGCGATGGCCCCTTCCAGATACTGGCCGCGCACGGTCTTCTCGGGCACTTCCTGCAGGGGGATCGGCTTGAGCGCCTTGAGGATCTTGAGCTTCTCGTCGCGGATGGCGTCTTGCGACAGGCTCGACGGCGGCTCCATGGCGACGATACACAGCAGCTGCAGTAGGTGGTTCTGCACCATGTCGCGCAGCGCGCCGACACCGTCATAGAAGTCGCCGCGCTTTTCCACGCCGAGCTGCTCGGCAATGGTGATCTGCACATCCTTGATCCACTCGCGGCGCCACAGCGGCTCGAACAGCGCATTGCCGAAGCGGATGGCCATCAGGTTCTGGACGGACTCTTTCCCGAGGTAGTGGTCGATCCGGTAGATCTGCTCTTCAGCAAAGAACTCGGCCACGGCGGAGTTGATGCGCTCGTTCGACGCGAGATCGGTGCCCAGCGGCTTTTCCAGCACGAGCCGCACGTTGGGCGTATTCAGGCCAACGCGGGCGAGCTGCGCGCAGATGTCGATGAAGATGCCAGGCGCGGTGGCCAGGTAGCACACCGTCACGGGCGCACGATCCTCGCCCAGTGCAGCGGCCAGCCCGTCGAAATGTTCCGGTTTGCGGGCATCGACCTGCTGATAGACGATGCGCTTGGCGAACGACTCCCAGGCGTCGTCCGACACGGGTGCGCCGGAGTACAGGCGCATGGTCGGCCGCGTTTCACGCTCCAGCAAGGCCAGGTAGCCCGCGGTTTCCAGCGGTTGGGTGCCGATGGCGAAGATCCGCCCGCGCGGGTGCAGTTCGCCGCCCTGGTGCGCATCGAACAAGGCCGGAATCAGCTTACGGCGGGCCAGATCGCCCGTACCGCCAAACAACACCATGTCGAATGCGGGCACCGACATCGTCATCTCCTGTGTGTGAGCCACTGATTAGGCTAGCCTAGAAAACGCGCAGGAATCGCGCCGATTCATTGTGAGCGCGTTTTGTGGCGGCTAGCGGGGCAACGTGCTTTTCTCGCCCATTCTGTAGTATTACTACATCACCGGCAAGGCGTTGTTGCGGCCGCCCCCGGCACTGTTTTCCGGTCAACCGCAATCTGCCGGAAATGCCGCACAGCTAGCATATTGGCGCCTCTTCGGGCACGCAATTCGCGTGCTCAGGCGCCAGAACACAACCGGCACCTGTGGAAAACCCTGCACCACGAACGGCCCGTTTGTAGGAAAATTACAGCATTCCGTCCCACCCCGGACCCCCACCAGGAGAACCCGTATGGCCCCGCACCGCCTGCACAACGTTGTGGCCGACGTCACCCAGCGCATCATCGACCGCAGCCGCGGCCCCCGTCAGGCCTACCTGGATGTCACGCGCAAGAACATCGGCCGCAAGGTCGAGCGCTCGCTGCTGTCGTGCACGAACCTCGCCCACGGCTTTGCTGCCATGCCGGGCGAGGCGAAGATCCGCCTGAAGGCGCTGGAGCGGCCCAACATCGGCATCGTCTCGGCGTACAACGACATGCTGTCGGCGCACCAACCGCTGGAAGCGTTTCCGGCGTGGATCAAGGAAACTGCACTGGAAGCCGGCGGCACCGCGCAATATGCCGGCGGCGTACCGGCCATGTGCGATGGCGTGACGCAGGGGCAGGACGGCATGGAGCTGTCGCTGTTCTCGCGCGACACGATTGCGCTGTCGACCGCTGTGGCGCTGTCGCACCAGATGTTCGATGCGGCGCTGTACCTGGGGGTGTGCGACAAGATCGTGCCGGGGCTCGTCATTGGCGCGCTGTCGTTCGGCCATCTGCCGGCCATCTTTGTGCCGGCCGGCCCGATGACCACCGGCATGAGCAACGACGAGAAGGCCCAAACACGCCAGCGCTACGCCGAGGGCAAACTCTCGCGCGCTGACCTGCTGGAAGCGGAATCCAAGTCGTACCACGGCGCCGGCACCTGCACGTTCTACGGCACCGCCAACTCCAACCAGATGCTGATGGAGGTCATGGGCCTGCACCTGCCGGGCACCGCCTTCATCAACCCGGGCACGCCGATGCGCGAAGCACTCACACGCGAGTCCGCCCGCCAGGTGCTCAAGCTCGTGTACGGCGGCGAACAGTTCACACCGATTGCCGATGTGCTGGACGAGCGCGCCTTCGTCAATGGCATCGTCGGCCTGCTGGCGACGGGCGGCTCGACCAACCACACGCTGCATCTGATTGCCATGGCACGTGCGGCAGGCATTTTGCTCACGTGGGATGACTTCAACGATCTGTCGGGCGTCATTCCACTGTTGGCGCGCGTGTACCCGAACGGCAAGGCCGATGTGAACGAATTCCAGGCGGCGGGCGGTTTGTCGATCGTGATTCGCGAGCTGATCGACGCCGGCCTGCTGCACGACGATGTGACCACCGTCATGGGCAAGGGTCTGCGCCGTCATGCGCAAGAGCCCTTCCTGGAAGGCGGCACGCTGGTGTGGCGCGACGGTGCGGCAGCGTCGCTCGACACCAACATCGTGCGCGGCGTGGCCGAGCCGTTCTCGGCAGATGGCGGCCTGCGCGTGCTGGACGGCAACCTCGGGCGCTCGGTGATCAAGGTGTCGGCGGTCAAGCCGGAGCATCGCTTTGTGGAAGCCCCGGCGCGCGTGTTCCTTGCGCAGGATGATCTGATCCACGCCTTCAAGGCCGGCGAGCTGGAACGCGACTTCATCGCCGTGCTGCCGTACCAGGGCCCGGCCGCCAATGGCATGCCCGAGCTGCACAAGCTCACGCCCACGCTGTCGGTGCTGCAGGAGCGCGGCTTCAAGGTGGCGCTGGTCACGGACGGGCGCATGTCGGGCGCGTCGGGCAAAGTGCCGGCCGCCATCCACATCACGCCGGAAGCGCTTAACGGTGGGCCGCTGGCGCGTGTGCGCGATGGCGATGTCGTCGTGCTGGATGCCGAAGCCGGCACGCTGCAAGTGCGTGTGCCGGAGGCGGAATGGAATGCCCGCCAGGTCACGACGCCAGACCTGGCGCACTACCACGCGGGTGTTGGGCGGGACTTGTTCTCGGGCTTCCGCCGCAACGTATCGGCGGCGGAAGAAGGCGCCTGCACGCTGTTTGTGTCAGCGGGCGCGTGAGTTGATGTCAATGTGTGCGGGCGCGATGCCCGGGCCTGCACACAGCTAGCTACATCGCGTGGGCGAACAGAAATTCCCGGATGATTGCCACGACCTCATCGCCCTTTTCGAGAAAGACCGCATGGCCGCTGTCGACTTCCACGTCCTGACTGTTGTTGATCAGCGTGCGTAGCAGCGCAGTTTGATAGGGCGGGATCAAATAGTCGTGTGACCCGCGAATGATCAGCGTCGGCGCCGTGATCGTACGCGCTGCGTCCCGTATGTCGATCCGCGAACCCAGGTCAATGCGCCGTCCTGTCTCCGACGGAGCGGGTTGGCGGCTCAACGCTGCAATCGTGGCCTCGCCGAGCGCGGTGAGGAACGCGGGCTTCACAGCCAGTGCCATGCCATAGCGGCTCGCGAGTTCGGCATCGCTCGCCGCCAGGCGCGCCCAGGTATCGAACACCATCTTGTGCCGCGCATCGCCGCTGTCGGCCCACCCTGCCACCAGCACCAGCTTGCGCACCAACGCCGGATAGCGCGCTGCCGTCGCGGCCGCAACCACAGCGCCAAGCGAGTCGCCCACCAGATCGACCGGGGCTGTCGCCGCATGGCGAATCGTTCCGGCAATCTGTTCCACCAGGGTGTCCAGCGCCAGACTCCCATCGGGGATCGTCGAATGACCGGCCCCGCCGTAGTTGGGGCAGATCACCCGCCGTTGGTCGGCAAAGCGGTCGACCACGTGGCCGAAATTGCCCTGCGCATCAACGCTTGTTCCGTGCACGAACACCAGGCCCGGGCCCGCACCCGTTGCCGAATAGTTCACGCTCGTACCTGCGACGTTAATCGTCGTCATCTCGTGCATCCTCTATTGCCGGTATTGACCTGCGGTCGTCACAGCCTGATGCGATCCGCATTCGGGACCCATCACTCAGCCGCTTCTGGACAGGATCGATTGAGTCCATGCCTCAGCGCGGAACCGCATTGCGTGAGGGCGGGCCAATACTATCTGAGAATGACAAATAATGTCGACCAAGGATCACATTTGCCGAGCTTGACCGGCGGTGATTACAGCGTCGACGTGTCAATCGAGATGCCCAACTCTCCGGCCATCTGTTCGACGAGCGCTTGAAGCCGGGCCACTTGGTCAGCCAAGCGCTTCTGCTCCGCTTTGAGCGCTTCGAACTCGGAAGGCGCGATGGCCTCGTCGGCAGCGCTGCTCTGCGGCATGTCGGTCTGCGTGACTTCACCGCATAGCAGATGCATCCAACGGCTTTCACGCTCGCCCGGCGTGCGCGCCAACTTTACGGCGGTCGGCGGATCGCTTTCGGCCATCTCTTCCAGAAACGCTTCGACGGACGAAATGTCGGCAAAGGCGTGGAGCCTTGCGGCGTTCAGCCGCAGCTCGGCGGCGGTCTGTGGGCCGCGCAGCAGCAGCACGGTCAGCAACGCAATGGCTTGGCTGGGCACACCGAGCACGCGATTCATGTTGTGCTCGAAGCGCGGCACGCGGCTGCTGCTGCCCTCCATGACCAGGCTCAGCGATTTCAGGCCGTCAATGGCTGTGAGGATCTCGGCTTCGGTAACGGACATTACCGGGGCGCGTGCGGTCTTCTGATTGCAGCCCGAAGCCAGCGTGTTGAGCGTCAGTGGGTAGGTGTCAGGCACCGTCTTCTGCTTCTCGACCAGGACGCCAAGCACGCGTCCTTCAAGTGCGGTGAGAGTGCGGATGGTGCGGCGCGCAGGCGCGTCGGGATTGACGTTCATGATGGGATGGCGACGGATGTGTTGGGAGCGAGGCCGGTCGTGCGCCTGTTAGGCGGCGGCCCGTGATCCCAACATGATATCCGGCACAGGCGGAGGCACCCGTCGCCATCGGGCCGGCGTTGCGTCAGCCCTTGGCAGGCCCGCGCACCAGCAGGACCGGCGTGGTGGCCTGGCGGATGAACTTCTCGGCCACGCTGCCCAGCATGGCGTGCGCCAGACCACGGCGGCCGTGCGTGCCGATCACGACCACATCAGCGCCGCTCTGTGCGGCTTCGCGCTGCAGGGCACCGGCCACGTCTTCGCCCACGCTTTCGGTTTCCACCAGCGTGGTCTCGTACGTCAGGCCTTCCTTGGTGAGTGCAGAGCCGACATCCGCCAGCAGCGCCGTGCCAGCCTGGACGAACGATTTGCGCAGCTCGGTCGGGTCGTAGTAGCCGACGTCGAACAGCATGGCCGGGCTGTCGACGATATACACGGCGCGCACGGTGCTCTGAAACGCCTTGGCCAGGCGCACAGCTTCGGTCAGGGCCAGTTTGCTGGTTTCGCTGCCGTCCACGGCGACCAGGATTTTCTTGTACATGGTTGAAGCCTCGCAGGAGAGTGGTTGTTTGCGTGTTGCAATGGCACGGCTTTGCCGGCACATGCGTATTCTGTGACATCCACGGCCCTTTTGCGTTGCGCCAAATCAGATGGCCGTGACGAAGTGACACAACAATGCACCGTCATCCACCCGCCCTCACACCTGATCTGATCGCCGCATACCGCAACGCGCGGTATCGCGTCGTGTCGCCGCAAGGCGATGTGCTGCTGCCCATCGACGCCGCCAGCCCGCGTGTGGCCGCGCTCCTCGCGCAGGCTGAAGCACCATGGGCTGCCTTCGTGACGGCGTATCAACCGTTCTCCCACCCGGTCTCTGCAGAAGAGAACGCCGCCCGCCAGGCCGAGCTGCTTGCCTGGGCCATCGCGCGCGGCATGTCGTGGCTCACCGGCGAGGGCGGCCCACCTGAAAACACGCCTGCGGGCACATCCAATGCGTGGGCACCGGAGCCCAGCCTGCTGCTGTTCATCGATGATCCGACGATCGCCGACACCCTGATGCTGACCTTCGAGCAGAACGCCGTGGTGCTGTGTGATGCGCAGGGTTTTTGTACCTTGCGTTGGCACCCGTATCTGCCAGACTGAGTTACGCAAAAGGGCACTTAGCGAGTGGCGCTCTGAAGCATTGCGAGTGGCGCTTCCGATCCATAAGTGCTGACGCGGATACATCAGCAGGAGGTTCGTATGGAACTGCATATGCAATCGCATCATTGGGAGCGCCGCATGCCGGACTGGCTGGCTGCGGGCGTGGCAGGCATTGTAGGTGGCGCACTGGTCATCGTGCTGGAGTTCTTCTGGTCGACCATGGTGCTCAATGAAAGCCCTTGGCGCCCGACGCACAAGATCGCGGCCATGATCATGGGCCAGGGGGCGCTTGAGCAGATGTCGCTGTTCAGCTTCGGCATCGTGGCGACAGCGTTGGTACTGCACTTCGTGCTGGGCGCCATCATGGGGATGATTCTCGGGGCCATCATCGCGCCGTTCCACTTCGATTCGAGCATGGGCATGCTCGCCGCCATCGGGCTGGCCTTTGGGATCGTCGCGTACGTCGTCAACTTCTACGGCATGACGGCAGTGTTTCCGTGGTTTGCATCGGAACGCGGCTCGGGGCCATTGCTGGCGAACCTGCTGTTTGGCGCGGTGACCGCCGTCACGTACGGCATGCTGGAGCGGCGCGCCCAGGAAACGATGCACTGACGCGCCGTTTTTTCCTGCGGCGCCGCAAGACACCCGGCGCCATCAGGAGACGGCCGCCTGCGGCACGACATGCCGGAGGTGGCCGTTTTGCATTGCATCGCAGCACGCAAAACGTGTGTTGGCGCAATCCGCATGCCGGGCGCGCGTCCTCCTTTCGTTGCCTTGCACGATCCAATCACGCGACCTAGCCTGTCTGTAGCGTGTTGAGGATCACCCTCGGCAGGAGGTGCCCATGGCCCTTGCGATTGCGCTTGTGCTGATCGTCGTGCTGGCGGTGGGGTTTCACTTTGTCAGCCCGTGGTGGATCACGCCAATCGCATCCAACTGGGTGCGCATGGACGACACGCTCACGATCACCATCATCATCACCGGCGCGCTGTTCATCGCCATCAATCTCTTCATCGTTGCGGCACTCGTGCGCTACCGTCATCGTGACGGCCATCGCGCCACGTACGAACCGCACAACCGCCGCCTGGAATGGTGGCTGATCGGCATCACCTCCGTGGGCGTGGCGGCGCTGCTGGCGCCGGGCCTGTTTGTCTACGCCGACTACGTGCGCCCCCCTGCCAACGCGCTGCAGATGGAGGTGCTCGGCCAGCAATGGCAATGGCGTTTCCGCTTTGCCGGCGCAGGCGGCAAGCTCGGCACGACCGACGTGAAGTACATCAGCGACGACAACCCGTTTGGCCTGAACCCGGCGGACCCGAACGGGCGCGACAACCACCTGATCGACGCGCCCGAAGTACACCTGCCGCTGAACCGCCCCGTGCAGGTGCTGACACGCTCGCGCGACGTGCTGCACGACTTCTATGTGCCGCCGTTCCGGGCGCGCATGAACATGGTGCCGGGCATGATCACCACGTTCTGGTTCACGCCCACCAAGGCGGGCCGGTACGACATCCTGTGTGCGCAGCTTTGCGGCATCGGCCACTCCAACATGCGCGGCGTGGTGGTGGTGGAAGACGAAGCGTCGTTCGCACGCTGGCTGGCGCAGCAGCCGACGCTTGAGCAGCGGCAGCAAGCCAAGATGCAAGCCGCATCGGCCGGGCAAACAACTGCAGGTGGCAGCGCGCAGGCACTGGCCGACCAGGGCAAGACGCTCGCGCAGGCCAAGGGCTGCATCGCCTGTCACACGGTCAACGGCAGCCCTGGCGTCGGCCCCACGTGGAAGGGCCTGTACGGCTCCACGCAGACCATGGCCGACGGCTCAACCGCAACCGCCGATGATGCCTACCTGCGCGCCTTCATTCGAGACCCGAAAGCGCGTGTGGTGAAGGGCTTCGCGCCGATCATGCCGAACTTCGATCTGAGCGAGCAGGAACTGTCGGCGCTGGTGGCGTACATCAAGGCGCAAGGTGGCGACGCTGCAGCCGCGGCTGCCAAACCGTAGCGAGGAGACTCCATGTCCTACGCCCACACCGACCGCGACGGCCAGGGTCACGAACCCTCGAGTTTCTGGACACGCTACGTCTGGAGCCAGGACCACAAGGTCATCGCGGTGCAGTACTCGCTCACGGCCATCGCCATCGGGCTGGTGGGGCTCGTGCTGTCGAACCTGATGCGCGTGCAGTTGGGCTTTCCGGGCAAGTTCGCCTTCATCGACGCCAACCACTACTACCAGTTCGTCACCATGCACGGGATGATCATGGTGATCTACCTGCTCACGGCGCTGTTCCTGGGTGGCTTCGGCAATTACCTGATCCCGCTGATGCTGGGCGCGCGCGACATGGTGTTCCCGTTCCTGAACATGCTCAGCTACTGGGTATACCTGCTGGCCGTGCTGGTGCTGGTGGCAAGCTTCTTTGTTCCCGGCGGGCCGACGGGCGCGGGCTGGACGCTGTATCCCCCGCAGGCCATCTTGCCGGGCACACCGGGCACCGAGTGGGGCATCGTGCTGATGCTGGTGTCGCTGGCGATCTTCATCGTCGCAGCCACGATGGGCGGGCTCAACTACGTGACGACCACGCTGCAGGCGCGCACACGCGGCATGACGCTGATGCGCATGCCGCTCACGGTGTGGGGCATCTTTACGGCGACGGTGCTGGCATTGCTGGCGTTTCCGGCGCTGTTCGTGTCGGCCATCATGATGCTGCTCGACAAGACACTGGGCACGAGCTTCTTCATCCCGGCGGTCGTGTCGATGGGGCAAACACTCCAGCATGCCGGCGGCAGCCCGCTGCTGTTCCAGCACCTGTTCTGGTTCTTCGGGCATCCAGAGGTGTACATCGTTGCGCTGCCGGCGTTCGGCATCGTGTCGGACCTCATCAGCACGCACGCGCGCAAGAACATCTTCGGCTACCGGATGATGGTGTGGGCCATTGTGATCATCGGTGCGTTGTCGTTCGTCGTGTGGGCGCATCACATGTTCGTGGCGGGCATGAACCCGTACTTCGGTTTCTTCTTCGCCACCACCACGCTCATCATCGCCATCCCGACCGCGCTCAAGGTCTACAACTGGGTGCTCACGCTGTGGCGCGGCGACATCCACCTGACCGTGCCCATGCTGTTTGCCATCGGCTTCATCAGCACGTTCGTGATCGGCGGGCTCACCGGCCTCTTCCTCGGCAACGTGAGCGTGGATATTCCGCTGTCCAACACGTACTTCGTGGTCGCGCACTTCCACATGGTGATGGGCGTATCGCCGATCCTGGTGGTGTTTGGCGGGCTCTACCACTGGTATCCAAAGGTGACGGGCCGCATGCTGAATGACACGCTGGGCCGCGCGCATTTCTGGATCACTTTCATCGGCACGTACCTGATCTACTTTCCGATGCACTACCTCGGTGTGCTGGGCATGCCGCGCCGGTATTACG
Organism: Ralstonia sp. AU12-08; assembly: GCF_000442475.1. Taxonomy (NCBI): domain Bacteria; kingdom Pseudomonadati; phylum Pseudomonadota; class Betaproteobacteria; order Burkholderiales; family Burkholderiaceae; genus Ralstonia; species Ralstonia sp. AU12-08. The sequence continues at coordinate 43,106 of NZ_ASZV01000007.1, read as the reverse complement.
CCTATGAGGGCTACAGCTTCATTCCGCCATCGGCGCAGACGCTGAATACGTTCATCAGCATCATTGCGTTCATCGTCGGTGCCGCGCAGTTGCTGTTCCTGATCAATCTGGCGTGGAGCCTGGTGCGCGGCAAGCAGGCCGGTGGCAACCCGTGGCGCGCCACCACGCTCGAATGGCAGACCCCGCAGACACCCCCCGTGCACGGCAACTGGGGGCCGACGCTGCCGGTGGTCTATCGCTGGGCATATGAATACAGCCCGCCCAATCGCGCAGAAGACTTCGTGCCGCAGAACGAGCCGCCCACCGGTGCACCCGAGACGGAAGCCGACATCCTCCACGCTGGTGGGGTGCGCGCATGACGACCCTGCCCCGCCGCTTCGTTCCAGATGCATCGCCCGTTCTACCAAGCGCTGGCCAGGATGTGGAAAAAACGGGGTTGCGCGTCTTCATGGGCGTCGTGACGGCCTTGTTCTCGCTGCTGATCCTCGCCTATGCAATGCGCATGCGTGAGGCGGACTGGATGCCCGTACCGCACCCCGTGCTGCTGTGGTGGAACACCGGTGCGCTTGCGCTGGCGAGTGCGGCGATGGAGCTTGCACGGCGCGCAGCATCGCGCCGCACGGTCTGGCTGCTGGCGGGCGGCGCACTCGCGGCGTTGTTCGTTCTCGGCCAATGGAACGCTTGGCAACAGCTATCTGCCAGCGGCCAAGGTGTGGCGGCCAACCCTTCCAACAGTTTCCTGTATGTCTTCACCGGTCTGCATGCGGCGCACGTCATTGGCGGGCTTGTCGTCCTGGTTGTGACGATTGCACGCCTGCGCGGCAACATGGATCGCACCCAGCGCGCCGTCGCTCTCTGCACAACGTACTGGCATTTCCTGCTGGCCGTGTGGCTCGTGCTGCTGGCGGCGATGTGGTGGATCACCCCAGCATTCGTCACCGCCATCTGCGGGCCGCTGACTGGAGCCACACCATGAGCACCCCCACGCTCCCGACCGATTCCGCCAAGGCCTTACCTGAAGGCTGGCCCGGCATCGTCACCGACTGGTCAGGCGACCGCGAAACCTTCAAGGTGCCGTGGGGCAAGGCCATGATGTGGATCTTCCTGCTGTCGGACACATTCGTCTTCAGCAGCTTCCTGATCGGCTATATGACGGTGCGCATGTCGACCACCGTGCCGTGGCCCGATCCATCCAAGGTGTTCGGGCTGTCGGTGGGTGGCGTCGAGGTGCCGTTGCTCCTCATTGCCATCATGACGTTCGTACTCATCAGCAGCAGCGGCACGATGGCGATGGCCGTCAACTTCGGCTACCGGCGCGACGCCAAGCGGGCAGCGTTGTTGATGCTGGCCACAGCCTTGCTGGGCGCAACCTTTGTCTCGATGCAGGCGTTCGAATGGACCAAGCTGATCGTGCACGAAGGCATCCGCCCGTGGGGCAACCCACTGGGCGCAGCGCAGTTTGGCGCGTGCTTCTTCATGATTACCGGGTTCCACGGCTTTCACGTGACCTGCGGCGTGATCTACCTGCTGCTGATCGCGCGCAAGATCCTGCAGCCGGGCTTTGCTGAGCAAGGCAACTTCCAGATTGTTGAGATCGCCGGCCTGTACTGGCACTTCGTCGATCTCGTCTGGGTATTCATCTTTGCGCTGTTCTACTTGTGGTGAGGCAGACCATGGACCACACCGACGCCGCTCACGGTCATGAGGCTTCCGCCGCTGCACATGGCCAGCAGCACCCCATCGGCATCTACTTGAAAATCTGGGGGCTGCTGTTTGTGCTGAGCACCCTGTCGTACCTGGTGGACTACTTTCGCGTGGAAGGGCTCACGCGCTGGACGCTGATCATCGTGCTGATGATTGCCAAGGCGGGCCTGATCGTATCGGTGTTCATGCACATGGTGTGGGAGCGGCTGGCACTGGTGTACGCCATCCTGATGCCGCCCCTGGCCCTGCTCGTGTTGATGGTGCTGATGGCCGCAGAGGCACACCACACCTTTGGCATGCGCGCCCTCTTCTTCCACTGACCTGCCCAAGCGCAACAACAACGTAAGGATTGGTTGAGCGCCGCACAACCGGACGACATTCCAAGCACCATCCTTTGATCGAGGCGCCACAAAGCCATGGGCCTCGGCACGCATGCCAAACATGGCGCGCGTACAACAACGGAGACATGCATGGAAAAAACGTTGGCGCCAGCCGACTTGCGCCCCCTTGCGCAACCCAATGACGACGCCCTCTTTACCAAGGTGAACTGGCACCTGTTGCCATTGCTCATCACGTGCTACGTCATTGCCTACCTGGACCGGATCAACATCGGCTTTGCGCAGTTGCAGATGAAGCATTCGCTGCCGTTCAGCGATGCGGTGTACGCGGCAGGTGCGGGCATTTTCTTTGTCGGCTACTTCCTGTTTGAAGTGCCGAGCAACTTGATCCTGGAGCGGATCGGCGCGCGCAAGACGTTGCTGCGCATCATGGTGTGCTGGGGCCTGTGCGCGGCCGCCATGATCTTCGTGCAGACGCCCATGCAGTTCTACGCGCTGCGCTTTGCGTTGGGCGCATTCGAAGCAGGGTTCTTTCCGGGCGTCATCCTGTACCTGACCTACTGGTACCCCAGCAGCCGGCGCGCCAAGGCCATCTCAACCTTCATGGTCGCCCTGCCGATTGCCGGCATCATCGCCGGGCCGGCTTCAGGCTGGCTCATGAAGTTCATGGATGGCGTACTCGAACTGCACGGCTGGCAGTGGCTGTTTGTGGTGCACGGCCTGCCGGCGCCGTTGCTTGGCATCGTGGCCTATTTCACGCTGAAAGACCGCCCCGAAGACGCCTCCTGGCTCACGCAAGGCGAGAAGCACACGCTGCGCCGCCTGCTGAGCCAGGACACCACCCGGGCCGGGCACGGTGCGCTGGGTAGCCTGCTGCGTGATCCGAAGGCCTATCTGTTGTCGCTCACGTACTTCCTGTTTCTGGGCGCGAGCTATGCGGTGGTGTTCTGGACACCGACGCTCATCAAGAGCTGGGGCGTGGCAGACGTGTTCGTGGTCGGATTGCTGGCCGGCATTCCCGCCGTGGTGGGCGCGGCCACCATGGTGCTGGTGGGCCGCAGCTCCGACCGTCACCAGGAGCGCCGCCGGCACTTTGCATGCATGGCGGTGTTGGCTGCGCTCGGCCTGTTCCTGACGATCTTCGCCAAAGGACACTTGGTGTGGTCCATCGTGGCGCTGGCGGTGGTCGCGGTGGGTAAATCGTCCACCACGCCACTCTTCTTTGCTGCCGTAAGCGAGTACGTGCCGCGCAAGACCGCCGCGGGCGGCATCGCCCTCATCAGCAGCCTGGGGAATCTCGGGCCATCCGTCATGCCGTCGATCACGACCTGGATTACCGGCACGACCGGTTCCCCCGTGCCCGGGCTTGCATTCGTGATGGCCCTCTACCTGTGTGCCGCTGCGTTGCTGATGCGCGTGCTGCGGCACAAGCCGGCTTACGCCTGAACAGCAATGGCGTCCAGCGCCTGGGTGAAGTCGGCCAGCAGGTCGGCTTCATCTTCAATGCCGACCGACACACGCACCAGCGAATCGGCAATGCCCATCGACGCACGGCGCTCGGCGCCCATTTCCCAATAGATGGTCGGCGCCACCGGAATCACCAGCGTGCGCGTGTCACCCAGGTGGGTGGCACGCACGGCAAAGCGCAGGTGGTTAAGCATTTCCACATAGTCGGCGCCTTCCACCAGCTCGAAGCTCAGCAGGCCGCCGTAGTGGCGGAACAGCTCGGTGGCGCGGGCATGCTCGGGGTGCTCCGGCAGGCCGGGGTAGTACACGCGTGCCACCTTCGGATGCGCGGCCAGCGTGCGAGCCAGTGCCAGCGCGTTGCTGCAGGTGCGGTCCACGCGCAGGGCCATGGTTTCAGCGCCCACAGCAATGCGGTGTGCGGCATCGGCAATGAGCGTCGCGCCCTGATCGCGCAGACCCTTCTTGCGGATCTGCTGGATGCCCTGCATCTCCGGCTTGGCCTTGCGATAGGCCGGGAAGATGTTCGGATACGCCGTCCAGTCAAACAGGCCGGTGTCGACCACCGCGCCGCCCAGCGCGTTGCCGTGCCCGCCGATGTACTTGGACAGCGAATGCACCACGAGGCTGGCCTGTGCATCACGCCCACGGAACAGCCACGGCGAAGTCATCGTGCTGTCGATCACGTACAGCAGGCCGCGCGCCTTGCAGATGTCGCCAATGCCCTTGAGGTCGGCCACCTGTGTGCGCGGGTTGGCGATGGTTTCCACAAAGACGAGGCGCGTGTTCGGCTGCACGGCGTCGGCCACGGCTTGTGCCGAGGTGGCATCGACAAACGTCACCTCCACACCCATGTGGCGCAGCGTCTCGAACACGCTGTTGGTATTGCCGAACAGGAAGGCGCTGGAGACCACGTGGTCGCCCGCGCGCAGCAGGGTCGAGAACACCGCCACGATGCCGGCCATGCCGGTGGCGAAGCACGCGGTGGCCAGGCCACCCTCCATCATGGTGATCTTGGCTTCCAGCGCCGCCGTGGTCGGGTTGCCCTGGCGCGCGTAGGTGTAGCCGGGCTTGCCCTGGAACACGTCGATCAGCTCGCGCGTATCCGTATAGCCATAGGTGGTGGACGTATGGAGCGGCTTGTGGACAGCGTAGTGCTCGGAGCCGGCTTCGCGGTCGGCGTGCAGGAGGGCGGTGGTGAGTCCGGTCATGGCGGGGGCAGCAAGGGAAAGGCGGGAAAGTCGATCATTATCGCGCGAATCTTGCTACGCCTGCGGCGTCGCAACGCGTAATGCAGGTCATCACGCCAAGGCTTCGCAAATCAGACGCCGGGCAATTTACAGACAGAAACCGATCACTACCATTTACGCACCCGCCTTCGTGGTGCCGGCTGCTGACGTCGCAGTCTCGACATCGTCTGTTCCGCGATCAGCCATCAGGCTGGCTCGCCATCCCCCTCTTGCATATCAGTAGTTTATAAACCACAATTCTGTGATCGAGCTCAAGCAAACCGAGACGTTCCGAAAGTGGCGCACAAAGCTCAAGGACGAGCGCGCTCGCGCTGCCATCGCCTTGCGGTTGGCCCGTTTGGGTTATGGCCACGTTGGCGATGCCGAACCGGTCGGACAAGGCATTAGTGAGCTGCGCATCCACTACGGGCCTGGATATCGCATTTATTTCCATCAGCGAGGCAGCACGATCGTTATCCTGCTTTGCGGTGGTGATAAAAGCACGCAGGCCAAGGACATCAACACGGCCAAGCGCCTCGCTGCGCAATGGAGCGAATGACATGACCGACAAGTTGACGACCTATGATCCGGCTGAGGATCTGACCTCTGACGAAGCCATCGCTGCGTTCATGGCCGGCGCATTCGAAACCAACGATGCTGGCTTCATCTCGCATGCGCTGGGAATCGTCGCCCGCGCCAAAGGCATGGCACAGATCGCCAATGACACCGGTCTTTCCCGCGAACAGCTCTATCGCTCATTCAGTGAGCAGGGCAATCCCACATTGAAGACCTTGCTGGCTGTCATGCGAGCGCTCGGTATTGAATTGACGACCAAGGTCCACGTTGCCCACTGAGCAGCGGTAAGAGACAGGTGACCTAACCCGCGCGTCCGCTTATTGGGGATTGACCGGTCGGTCAAATGGAAGCCCTAGGCAGAACAGCCGCACCACACAACGCTCTCAAGTTGCCCCGGCAGCCGCCGTTATGCACTGTAATAATGTCTGATCATCAAAACATTCTGATCGAACACTCCCGGCGCTAGAATTGCTGGTCGCCGCCCGCTCGGGTGGCTCCCGCCCCCGTCAACGCTTCGCGGTTCTGAAACGCTTCCATGTGGATTGTCCAACTCGCGCTGCGAAGGCCGCTGACGTTCATCGTCCTTGCGCTGCTGATCCTGCTGGCAACGCCGTTTACGCTCATGCGTACGCCAACGGACATCTTTCCGGAAATCGATATTCCGGTTGCCAGCATCATCTGGAACTACAACGGCCTGCCCGCCAAGGAGATGGCCGATCGCATCGTCTCCGTCACGGAGCGCAGCCTCACCACCACCGTCAACGACATCGAGCACATCGAGTCGCAGTCGCTGGGCGGCATCTCCATCATCAAGGTCTTCTTCCAGCCCAACGCCAACATCCAGACGGCGCTGGCGCAGATCGTGGCGAGCACGCAGGCGCAGGTGCGGCAGTTGCCGCCGGGTACCACGCCGCCGCTGGTCATCAAGTACTCGGCTTCCAGCATTCCGATTCTGCAGTTGGGGCTGTCGTCCAACACGCTGTCTGAGCAGGAACTCAATGACACGGCGCTGAACTTCCTGCGCCCGCGCCTGATTACCGTGCCGGGCATCGCCGTGCCATTTCCGTACGGCGGCAAGAGCCGGCAGATCACGGTGGATCTGGATACGCAGAAGCTGCTGGCGCAGGGTCTGACGCCGGTGGACATCGTCAATGCGGTGGGCGCGCAGAACCTGATCCTGCCGGCCGGCACGCAGAAGATCGATGCCACCGAATACGGCGTCACGCTCAACGGCACGCCGGGCAGCATCGCCGCGCTCAATGCCATTCCGGTCAAGACCAGCAACGGCGCCACGCTTTACCTCGGCGACGTGGCCAACGTGCGCGACGGCTTCTCGCCGCAAACCAACGTGGTGCGCCAGGACGGCCAGCGCGGCGTGCTGCTGTCGGTTCTCAAGAACGGCGGTGCGTCCACGCTGGATATCGTCAACAACATCTACAAGCTGCTGCCTGCGGCGGAGGCGGCCCTGCCGCAAGACCTCAAGATCACGCCGCTGTTTGACCAGTCGCTGTTTGTGAAGGCGGCCATTGAGGGCGTGATTCGCGAGGCGCTGATCGCCGCGTGCCTGACGGCGGCCATGATCCTGCTGTTCCTGGGCAACTGGCGCAGCACCGTCATCATCGCGATATCGATTCCCTTGTCGATCCTGACATCGATCATCGTGCTGCACCTGATTGGCGAGACCATCAACCTGATGACGCTGGGTGGCCTGGCGCTGGCGGTGGGGATTCTGGTGGACGACGCCACCGTCACCATCGAGAACATCGAGCGTCATCTGCACGAGGGCAAAGACCCGATCACCGCCATCCTGGACGGCGCGGCCGAGATTGCCGTGCCGGCGTTCGTGTCGACGATCTGTATCTGTATCGTGTTTGTGCCGATGTTCTTCCTCACCGGCGTGGCGCGCTACCTGTTCGTGCCGATGGCCGAAGCGGTGATCTTCGCGATGCTGGCGTCTTACGTGCTCTCGCGCACGCTGGTACCGACGCTGGTGATGATGCTGATGACGGGCCACACGCAAAACACGCAGAAGCCCGACGCCAAGCCGAGCACCTTCAGTCGCATCTACAAGGGGTTCAACGCGCAGTTCGAGCACATGCGCGGCAACTACGCCGCTATCCTCGGCGGGCTGCTGGAGCGCCGCCGCGCGTTCGCGCTGTCGTTCCTGGGCTTTTGCGTGGCGTCGTGCGCGCTGTATCTGGTGCTGGGGCGCGACTTCTTCCCCGATGTGGATGCGGGGCAGATCCGCTTGCACATGCGTGCACCGTCCGGCCTGCGCATTGAAGAAACCGCGCGCCTGGCCGACGAGGTGGAATCAGCCATCCGCGAGATCATTCCCAAGAACGAGCTGACCACCATCCTCGACAACCTGGGCGTGCCGAACTCGGGCATCAACCTGTCGTACAGCAACGCCGGCACGATCGGCACGCTGGATGGCGAAATCCTCATCGCCCTGCGCGAAGGCGAGCGCAAGCCCAGTGCCGTGTATATCAGCCGCCTGCGCGAAGAGCTGCCCAAGCGCTTCCCGGGCGTGGAGTTTGCCTTCCAGCCGGCGGACATTGTCAGCCAGATCCTGAACTTCGGTTTGCCCTCGGCGATTGACGTGCAGTTCTCGGGCGCGGACGTTGCGACCAATCAGCAGCTCGCCGGCATTCTCGCCAACCGCATCAAGCAGATTCCCGGCGCGGTGGATACGCACGTGCACCAGCGTTTCGACCAGCCCACGCTGGCCGTCAACATGGACCGCACGCGCATCCAGCAGATTGGCCTGGAAGGACGCGATGTGGCGCAGAACCTGCTCGTGTCGCTCAGCTCCAGCTTCCAGACGTCGCCCACGTTCTGGCTGAACCCGATCAACGGTGTGGTCTACCAGGTGGCGGTGCAGAGCCCGCAATACCGCGTGGATTCCCTCGACGCGTTGCTGCGCACGCCGGTGGCCGGTGCGCGTGGCGGTGCTGCGCAGCCGGGTGGCCCGCAACTGCTGGGCAACCTCGTACAGGTGAGCCCATCGGTGCAGCCGCAAGTGGTTTCGCACTACGACATCACGCCAGTGGTGGACGTGTACGCCTCCGTGCAGGGCCGTGACCTGGGCGCCGTGGCCAAGGAAGTCCAGAAAGCCGTGGACGACATCCGCCCCAAGCTGCCGCGCGGCGCGCAGGTGACCATTCGCGGCCAAGTGCGGACGATGGAATCGTCGTTCGTCGGCTTGGGTGTCGGCCTGGTAATGGCGATCGTGCTGGTCTACCTGCTGATCGTGGTGAACTTCCAGTCGTGGATCGACCCGCTCATCATCGTGACCGCCCTGCCGGCGGCGCTGGCGGGCATTGCGTGGATGCTGTTCGTGACAGGTACGACACTGTCGGTGCCGTCGCTCACGGGTGCGATCATGACGATGGGGGTGGCAACGGCCAACTCGATTCTGCTGATCTCGTTTGCGCGCGAGCGCTTGGCCGAAGGCATCGCACCCGTGCAGGCTGCGTTGGAAGCCGGCGCCACCCGCCTGCGCCCGGTGCTGATGACGGCGTTGGCAATGATGATCGGCATGGTGCCAATGGCATTGGGCCTGGGCGAAGGCGCGGAGCAGAACGCGCCGCTGGGCCGCGCAGTGATCGGCGGTCTGCTGTTTGCGACCGTATCGACACTCTTCTTTGTTCCGGTGGTGTTTGCCAGCGTGCACAACAGATTGCAGCGGCGCGCCGCACGGCGTAGTCACGATTTGCGGGGAAGCGAAGGACATGTCTGAACAATCATCCGGCACGCATTCGGGGCCGCATTCGGGTCATCTGGCGGACGGCCCGTCGCATCACGTCGTCACCGTTGACCCGATCGAGCACGTAGACCGCGGCCGCGCCATGCGACGCGCACGCTGGGTCGTGATTGTTGTGGGCGTGCTGCTGGCACTGGGCGCTGCGCGCACGCTGGTCAGCCGCTACTACAACGCCCACGCGCTGGAGCGGCAGGTGAGCGCGCAAACCAGCCGCTACGTCAACACCACCGCACCGAAACCCGCCAACACAAGCCGTGACCTGACGCTGCCCGGCACGCTGCAGGGCTTTGTGGAATCGCCCATCTATGCGCGCACCAACGGCTACGTGCTGCGCTGGTTCAAGGACATCGGCGCGCATGTCGACAAGGGCGAAGCGCTGGCCCTGCTCGACACGCCGGAAGTGGATCAGGAACTGAACCAGGCCCAGGCCGCGCGCAGCCAGGCGGCCGCACGTCTGGCACTCGCACAAACGTCCCTCACGCGCTGGCAGAACCTGCGCCAAAAAGACGCCGTCTCCCAACAGGAACTGGATGAGCGCACCAGCACTGCCAACCAGGCGCACGCCGACCTGGCCGCCGCCGATGCCAACGTGCGCCGCCTGCAGGAGCTGCAAGGCTTCCGCCGTGTGGTGGCACCGTTTGCAGGTGTTGTCACCAAGCGCAATGTCGATGTGGGCACGCTGGTCAACGCCGGCAATGCGGGTGCCAATCGCGAGCTGTTCACGCTGGCGCAGACCGACCCGCTGCGCATCTACCTGTACGTTCCGCAGGCGTATTCGCAGCAGGTGAAGGTAGGCCAGGACGTGGCCGTCACGATGGCCGAAATGCCGGGGCAGACCTTCCACGGCACCATCGCCCGTGCATCCGGCGCCATTGATACGGCCACGCGCACCATGCAGGTCGAGGTGCAATTGCCCAACAAGGATGGCCGTCTGCTGCCCGGCGCGTATGTGCAGGTGGCCGTCGCCGGCAAGGCAGGTGCAACCGGCGATGCGCCAAAGTCGTTCATCGTGCCGACCAACACGCTGCTGTTCCGCAAGGAAGGCCCGCGCATTGCCGTGGCAGAGAACGGTCGCGTGGACCTGCGCGCCGTCAACATCGGCCGCGACTTCGGCCGCACGGTCGAGATCCTCTCCGGCCTGAAACCGGAGGATGCGCTGATCCTCAACCCGGCCGATTCCATCGAACAGGGCGAGGCCGTGACCATCGTGAAGCCGGCGCCTGCTGCATCTCCGACGTCCTCGCCTGCGGCTTCCGCGCCGCGCGCATCATGACCGGGCTGCCCAAGTTCCATGTGACCGCATTGGCATCCGCGCTGACCGCGCTGCTGGCGGGCTGCTCGCTGGCGCCAACCTACGAGCGCCCGGCCATGGACGTACCCGCGCACTGGCAGACCGAGGCCCCCTGGCGCGCCGCGCAACCCGCCGACGATGCCCCCAAGGGCCCATGGTGGCAGCGCTTCAATGATCCGCAGCTCGACAAGCTGATCGAGCAAGCGCTGCGCGAGAACCAGTCGCTCAAGGTGGCACTGACCAATCTGGAGCAGGCCCAGGCCCTCACGCGCGTGGCGCGCGCCAGCCTGCTGCCAACGGTCACTGCCAGCAGCAACGACGCACGCACCCGCACTTCCGCGTTCCGGCCGCTTGCGTCGTACAGCAGTCCGACCATGTCGACGGTGCAGGACGACTTCGTCCTGCGTGCTGACGTCAGCTACGAAGCCGATCTGTTCGGCCGCGTGCGCAACACCGTCAGCAACGCCAAGGCCAGCGAACAACAGGCTGCGGCCAACCTGGAAAACTTTCGCCTGTTGCTGGCCGCGCAAGTGGCCACCACCTGGTACAACCTGCGCGAAACCGATGCCGAAATCGCCGTCGTGCAGGAGGGCTTGGCCCTGCAGCGCAAGGCGCTCGATTTCGTCACCTCGCGACATCAGGACGGCGTGGCCTCTGGCCTGGACCTCGCGCAACAGCAAGCGCTGGTCGACAGCACCGCCACACAGGCTGAGCTGCTGACCAAGCAGCGTGCGCAGTATGAGCACGCGCTGGCCACACTGGTCGGCACGCCCGCTCCCGCTTTCCACATCGACCCCACACCGCTGGCAGGAACACCGCCCACAATTCCGGTGGCGCTGCCGTCCGACGTGATTGAACGCCGCCCCGACGTGGCCGCCGCCGAACGCGGTGCCGCTGCCGCCAACGCACAGGTGGGTGTGGCGCGCGCCGCGTTCTTCCCCAGCGTGATGCTGAGCGGTGGCGCCGGCTGGGAAAGCCGTGATCTCGCACTGCTGTTCAGTGCGCCCACGCTGCTGTGGTCGTTCGGCACACAGATCGCGCAGACGGTGTTTGACGCCGGCCGCACAAGCGCGCGCGTGGACTTTGCGAATGCCGCGTACCAAGGCTCGATCGCCAACTATCGGCAGACGGTGCTGGGCGCGTTGCAGGAAGTGGAAGATGGATTGGCCGGGCTGCAATCGCTCGACCGTGCCGCGACGCAAGCGCGCGCAGCCGTCGCCAGCGCCCGCAAGGTCTACGACATTGCCAGCGTGCGCTATGAAGGCGGGCTGGCGACGTCGCTGGACGTGATCACCGCGCAGCAGTCGCTGCTGAACAACCAGCGTACGGCGGTGCAGATCCTAGGGCAGCAACTGACGACCAGCGTGTTCCTCGTCAAGGCAGTGGGTGGGGATTGGAACCACCCCACCACGCCGCCATCGGCCAAGCGTTAAGCCACGCGGCGCAGGAAACACGTACCGGCAAAGAGGCCAACCAGCCAACTCAGTGTCAGCACCAGCACCATTGGCATGGCAAGCTGCTCAATCATCCCGCTGGGCAGTCGGCACGCCAGTGCAAGCACCGCCGCCACCAGAAGCGCCATCGCCGTCAGGCTGACAAACAATGCGCCCAGGCCGGATGCCAGCGTGCGCAGCAGCGGCGGGTGCACATGGGCCGGCGGGCACAGCTCGGCCATGCGGGCGCGCACGTAGGCGGTGGTGCGCAGGCTATCGGTGGCATCGGCGTGATGGCGCATCACCTGCATCCACGTTTGCGTGTCCAACACGCCAGAACTCAACTCCTGCGTCACACGGCGCAGTGCGGCCCGCTCACGGGCATGGTCAGTGGCATCGGTAGGCGTCTCATTTGGAGCAGGCCGATCGAACACCGCTGGTGCAGCAGCCGGATCGCCAATCCGCACCTGATGCCGATAGGTGACCCGCACGCGGCGCGAGCGCACGATGTACCCCATTGCCACCAAGGGTGCCAGCACCTGCAATGCAAACAGCAACACCGTCGGCAACGCTTCAATGGTGTGGCTGGGCGCTTGCGCCAGCCACTGCTGAAGCATTGGCCCTACGTAGAGCACCATCGGCAACTGGAACAGGCAGTACACAAACCAGAGCGCGGGAAACCAGCGCACGCGCAAGAACGCCACTGCCACCAGCCCCACCGGATACACCAGCCACGGCAGCACGAACAGCGGATGCACCCATTCGCCGCCCGTCACATGCAGCACGAACGCGGCAATCATCCCGAGCACCATTGCCAGTACTGGCAACGTGGTCAGCCACAACAACGTCACCAACCAACCCCGTACGCCATACAGCCGATGCGCCCGCGCACGCGCTGCGGAGATTGCAATCCAACTTCCCTGCATGAAGTTCCCCCGTCCGGATCTGCAATGGTTTCGAGTGCCGTCAAGGCCGCAGTTTCCGGTTTTCCGGCGATTGTGTCATCGGGCCGATGGCGGCCGATCCCCTCAACCGGGGGGACATGTTTTAAATGTTGCTAACACTCGCAAAAACCCAATGCCCGCGCGGCTTAGCGGCGAAACAGAGTTATTTAATTCTGATCTTTACATGGCTAACTGTTGTTTAGGCGTGTCGATTCCAATGCCATCCACCCTGCGCAGCCACGCAAGCGCGAGGCCATGTCACTGCAGCAGAAGGCGGGGCCATGGGCCTCATGCTGCATAGCAATAAAAATCGTCAATTTCGGTTATATTACGCCGCCGATCGCCCGCCGCCGGCTCCTCGCCAGGCCTGCCACCAAGCCATGCAGCGGGTTGCAGACATGCCCCGCTGTGGTGCAGCAATTTCCACCTCCGCGGTGTGATTTGAAGACGCGCTGGCATCGGCTGAACCGATTTTTGTGAACGCCTCGATGTGAGGCGTCAGGCTTCGGCATGCGTTCGCGGCCGGGGCGTTTTCTGTGTGAGAGAGTGAGTTGTGGTGATCAAAGCAATACGAAGGGTCGTATCAGCGGTCGTGGTGTGCCTGGTGACGGTGTCCGCGCACGCGGATGAGGCCAAGAAGGTCGATGTGCTGCTGGTGGGCGGCGGCATCATGAGTTCGACGCTGGGTGTCTGGCTGCACGAGTTGGAGCCGAACTGGTCGATGACGATGGTGGAACGCCTCGATGGCGTTGCTATGGAAAGCTCCAACGGCTGGAACAACGCCGGCACCGGCCACTCCGCGCTGGCCGAGCTGAACTACACGCCCGAGAAGCCGGACGGCAAGATCGATATCTCGAAGGCCATCGAGATCAACGAATCGTTCCAGATCTCGCGCCAGTTCTGGGCGTGGCAGGTCAGGAACGGCGTGCTGAAGAACCCGCACGCGTTCATCAATTCCACCCCGCACATGAGTTTTGTGTGGGGCGACACAAACGTTCGCTATCTCAAGAAGCGCTACGAGGCACTGCAGGCGAGCCCGCTGTTCCGCGGCATGCAGTACTCGGAAGACTTCGACCAGATCAGCAAGTGGGTGCCGCTGATGATGGAAGGGCGTGACCGCTCACAGAAGGTGGCGGCTACGTGGATGCCAGTGGGCACCGACGTGAACTTTGGCGAGATCACGCGCCAGTTTGTCGGCTATCTGCAAAGCCAGCCGAACTTCTCGCTGTCGCTCTCCAGCGAGGTGCGCGAGATCAAGCGCAATGCCGATGGCACGTGGCACGTGTCGTACGTCAACCTGAAGTCGGGCGCGCAGCAGGACATTGATGCGAAGTTCGTCTTCATCGGCGCGGGCGGTGGCGCACTCAAGCTGCTGCAGGCATCGGGCATTCCGGAAGCGCGCGACTATGGCGCCTTCCCGGTGGGCGGCTCGTTCCTCGTCACCGACAACCCCGAGGTGGTGAAGCGCCATCTGGCGAAGGCGTATGGTAAAGCGTCGGTCGGTTCGCCGCCGATGTCGGTGCCGCACCTGGATACGCGCGTGCTCGACGGCAAGCGCATCATCCTGTTCGGGCCGTTCGCGACGTTCTCGACCAAGTTCCTGAAGAACGGCTCGTATCTGGACTTGATGCGCAGTACGAACACCCACAACGTCATGCCGATGATGCACGTGGGTGTGGACGAGTTTCCGCTGGTCGAATACCTGGCGGGCCAACTGATGCTGTCGGATGACGACCGCTTCAACGCGCTGAAGGAATACTTCCCGAACGCGAAGAAGGAAGACTGGCGCCTGTGGCAGGCCGGCCAGCGCGTGCAGATCATCAAGCGTGACGAGGCCAAGGGCGGCGTGCTGAAGCTCGGCACCGAGATCGTCGCGTCGAAGGACGGCACCATCGCGGGTCTGCTCGGCGCATCGCCTGGTGCATCGACTGCGGCGCCGATCATGCTGAGCGTGCTGGAGAAGGTGTTCAAGGACAAGGTGGCCACGCCGGCCTGGCAGCAGAAGATCCGCCAGATTGTGCCGAGCTACGGCACCAAGCTGAACGACAGCCCAGCCAAGGTCTACGAAGAGTGGACGACCACCAGCGAAGTGCTGCAGCTCAACCCGCCGCCGCAGATTGACCTGCACGTGGCGCCAGCCGCCAAACCCGCTGCGCCGCAACCCGCCAAGGCAGCAGCAGAGATGGCGCTGTAACCTGCAGCGATGGACATACAAAAAGCTCAACAGCCGTTGAGCTTTTTTTTGCTCAGATGATGTCGCCGGGCTGCCGCACATCCGTGCCCACGCAGCCAGCCCATATGTCCTTCCCACATAGTGGCCCCAATCATTTGCATGCGTCCTGAGGAACCAAGCTCCTTACACTCGCTGCAAATTCGATCAAAGCCGATACGCGCCCACGCCGCCCGCCGCTGTGCCTGCTCCACCTTGAGCCTTGTGCTAGCCGGGCAAACCAATGCGACACCGGAGCCCACCAGCGTCAACATCCTCATCTGCAATGACATGGCAGCTAGCGGCGGGTCATACCTGACGTGCTGGCGAGCCGCTCCCTGCGCAAGTCAGGCAGGCGCGCTACCATCGGCGTTCTTTTCACCCGTTACCCTCCCGACCCCCACATGTCCGACATCCAACGCTTCCACACCAACGCCCGCATGAGCCAGATCGTGATCGCCAACGGCATCGTGCATCTGGCAGGCCAAGTGCCCGACGCTGCGTTCGACTTCAAGTCCGTCACCGAGCAGACCAACAACATCCTCGGCCGCATCGATGCGCTGCTGGCCGAAGCTGGCGTGGACAAGACGCGCCTGATTTCCGCCAACATCTGGCTGACCGACGCCAAGCACTTTGCCGAGCTGAACGCCGCGTGGGAAGCCTGGGTACCGGCCGGCCACGCGCCCACGCGCGCCTGCGTGCAGTCGGGCCTGATGCGCCCGGGCATTGACGTGGAGATCGCCGTCACGGCGCTGGCCAAGGGCTGAAGGCAGATCACGCATGCGCTTTGACACCATCGTGCTGGGCGCCGGCATCGTCGGCGTATCGGTGGCGGTGCACCTGCAGCAGCGCGGGCGCGCCGTCGCCCTGGTTGACCGCCGGGCACCGGGCTTTGAGACGTCGTTCGGCAACGCCGGGCTGATCCAGCGCGAGGGCGTCTATCCGTATGCCTTCCCACGCGACCTGCCGACGCTGCTGCGCTACGCAAGCAATACGTCGGCAGACGTGCATTACCACCTAGGCGATCTGCCCAGATTGCTGCCGTTTCTGTGGCGCTACTGGCGCAACTCGCACCCCGGTCGGCATGCCGCCATCGCGCGGGCGTATGCGCCGCTCATCGCGCATAGTGTGACCGAACATCACGCGTTGGCGGAAGCTGCTGGCGCCACGGACCTGATCCGCCCGAGCGGCTGGATCAAGGTCTTCCGCAACGCGGCTACGCAGGACGAGGAAACCCGCACCGTCGAGCGCTGGCAGCGCGAATACGGTGTCGCCTTTGAAGCGCTCGACCCCGCGCGCCTGCGCACGGCTGAACCGCATCTGGACCCATCGCTACTGGGCGGCCTGCGCTACACGGAAGCCGATTCCGTGAGCGACCCCAACGCGCTGGTAACAGCGTATGCAAACTATTTCGAGCAGATCGGCGGCCAGTTGTTTGAAGGCGATGCGAACTCGCTCACGAGCAACGCACCGTGGCTGGTGCGCAGCAAGGAAGGCGAACTGCGCGCCGACAACGTCGTCATCGCCATGGGCCCGTGGGCGGACGTGGTCACCTCGCGCCTGGGCTACAGCCTGCCGCTGGCCGTCAAGCGTGGCTACCACATGCACTACGCGCCCACACAGGGCACGCAGTTGAACCACCCGGTGCTCGACGCCGATGGCGGCTATGTGCTGGCGCCGATGGCGCGCGGCATTCGCCTGACCACAGGCGCGGAACTCGCGCACCGTGATGCGCCGAAGACGCCCGTGCAGCTTGAAGCCGTCGAGCCCGTCGCGCGCAAGCTCTTCCCGCTGGCCGAGCGCGTGGATGCGGAACCGTGGATGGGCGCCCGCCCCTGCACGCCCGACATGCTGCCGATCATCGGGCAGGCACCGCACCACCCGAGCATGTGGTTTGCGTTTGGCCATGCCCACCACGGCCTGACGTTGGGCCCCATCACCGGGCGATTAATTGCGGAAATGATGACGGGCGAAACACCGACCGTGGATGTTCGCCCGTTCCGGGCAGAACGCTTCTGGGATCCGGCGCGCTAGCCAGACAAGCCCGCCCTAGAACTCCATATCCAACTCATCAATATCTTCCTTCTCCGCCTTTGCCCCGGCAATCCATTCGGCAACGTGCGGGTGTGCGAGCACGCGCATGCAGTACTCGGCGATCTCCGGATCGAGCTTGACGTCGTAGGTCAGGAATCGCATGACGACGGGCGCATACATCGCGTCGGCCATGCTGATCTCGCCAAACAGCCAGGGGCCGCCGTACTGCGCGAGGCACTCGCGCCAGATGAGCGTGATCCGCTCGATGTCGTGCTGCGCGCGCGACCAAATGCGGAAGCCCGGAAAATGTGCGCGCAAGTTCATCGGCAGTGCGGAGCGCAGTGCGCTGAAGCCCGAATGCATCTCGCCGCAGATCGCGCGGCAGTGTGCGCGGGCATGTCGATCGGCGGGCAGCAGTTTGGCCTGGGGCGAGAGTTCGTTGAGGTATTCGGCAATCGCCAGCACGTCCCACACCTTGCGGCCCTCGTGCGTGAGGCACGGCACCAGAATCGATGGTGACAGCAGCAGCAATTCCGCGCGCGATGAGGCGTCGATCGGGACGCTCACCGTCTCGAACGGCAGGCCGCTCAGCTTGGCAAGCAACCAGCCGCGCATCGACCACGACGAATAATTGCGACTGCTGATGGTGAGCGTGGCCAGGTCGGCGGATTTCATCTCGGTCCCCCAGGGTTTTTCGTTTTCCAATCCGGTGCATGACCTGCGCCGGGCACCTTGCCGGTGCGCTGTCTGCACCCGTGCGCTGCAAGAGCGCAGGCCTCGCCGCGCCCCGCGTGGATGCCGCGCAAAGCCTGTGCCAGTCATCACCAGCGTGCATGCGGTTTCACGCCCACTGGCATCTGAGCTGGCACACGTATTGCCTGTTTCGCTTGACCTGCCTTACTTGCATTCACGCGCATTCACGTGCCCTGCGACGCAATCGCCATGAACATGCTCGCGTATCCCTTCTACCAGTGGCTCTCCGAAAGCCTGCGGCCCGCGCGGGCGTGGGCCTCGTTCTCGCGGCTGGCGATGGCGCACTGGCCACCCTCGACCGAGCACCCGACTGGCCGCGCGCTCGATGCCTGGCTCGAACTGCTGGAATGCAGCGCGATCACGCACCGCCGCCCGTCATTCGGCATCGACAGCGTTGAGGTCGACGGCCAGGCGGTACCGGTGGTGGAAGACACCGTGATGCAAACGCCGTTCGGCACCCTCGTGCATTTCCGCAAGGTCACACCCACGCGGCAACCGCGTGTGCTGGTTGCCGCGCCCTTGTCCGGCCACTTCGCCACGCTGCTACGCGGCACGCTGCGCACGATGCTGGCCGATCACGACGTGTATGTGACCGACTGGCATAACGCACGCGACATTCCCGTCTCAGCCGGGCGCTTCGGCTTTGATGAATACGTCGGCCACCTGATCGACTTCATCCGCCACATCGGCCCGGACGCACACGTGCTGGCCATCTGCCAGCCAACCGTGGCTGCACTGTCGGCGGTCTCGCTCATGGCCGCCGACAACGACCCCGCGCAGCCGGCCAGCCTCACGCTCATGGCTGGCCCCATCGATTGCCGTGTGGAGCCAACCGCGGTCAACGCATTGGCCAACAGCAAGCCGATCGAATGGTTCGAGAAGAACCTGATCGGCGTCGTGCCGCCCGGCTTTGTGGGCGAGCAGCGCCGCGTGTATCCGGGCTTCGTGCAGTTGAGCGCGTTCATGTCGATGAATTCGGATCGCCACGCGCAGTCGTTTGAAGAGCTGTACTACCAGCGCGCGAAGGGCGACCCTGCCAAGGCCGACACGATCCGCGCCTTCTACGACGAATACCTCGCCACGTGCGACCTCACCGCCGAGTTCTATCTGGAAACGGTCGAGAAAGTGTTTCAGCAATACGCACTGCCGCGCGGCGAGTTGATGGTCGGCGGCCGGCTGGTTGAACCGGCAGCGATTCATCGCACCGCGTTGCTGACGGTCGAGGGCGAGAAGGACGACATCTGTGCAGTCGGGCAAACCGTGGCCGCGCAAGACCTGTGCTCGGGGCTGCCGCCGTATCTGAAGACACACCATGTGCAGGCCGGTGTGGGGCATTACGGCGTGTTCAACGGCAGCAAATGGGAAAAACAGATCTACCCGATCGTGCGCGCCACCATCCACGACAACGAGCCGTTCGACAGCAGCACCACTGTCGGCGACGCAGACAACGCCAATCGCGTCACGCTGTGGGCGCTGCTCAATGCGCAAACGTCGAGCCAGGCCGTCACCCGCGGGCGCTCGCGCAAGATGGCAATCGTGAACTGACCCCCAGGGTCCGTGTCAGCGAGGCGTAATTTAGACGGGCGAGTATCGAATCCGAGCAGGTCATGCTCCATCGACGTTGATCGATTCACGGAGGGTTGCGATGAACACTCACACCACGGAGTCCCAACGCGCTTCGGGCCTGTTGCATCCGGGCGGCAACCCCATCCGCCTCAATACGGGCGACTTCGTTGCCATCGATCGCCGCCAGGATGCCAAGTACGAGGCGACCTATCGCCCGCAGGCGCTGTACAGCCGCGCCGACGAAGGCTTTGCCGCCAACAACGAGGCCTTTCTGCTGCATGAGGTTGCCACCAACCGGCCGATCTACCTGGAAGACACGGGCCCGACCGATTTCCACCTGCATCTGCCGCCGGGCGCCTTTCAGTTCGTGCTGGTCACATCGGGCGTGTTTACGTTCGACTACGATGGCCGACTGCATTACGTCGGCCCCGGCTCAGTGATCCTGCAAAGCGCGATCGTGCATCGGCAGCTTTTCTACACGTGGTCGGGCCTGTCTACGGAAGACAACCTGAGCACGCCACAAACGGTGGTGCCTGACGCGCTTTCCATGGGGTGCTCAGGCAAGTTTCTGGAAGCGTTCATCACCGATCCGACCACGTTTCCCAACCCGACGATTGTGCCGTCGGCACTGATCAACGAAGCCGAAACGCCGCGCATCGCCTGGAGTCATCCGGTGCACGATCGGCCGGCAGGCGCAGGCTTCTGGGTGCAAGATCCGCTGGAGTTGCATGCGCTCTACAGGCCGTTGGCCGGCGATTCCATCCGATCGCCCGAACCGGTGTACGTCCGCGACACCGGCATCGAAGCGCCCAGCGGCCAGCTTGTGACAGGACACCTCATCGCCACCGACCCGCACGGTGAATCGAGCCTGCCCAAGAGCCAGGCGGGTGCAGTGGATGCGGCCTCCTTCTCGAAGGGCGAGGTGGTCATCTACCGCGTCATTCGCGGCACGGCCGAATTCAAGGACGGCGCGGGCAATACGTTTGAACTGACCGCCGGCGACGTGGTGACGGCGGGCCAGCATTCGGTCACGCTTGTCGGCATGGGCGAAGACACGCAGATTCTCCGGCTCGGCCTGCTGAAGAACATCGAACAACTGCGGAGCTGGACGCGCGCGCAATGCGAAGAGATCGACGGTTTGGCGGGCCGCATCATTACCAAGACCGAGACGCGCCCGCAGCGGACCGAGGGTAAGCCGGTTGGGTATCTCTACGAAACCGACGAAAGCGTCACGGCATCCAACGGAAACACCGGCCGCTTGAGCGCGGCAAACGGAAAGCGACTGTAGTCGGAACTCGTCACACCGCCGCCATCGCACTCGACCACGGCCTTGGCAATCGGCACGAACACGGGCCGGCAATACATGCGCGATTTCAACAGCACGAAGCGCGCGGCATGCGGGTCCACGCCGATGTGCGTGAAGATGCCGAGGTCCCAATGCTCCTGCGGCGTTTCGGTGACGACCACCTGTGCCGCGCCGATGTCGAGCAGCGCCGTGCGCCCCATGCGGATGCGCTGGCCGGTGTAGGTCGGCCCGGTGATGGTGTATTCACCGTCGCTGATGGCGGCGACCTTGCCCTTCAACACACGTGAGACCGGATACACGCCCAATTGCGTAAGCGGCACCTTGTCGCCCACCGGCAGCGTGACGGTGGCACCGACACCCGCCTCGATCATCGCGGCGACGGCTTCGGGGTCGCACACGGGCCCAACGGCGATGCCACTCAACCCCTGCTTCAACGCTTCGTGCAGGACGTGCATGTCATCACACGTGCCGCCGGACATGCAGTTGTCGCCGTGGTCGAGCAGCAGCACGGGGCCCTTTCCGGGCGTGGCGGCCAACTCGGCGGCGCGGGCGATTGATTCGGCGAGCGGTTCCGAGCGATAGACGAAGCCTTCGCGGTCGGACCAGATGGCATCGGCGATACGCTGGGCTACGGCGTCAGCGGCTTGTGCATCACCGTTGCCGACCACCACGATGGACAGGCACGGCGCGGCAATGTCTGCCAGCCCGAAGCCCGCGAGGATCGACACAGCCAGCATGCCGTCCTGCTCCGCCTGCTTGGCCAGCGCCACGGCGCGGTGCATCGCCCCCTCATCCGTACGGCTGCGCAGCGTGTGCGTGACCATCGGTAGGCGGCGCCATGTCAGCACCGGGTTCGCGCGGCCGGCCAGCTTGTCGAACAGCAGGCGCCCTGCGTGCTCGCCGGTCTCGTACATGTCGACATGCGGATAGGTCTTGAAGCTGACCGCAATGTCCGCCAGGTCGATGAACTTCTGCGTGAGGTTGCCGTGCAGATCCAGCGCAACTGTAATGGGCACATCGGGCACCACGGCGCGCAGGCGCTCGAGCAGATCGCCTTCACCGTCGTCGCTGTTCTCGGCGACCATCGCGCCGTGCAGGTCGAGCATCAGCGCATCGCACCCGGGCGCGGCCGCAACGATGGCGTCGCACAGCGTCGTGTACGCCTCGGCGGCCACGCGCCCGCTCGGGTTGGCCCCGGCGATGACGGGCACGACGATTTCCGCGCCTGCCGCCTCCGCCAAATCAATGAACGCGCCGGCCGCCGTGCGTGTGCCCTTGGCGGCACGGTAGGCGTCGGCACCATAGTGCGGATGAAACGACGCCAGCGGCGTCGGCACCGGCGAGAACGTGTTGGTCTCGTGATTGAAGCGGGCGATCAGGATGCGCATGAGCGTGTATCGGTGATTAGCGGCCAGCAGCTTGCAGCATCGCGTGCAGCAGCACGTTGCAGCCGGCTTCCAGGTGTTCAGGGCGGGCGTCTTCGATCTCGTTGTGGCTGATGCCGTCTTTGCACGGCACGAAGATCATGGCGGTGGGCGCTACGCGAGCGAGGTAGACCGCGTCGTGGCCCGCGCCGCTGATGACGTCCATCTCCGACAACCCGAGCCGCCGCGCGCCGTTGCGCACCGCATTCACCAACGTCGCGTCAAACGGCTGCGGCGGGAAATACACGACTTGCTTCAACGCGATGTCGATGCCGCTGCGGGCGCGCAGTTCGTTCACGGCGGCGTGCAGCGCGGCGTCCATGTCAGAGAGCACAGCATCGTCCGCCGCACGCAAGTCGATCGTCATCGATACGCGGCCCGGGATCACGTTGCGCGAATCGGGATGCACACTCAGGCAGCCCACCGTGGCGCGTGCATGCGGCGGACGCTCCAGTGCGATGCGGTTGGCAATGCCGACGAGTTCTGCGGCAGGCAGCAGCGCATCGCGGCGCAGCTCCATGGGCGTGGGCCCGGCGTGCGCCTCCATGCCGGTCAAGACCACGTCATACCAGCGCTGACCGAGCGCGCCCGTCACCACGCCAATGGTGGTGGCGTGCGCTTCCAGCACCGGGCCTTGTTCGATATGCGCTTCGAAATACGCGCCGACCTGCCGGCCGCCCACCGCTTCCGTCCCCGCATAGCCGATGCTGCGCAGCGCTTCGCCTACGGTCACGCCGTCGCGGTCCTGCGCGGCGAGCACGGCGTCCAATGTGAACTCACCGATGAAGGCGCCGGAGCCCATCATCACCGGCACGAAGCGCGAGCCCTCTTCGTTGGTCCACACGGCCACTTCGATGGGCGCTTCGGTTTCGATGCCTGCATCGTTGAGCGTGCGCACCACCTCGATGCCCGCAAACACGCCGTAGTTGCCGTCGAACTTGCCGCCGGTGGGCTGTGTGTCGATATGGCTGCCGGTCATCACGGGCGGCAGTGCGTTGTTGCGCCCGGGGCGGCGCGCGAAGAGGTTGCCGATGGCGTCCACGCGCACGGTGCAGCCGGCGGCTTCGGCCTGCGCGACGAAGAAGTCGCGGCCCTGGCGGTCGAGATCCGTCAGCGCCAGGCGGCGCACGCCGCCCTTGGGCGTGGCGCCGATACTGGCCTGCTGCATGAGCGTGTCCCACAGGCGGGCGCCGTTAATGCGCAGAGTGGTGTCGAGATGGGTAGTCGTCATGATGGTGTGCGGTTCAAGCGGCAAGTCCGACGCCGAGGTAGCGGTCTTTGACTGCGTCATCGGCGCGGAAATCTTCATTGCTGCCGGTGTAGACCACGCGGCCCTGTTCGATGATCACGTGGCGGTCGGCCAGTTGCGTGCAGACCTCCAGGTTCTGCTCGACCAGCAGGATGGACACGCCCGCCTGCTTGATCACCTTCAACTGCGCGACGATCTCTTCTACGATCACAGGTGCCAGGCCTTCAACCGGTTCGTCGAGCATCAGCAGACGCGGGTGGTTCATCAACGCGCGGCCGATGGCCAGCATCTGCTGCTCGCCGCCGGAGAGGTTGGCGCCGCCGTTGCGCCGCCGTTCGTGCAAGCGCGGAAAGATGCGGTAGATGTCGGCCAGTTGCCACGGCGAATCACGTCGCGCGCCGAGCTTCAGGTTCTCTTCCACCGTCAGCAGCTTGAAGATGCCGCGATGCTCGGGCACCAGGCACAAACCCTGCGCGGCAATGCGATGCGCAGGCTGCCCAGCGATGTCCTTGCCACGAAAGCGCACGTGCCCACGCGGCGTCACCACGCCGGCAATCGCCTTGAGCGTGGTCGACTTGCCCGCGCCATTGCGGCCGAGCAAAGTCACCAGTTCGCCCTCGCCTACCGACAGCGCGACGCCCTGCAGCACGTGGCTCTTGCCGTAGTAACCGTGCAGGTCTTCAACGTCGAGGATCATCGTCGTCATTTCTTGCCTCCGGTGATCATGTTGCCGAGGTAGGCGGCACGCACACGCGGGTCCGCACGCACAGCATCCGGCGTGCCCTCCATCAGCACCTTGCCCTGCTGCATGACGGTGATGGTGTCGGAGATGTCCATGACGATGTCCATGTTGTGCTCAATCAGCACGACGGTGTGGTCGTGCGCGAGGCCGCGGATGAGCGCCTTCATGGCGGGCAGGTCATCCACACCCATACCGGAAGTCGGCTCGTCGAGGAAGATCGCGCGCGGGTTGGCGGCCAGTGCCATGCCCACTTCCAAGCGGCGCTGCTGACCGTGCGACAGAGCGGCGGCCGGTGTGTCGGCCAGGCGCGGCAGTTCGAGCCGATCGAGCACACGGTCGACCGTATCGCTGCAGGCCAGATCGCCTTGTGGCAATCGCCAACCGTGCATCGCGCGACGCGGTGTGGTGCCGAGCGCTGCCAGGCGCAGGTTCTCGCGCACGCTCAAGCTCGGGAACAGGCTCGTCACCTGAAACGACCGTGCGATGCCGCGCTGCACGCGCTGGTAGTCGGCCTCGCGCGTCACGTCATGGCCATCGAAGACGATGGTGCCACTGGTGATCATGCGCGTGCCCGTGAGCATGTGGAACAGCGTGGTCTTGCCCGCGCCGTTGGGGCCGATGACGGAGTGCACCGTGCCGGGTAGTACGCGCAAATCCACGCCGCCCAGGGCAGTGAACTTGCCGTACTGCTTGACGATGCCAGTGGCTTGCAGGATGGGCGTGGTGTTCATGCACGTTCCTCCTGAACAGCAGGTGAATTGCGCGGCGGTCGCACGCGTTGCCACAGCTTCTGCCCAAGCCCGAACAACCCGCGCTGCATAAAGAGGCTCACCGCAATCAGCAGGAAGCCGAGCAGCATCAGCCAGCGTGGCCACAGGCTGGAGAGCCAGTCCGACAGCAACACATAGAACGCCGCGCCCAGCACCGAGGCGAACACGTTGCCCGTGCCGCCAATCACGGTCATCACCAGGATCATTTCGCTGACGTGGTAATCGATATTGGCCAGCGGCGCGATACCCGTGAGCATGGCGTGCAGCGCGCCAGCCAAGCCAGTGACCGCACCGGAGATCACGAAGGCGAGCAGCTTGAACGCACGCACGTTGTAGCCGACGGCGAGTGCGCGTTCTTCGTTGTCACGAATCGCCAACAACGTGCGGCCGAACACCGATTCCGTCACGCGCTGCACGAGGAAGAACACGATCAGGAATAGCACCGCCACGAATGCATAGAACGCCCACGGCGATGCCGTGAACGCGGGGCGCGGAATATCGAGCAAACCGTTGTCCCCACCTGTGAGCGATGGCGTGGTGTAGGCCAGAAAGTAGAACATCTGCGAGAAGGCCAGCGTGAGCATGACGAAGTACGTGCCGCGCTGACGGATGGCGAACCACCCCACCGCCGCTGCAACGACTGCGCCCACAACCACGGCCAACCCGATCGCCACCGGCATCGGCAACGACAACTGCGTGAGGCCCACGCCCACCGCATAGCTGCCCAGCCCGAAGAAGATGCCCTGCCCGAACGACAGCAGCCCCGTATAGCCGAGCAGCAGGTTGCAGGCCATCACGGCCATGGCGTAGACCAGCACTTCGGTCGCCAGCGTGCCTGAGGTCAGCACTAGTGGCAGCAGCAGCGTCACGCCCAGCGACAGCCACCAGAAGCGGTAGCGCGCGAATCCATGAGCGATACCATGCATCATCCCCTCCCCAGCAAGCCGTGCGGGCGCAGCAGCAGCACCGCTGCCATCGCCACGTAGATCATCAGCCGCGCGCCCTCGGGCCACAGCGTGCTCATCAAGCTCTGCACGATGCCCACCAGCAGGCCGCCGACCAGCGCCCCGGCAAAGCTGCCCATGCCGCCCACCACCACGACCACGAAGGCGATGCCGAGTGCCTCCACGCCCATGAAGGGCTCCGCGCCACGGATGGGTGCGGCGAGCACGCCGGCCACCGCCGCCGTGGCGGCACCGAGCGCAAACATCAGGCTGAACAGGCGGAACACGTTGATACCGAGCAGCGACACCATCTCGGTGGATTCACTGCCCGCGCGCACTGCGCTACCGAGTCGCGTGCCTTCGAGCAGCCACCACAACCCCATCGCCAGCACGGCAGTGAAACCGATCACGAACAGCCGATACTTGGGGTAGACGAAATCACCCCACATCACCACGCCCTGCAGCGCATCGGGCGGCGGCACATCCACGCCCAGCGGCCCCCACGCGACGATGATGAGCTCCTGAACAGCGAGCGCCAGCCCTACGGTGATGAGGATGTGGAACTCGTGTGCCTGCGCATAGACGTGGCGCAGCAGCACTTTCTCCGTCACCCATGCCAGCGCGCCGATGACGATGGGCGCCAGCACCAGCGCCATCCAGAAATTCATGCCCAGTTGCAGGGCCTGAAAACAGAGATACGCACCCAGCGCATAGAACGCGCCGTGGGCGAAATTGACGAAGCGCAACAGCCCGAAGATGATCGACAGCCCCACCGCCAGCAGGAAGTAGAGCATGCCGATCCCCACGCCGTTGACGACCTGGAGCAGGTAGACGTTCATTGGGATCGCATTCAGGAAGACAGAAGCCCGCAACTCACATCAAGCGCGGGCGGTCGGCAGATCAAGCCAGCTTGCACTGCGTCTGTTCGACCGGCAGGAACGCCTTGCCGACGGCGACGACATCAGCAAAATCGTCCTTGTCCTTCATGCGGCTCTTGGGCTTGCCCTTGAGCAGGTAGTAGTTCTTGAGCACCTGATGGTCGGCCGCGCGAATCTCTTCGGGGCCGGTCAGGCCGTCGTACTTCATGCCCTGCAGCGCGGCGATCACGGCCTTCGGGTCGGCGCTACCCGCCTTGGCCATCGCGTCGAGCAGGATCTTGGTGCACGTGTACGAGCCCGCCAGGCTGTAGTTCGGATTGGCCTTGAACGCGGCCTGCGTGCGCTTCACCAGATCATGGTTGGCGGGCGTATCCACGTCGTGCCAGTACTGCGCGCCGAAGTACACGCCATCGCACAGGTCCGCGCCGAGCGATTCGAACTGCTCCAGCCCCGACGCCCACGCCACCAGGATCGTCACGTTCTTCTTCATGCCAAAGCTCACGGCCTGACGCAGCGTGTCGGACGATTGCGAGCCGAAGTTCAAAATCAGCAGCACGTCGGGCTTGGCGGCCATCGCGTTGGTCAGGTAGCCGCTGAACTCCTTCTCGGTGAGCGCGTGGTAGCTGTTGCCGACGTGCTCAATGCCCTTTTCCTTGAAGATGTTCTTGGCTGCGGAGAGCAACCCGTCGCCAAACACGTACTGCGGCGTGATGGTGTACCAGCGCTTGGCCTTGGGCATCGATTCGATCAGCGGGCGCACGGTGCGCTCGATTGCGCCGTAGGTCGGCACCGACCAGCGGAACGTCGCGCGGTTGCAGTCCTTGCCGGTAATTTCATCGGCCCCGGCGGTGGTGATGAACACGCCGCCAAGCTTCTCCGCCTCCTTGCCCATCGCCAGCGATTCAGAAGACAAGATGCCGCCCGCAAAGTAGCGCGCGTTCTTCTGCTGCGCGAGTTCCTGAACCTTGCGTACAGCCGTGGCCGGCTTGCCCTCGGTGTCGAGCACGCTGTACGCAAGCGGCCGTCCGAGCACCTTGCCGTACTGCTCCACGGCCAGCTTCATGCCCAGGTCAGCAAATTTGCCGTTGGCGGCAAACGCCCCGGACATCGGCACCGGGCAGCCCAACTCAATGGCATCGGCAGCAAACGCAGAACGGGCCTGCAGCACCGACGCGGGCACAGCGGACAGCGCCGCCAGTTTGAGCAAGTCTCGACGATTCAAAGCGCACTCCTTGGGTTCACGTGGGTACAGAACAGCGCTTGGAGCCACCCATATCGAATATCGGCGCCTCCTCCTGGCCTTTACCGGCGAGGTTTTCGCCGACCATCGTGTCGAGCAAGAACCAGACCAGTTCTTTATATTTGTTATGATAAATAGGCGAAATCATCATAGAAGCCGCATCCGCGCCGCGTCAACGGCGCAGAGGTCGGTGTT
Source organism: Ralstonia sp. AU12-08 (assembly GCF_000442475.1). Taxonomy (NCBI): domain Bacteria; kingdom Pseudomonadati; phylum Pseudomonadota; class Betaproteobacteria; order Burkholderiales; family Burkholderiaceae; genus Ralstonia; species Ralstonia sp. AU12-08. The sequence continues at coordinate 15,051 of NZ_ASZV01000007.1, read as the reverse complement.
TACGCCAAGGTGTGTCCGGCGCAAGTGCCGGGCGAGGATGCGGAAATGCGGTGCGTGCGCACGCTCGAAGGGCATGCATGCACCACGTCGGTCAGGCCGTGCGGCACGACCCCGCAGTTAGAATGCGCGCAACTCAGGAACGGACATCCATGGCCACACTCGGAGCAGGCAAGACGGCGTCGATCGGCATCCGCAAGCAGAAGCGCGCCGACCTCGTTGCCGAAGAACTCAAGCGGCTGATCACGCAGCGCAACCTCAAGCCCGGCGACAAGCTCCCGCAGGAAATCAAGCTGCAGGAAACCTTTGGTGTGAGCAAAGGCACTATCCGCGAAGCACTCAAGTCATTGGAAGTGCAAGGGCTGGTGAGCGTGAGCACGGGGCCTGCCGGCGGCGGCACCATCGTCGAGGTGCCGCTCGACCGCACGTTCCAGCTCATGCAGAACTACCTGTTCTTCAAAGACATCGGCATTGCGGATGTCTACACCGTGCGCCGCCTGCTGGAGCCCGAACTGGCCGCCGGTGCCGTGCCGCACCTGACCGAAGACGACTTCCATGCGCTCGAACACACCATCGACCTGTGCGACCCGGCGTCCGCCAAGGCCGTTGCACCGCTGGACCAACGCCAGGAAGACCTGAGCTTTCACGACATCCTGGCCGCCGCCAACCCCAACCCGATGCTGCGGTTCTGCTGCGAGCTGATCAACGAAATGCTGCGGCAGTTGGTGGTGTTCGGCAACGAGACCTCACCCAAGGATCACGCCAAGTTCGGGGCGTCCACCGTCAAGTTCCATCGGCAGATTTACGAGGCCGCACGTGCACGCGATGCCGAACGCGTGCGTGAACTCATGGCCTCGCACATGGAAGACTGCACGCACCACGTCACGCGCATGAACGGGCGCGTGCATGGCCGCCTGGTACTCGATTCGGAGATGCCGCGCCGCGGCCGTCCGCTGATCGACGAGCACGACGACGATAGCGAAGACGCGTGAGCGTCCCATAAAGCAATAAGCGCGCTCCCCCTTTCGGGAGGCGCGCCATTGGCACATCACTTCAAGACGTTAGAACAGCTGGCGCAGTTGCAGGCTGCCGGCATGCGATACATACCCACTACCCACTTGCAGCGAGTAACGCGCGCTGATGCTCAGGTTGTTTGCCCGCAGCAGCTTGACGCCGGCGGAGAGCACCGCCGAGTCGTTCACCGGGCTCGCACCCAGCGACGTGAAGCTGGTCTGGCCCGTCGGGTCTGCCGCGAAGCTGGCTTGCGTCTGCGTACGCGTGTTGTTGTACTCATGACGCCATGCCACCTGCAGTTCCGGCACGAGCGTGCCGTACGAGGTTGCCAGTTCACGCGAGAACTTCACGCCGATGTCGCTGGTGACCGACGTCGTGTGCTACGCACCCACCGACAGCGCTGCACCATTGCCGCCCGACTCGGTATAGCCGTTCTGGCGCAGGTAGCCATACGTCAGGCTGGCCAGCGGCGTGACCGTGGCAACGGCGGTCGCAAACGGATAGCCGGCTTCCGCGCGGGCCACATACTGCGTGCCGCTGAAGCTACCGTCGGCATTGCCCGAGAAGCCGGCAAAGTTGACAGCGCGGGTCGTGTCGTAGTGCTGCTGCACGGCACCCGCCGACAGGTTTGCGTACCACGGGCTGCCCGTGTAGCTGGCGTAGCCCATCAGGCCGAACGAGTTCACACGCGTCGAGTTGCCGTCGGTGTCGCCCGTGTTGCTGATCTTGGCGTTGCTGTAGCTGAACACACCGCCCGCACGCCAGGCATCGCTGACCGCGTGATCGACGCCAAACAGCAGGCCGCCGAAGTTGGCGCTGTAGCCATCCACCTGATCACGTTGACCCTGGTGTGCGTGGCCGCCGAATGCCTGACCCCACACGCCCCATGCCGGACCGGCTTCACCGGTCGAGACACCGCTCAGGCCGCCGGCCTGGGCAAGGCGCACGCTGTCCGCATGCGTGGAGATGATGTTGAGCACATCCAGCGTCGGTGCCAGTGCAGCCTGGGCGGTCGAGCCCTGCGACACCGGGTTCAGTTGCTTGCCGGCGCGGTTGGCCGCGTCGCTACTGCCCAGGTTCAGCGCCATCGAGGCGTTGTACAGGTTCAGCAGGCCCGGATCGCTGATGCCGGTGTACTGCGACAGACCGGTGAGCGCCGCTTGGGCGTTCGGTACGGTCGCCGGCGGGGTGGGAGCCGGGGCAGGCGCGGGAGCCGGTGCCGGGGCAGGTGCCGGCGAAGGGCTCGTGGTCGGGATCAGAGCTGCGCTGACCACGGTCACCACCAGATCGCTACGACCATTGGCCGTGACGTTCGCACCCGTCAGCACGCTGTTGTAGCCGCGGATCGAATACCGGAGCGTGCCTTCGTTGTAGTTCGTGCCGGTGCTGGACGCATCGACGATCACATAACGCTGGCCGGCCGCAAACGGATACGGGTTGACCTGTGCAAACGAAACAGCCGAGCCCGAAGCAATATTCACAGCGCCCGACACCACCAGCCGGCCGTAGCCGCTGTCGCCTGTCAGGGCGCCGTTGGCGACCGCACCGGTGTTCACGCCAATCTGCAGCGTACCGGCCGCACTCTGGTTGTAGGTGCCGAAGATGTTGATTGCGTTGTTGACCTGCAGGACTGCGCCCGTGTTGCTCACGGCCACCTGACCGGTGGGAGCGGCCACGGCTGGGCCAACGCTGAGTATGTTGGTGGGCGCGGCACCAATGTTGTCGTTCAACACCAGGTTGCCCGAGCCGAATACAACGTTCGTGCCAGAGCTGGTGATCGTGCCGATCGTTCCGCCAAAGCCGGTCAGGGTGCCGAATGTCGTGCCCGACCCGCCGTTGATGTTCAAGTCGCGAGTTGACTGGTTCTCTATGTTGCCGGCAATCACGCCAGCGTTGGTGATCGTACCAAGCGTGCCCGCTGCGCCGTTGAAGAGCGCATGGGCTTGACCGCTGATGGTGCCGGTGTTGGTCAGCGTGCCAATCGTGGCGTTGGTGCCGCTGTTGGAAATGCCGACCTGGAGACCACTGATGGCGCCGCCGTTGGTCAGTGCACTGATCGTGCCGCCCCTGTTGTTGACGACGCCGGCGTAGCCGCCGCTGATGGTGCCGCTGTTGGTCAGCGTGCCGATCGTGCCGTAGTTCTGGACGCCGACGCTGCCGCCACTGATAGTGCCGCTGTTGGTCAGCGTGCCGATCGTGCTGCCCTTGCCGTTGTTTTGAATGCCGTTGCCACCGCTGCCAACACTGATGGTACCGCTGTTGGTCAGTGCACCGATCGTGCCGCCGTTGTTGTAGACGCCGCGGCTGCCACCACTGATGGTGCCGCTGTTGGTCAGCGAGCCGATCGTGCCGAGGAAGTTGTCAATGCCACGGTTACTAGTGCCAGCAACACGGATGGTGCCGCTGTTGTTCAGTGCGTCGATCGTGCCGGTGTTCTGAATGCCGGAGGCTGTGCCGCCACTGATGGTGCCGCTGTTGGTCAGCGTGCCGCCAGGAGCAGAGCTGATCAACGCTGTGTTGCCGCTGGTAATGATGCTGCCGGTGTTGGCCACCGTGTAGTTGCCCGTGCTCCAGGTCTGCTGGGTGGTGAGCGCGGTACTGACAGTCGTATCGGCCGCAGCGATGGGCGAGACCATGCTGGAGAGCGCGGCCGCGATTGCCAGCGTCAAGGTGCTCTTTTTAGGAAACTGATTGCGTTGAGCCATTGTATTTTTACCGTCGATAGGCAGATGAACGGCCGATCCGAGCTGCGCCCCGGCACACGTGTTGAGGCTCGGGGCTCACCTGTCGGTTTCCCCTGAGCCTCAACACGGTGCGGTTTGCTTGCGTCGAACGACTTCCCCCGTTGGCAATCCGGCACTTATCTGGCAAATGGCGCTGTCACCTTCCACGCGGTTCTGAAAACCACGTGTGTCGATCACGCAGAACCTGTCGGTCAACTCTTTTTTTGGTGCGACACCGAATGCCGCAAGCGAGCGCCTTACCGACAGCCCCTGGGCGCTACTACCTCCCCCCGGACTGCTGACACATGTGTGCCGGGCGTGATGATGTCGACTTTTTCGGAGGCGGTGTTGACCGTGCGTCTCAGTTTTTTGGAAGTTCCGCGCGATGTGGAAATGTCGATAACATCCCCGCGCTATCGCAGTGCAACACCACGCTACGGCCAAGCGCCACGTGGCTGGGACAGTAGTCCCGTAACATCGCATTCGCGAGAACGTTGATGTGCGTGGATAGGAAACCGTCACGGCTCAGACTCATTGTCCTCTCCGTGATCTCGGGGGCTATCGACGGTGGTCCTGGCCCCTCGGTGGACTGTCAGGTCGTGGATCGCAGCGATCGGCCGTGTCGGCCAACAGTGGCCATTCAGTGTTACCAAAAAGACCGTCAACAGTCACTAGCCGAATACGGGGACAGCCCCTGGTTGGGCATAAAGTCTGCGTTCTGGCCGTATGCAACTCGCCCAGTATCCGCTGAGGGTCGAGGCTGTGTGAAAACGTTCGGACGTACGACAAGCCGAGCTACTCGTGCTTGAATTGGAGATAAGTGACCGGTTCGGCTGACGAGAGAAACGCATGGACTTGCTCATCGGCGTGTGGATCGAGCCCTGGATGCTCGTCGTCCAGATATTCGATAGTCTGTTCCGGTGACCAGGGTCCTAAAGAAGCCATGTAATCGGCGACCTCCTCCTGAATTTGCTGCCACGACTCATAGCGTCGGCGCGACAGGAGGATTCGATCACTTCGCAAATAGATCACGTAAAGGTTCACAAGCGTCTCGTTAGATTCCTACGTGCTCGACTTGGTCGCCAAGACGCCGGTCAAACAGATTCACCTCTTCGACGCGGATGCGTTCCTGACTCACAATGCCTTTAGAGCGCCTGGTGCAGCGGACTTGGAAGACCTTCGACGCCGACCGTTGAAGGTCGAATACTTAAAAAAGCATCTACGAACGTATGCATCGCGGAATCGTGTGTCACCCTGTTCGGGTTTCCTTCAATCCAATAGTGGGATTGGCATCCGGAACTCCAATTCCCGACCGACAGATGAAGGCTGACGACACCGTTTTGCTTCCGCAATTTCCACCGCCCTGGTTTCAGCGGCGTGACGATTTTCATGCCGCAGCCACAGCAGCAGATATGTGCGGCGGTCGAAAACTTCTCCGAGATGTACAGGACGCCTTCATCCATCGTTTTCGGAATCCGGTCGCAAAACACCGGGCGAATGGATATTTGCCTCATTCTGCAATATCGCTTTTCACATGCAGGCTGGAAGTCACCGAGTACGACGTGAAGCGCTCTTTTCCAAGATCGAAGTAGAAGCGCCGGTGTTTCTTCCAGGCAATGACGGCAAAGCATGCGTTCAATGCGTTCAGTTCCGCAATCTGGATGTTTCTGTCGTATTCGTTTTCGGCGTTGTCAACGGCAAACGAGATACGCCCCCGCGCTTGTTCCCGGTTACTAGAGAGACTGAGGACCGTGCGCAAGAGACCACCGATGCTTCCACTCTTGTTGAAAAGTCCCATGCCAACGTCCATGAACGGCACGCCTGACCGTTCGAGTTGGTCAATGATCACTCGTTTCTCCGGCCCACTTTCCATGCAAAGGAAGACAAAAGACATCCCTGCGAGCGTCGCAACGTTGGTTGCGTCAATCTTAGGCGGCCGGCCCGAGCATCCCTCGTTTCTGTCCTACACCCTACATCGCATCGGATTGGTCACCTGCTGACTAATCTATCGCCTTTCTCATACGAGACGGCAGGCATAGATTGCTCCGACCGCTCTCAAGAAGCATACGCATTGATGTCCATGGCTAAGCCGTGGAGGGTTGTGTTTCCATAGCTGCAATTCACGGTTGGAGTTCGTAGAACCGGTAGATCAGCGGGTCGGTCGGCACGGCAGCGGGTAGCGAGCCTTTGTAGGGCGTTACCTGCAATAGCGCGATCGCCTCTTCCGGCAAATCCAACGCCACACCCACGGCATTCGCCTGCGCTTCGGTCAGTGTCATCTGGCCGATCACCTCGGCCAGTTGCGCCCACGTCAGTTGCTTCTTGATCTTCTGCAGAACGATCAGGTCGGTCACGTCTTCGCGTTGCATGTGCGGCTCCTTGGGTCGAAAGAAAAGAAAAAGAAAGCGACGCGCAGCATGAGCAAGGTCGATGCCATGCACAAAGCGCCGCGCCCATGGCGGCACTTGCCTGTTCGGCTGCGATTTCCGCATCGCAACATCCACCCTATCGCCTCCTCAACACGCTGCAGATCGGCCTCGGACTAGGGCAAACCCCGAGATTGACAGCGCTGTCAATTGTGGCCATTCTTGCGTCCGTCAGCCCGCCACACCATTGAGAACAGAACGCTGACACCGCTGTCATGCAAGGCAGACGGGACCAAATATCAGGAGACAGTCCATGGAGCTCGAACCCCGCTTCGATGCCTCGCCGCGGCCCTTGAAGCCCGCGCGTCGATCGGTTGCAGATCAGGCCGCACATCATCAATCCCGTAGCAAGCGCCTGGGCGCATCGGTCATCGCTGCCGCCGTATTGGCGCTCGGCGCAGTCAGCGCCCACGCGTACGACATGACCACCAGCCCTTACTTGCTGGGCGACTGGGGCGGCCTGCGTACCCGCCTGGCCGATCAGGGTGTGACGTTCAACCTCGGCTACGGCAGCGAACTCGCGCACAACTTCAGCGGCGGCACCGAGCACCTCACGCGCTATACGGACCAGTGGGTGATGGGCACCACGCTGGACATGCAAAAGCTCACGGGCTGGCAAGGCGCCACCTTCCAGGCCACCATCACCGACCGCAACGGCCGCAACCTCGGTTCGGATGCGAACATCGGCAACAACATGCTGATCCAGGAGGTCTATGGCCGCGGCCAGACCTGGCACCTAACGCAGTTCTGGCTGAACCAGAAGCTGCTCAACGACCGCCTGGAAATCAAGGCCGGCCGCGTAACGGTGGGCGAAGACTTCTTCTCGTTCTCGTGCGACTTCCAGAACCTGACGTTCTGTGGCTCGCAACCGGGCAACTTGGTGGGCAGCTACTGGGTGAACTGGCCGACCAGCCAGTGGGGTGCCCGCGCCAAGGTGCACACCTCGGCCGAAACCTACGCGCAGATCGGCGTGTACCAGGTCAACCCGAACTACGTGGATGACGGCTGGGCCCGCCGCAACGGCTGGAAGCTGAACAACCCGGGTGGCACCACCGGCGCGCTGATCCCGCTGGAGTTCGGCTGGCTGCCCAACATCGACGGTCGGCCGGGTTCGTACAAGGCAGGCGTCTGGTACAACACGTCCAATGGCCGCGACCTGTACGAAGACGTCAACGGCAACCCGCGCGGCATCACCGGCCTGGACGCCAAGCAGCACAGCGGCCAATATGGCGCCTACCTGAACCTGCAGCAACAGATCACCGGCACGGCCGGCGGACGCGGTGCCACGGTGTTCCTGAACTTCTCGCAGGCAGACCGCAACACCGCGCAGACCGATCACCAACTCTCGGTGGGCGTGCAGTACAAGGGGCCGTTTGATCGCCTAGCCGACACCATCGGCTTTGCTGTCGGCGCAACGCACAACAATGGCCGATATGCGGACTACGTGCGCCAAGTCAACGCCCGTACCGGTTCAAATACTGCGGTGGGTGACGGCTACGAATACGTGAGCGAGCTGTACTACAGCTACTCGCCTGTGCCCTCTGTGTACTTCCGGCCTAATCTGCAGTACATCCTGCATCCGGGCGGTACCACGCAGAACAAGAACGCGTTCGTGATCGGCCTGAAAACGGGCATCACGTTCTAAGAACACCCTTATGCACAACAGGAGACCTCTCATGATTTCCCGTGTACTGAACACCATTGCCGCTGCGGCAGTCCTGAGCTTTGCCGCAACGTCGGCCCATGCCAGCAAGGAAGCACCGGTCATCGGCTTCTCGATCGACGACCTGCGTGTCGAGCGCTGGACGCATGACCGCGATTACTTTGTCGACGCTGCCAAGAAGCTGGGTGCCACCGTCAACGTGCAATCGGCCAACGCCAACGAAGCCAAGCAGATCGCCCAGATCGAAAACCTGGTTGCGCAGAACGTCGATGTGCTCGTGATCGTGCCGTTCAACTCCAAGGTGCTGGGCAACGCGATTTCCAGCGCCAAGAAGAAGGGCATCAAGGTCGTTTCGTATGACCGCCTGATCCTCAACGCGGATGTGGACGGCTATGTCACCTTCGACAACGTAAAGGTGGGCGAGCTGCAAGCACAGGGCGTGGTCAAGCTGGCCCCGAAGGGCAACTACTTCCTGCTGGGCGGCGCCGCCACCGACAACAACGCGCGCCTGCTGCGCGAGGGCCAGATGAAGGTGCTCAAGCCGCTGGTCGACAAAGGCGACATCAAGATTGTCGGCGAGCAATGGACGCCGGAGTGGGACCCTTCCAAGGCGCAGAACATTGTCGAGAACGCGCTGACGGCCAACAACAACAGCATCCAGGGCATTGTCGCGTCCAACGACGGTACGGCCGGCGGCGCCATCCAGGCACTGGCACGCCAGAAACTGGCGGGCAAAGTGCCGGTGTCGGGTCAGGATGCCGACTTGGCTGCCGTGCGCCGCGTGGCCGAAGGCACGCAAGCCATGACGGTGTACAAGCCGATCAAGGAGATTGCCGCCACCGCCGCTGAAATGGCCGTCGATCTGGTCAAGGGCACCGCGCCCAAGTTCAACACCAAGCTGAACAACGGCAAGAAGGATGTCGACACCGTGCTGCTGACGCCGACCCTGCTGACCAAGGACAACCTGGACAGCACCGTCGTCAAGGACGGCTTCTATACGCACCAGCAGATTTTCGGCAAGTAAGCCGTTGATGCAGTCGTCAGTCGTAGTCAGTAGGAGGACGCCATGAGCAGTAACGGCACCCTGTTCGAGATGCGCAACATCGTGAAGTCGTTCTCCGGCGTGCGCGCGCTCGACGGCGTGAGCCTGGCAGTCAAGCCAGGCGAATGCGTCGGTTTGTGCGGGGAGAACGGCGCCGGAAAATCCACCCTCATGAAGGTGCTGTCAGGGGTCTACCCCCACGGCACCTTCGAGGGCGAGATCGAATGGGACGGCACACCGCTGCGCGCGCATACCGTGCGCGACAGCGAGCGTGCAGGCATCGTCATCATCCATCAGGAACTGATGCTGGTGCAGCAGCTCTCCGTCACGGAGAACATCTTCCTCGGCAACGAGATCACCAAACCGGGGGGCCGCATGGACTACGACGCCATGCACGCCAAGGCCGAACAGCTTCTCGCCCGCCTGCGCCTGACCGACGTGAACGTGGCCGCGCCCGTCAGCAACTACGGCAGCGGCCACCAGCAGCTTTTCGAGATTGCCAAGGCGCTCGCCAAGAACGCACGCCTCTTGATCCTGGACGAACCGACGTCGTCGCTGTCCGCCAAGGAAATCGAGGTGCTGCTTCACATCATTGAAGACCTCAAGCGCAGCGGCGTCGCGTGCGTCTATATCTCGCACAAGCTCGATGAAGTGAAGCGCGTGTGCGACACCATCACCGTCATCCGCGACGGCAAGCACATCGGCACACGCCCCGCCGCCGACATGACCATCGACAACATCATCACGATGATGGTCGGCCGCGAGATGACCTCGCTCTTCCCCAAGGTGGAACACACCGTGGGCGACGTCGTGCTGGAAGCCCGCAACGTCACCTGCTGGGACGTCAGCAACCCGAACCGCAAGCGCGCCGACAACGTGAGCTTTGCCGTGCGCCGAGGCGAGATCCTCGGTATTGCCGGGCTGGTGGGTGCGGGGCGTACGGAGATGGTGTCGGCCCTCTTCGGTGCCTACCCTGGCCGCTCGTCCGCCGAGATCATCATGGAAGGCAAGCCCGTCAAGGTGAGCTCACCTGCCGAGGCCATCGCCAACGGCATCTGCCTCGTCCCTGAAGATCGCAAGCGCCACGGCATCGTGCCGCTGATGGGCGTGGGCGAGAACATCACCCTAGCCACACTGGCGCAGTACGCACGCGGCGTGCGCGTGGACAAAGGCGCTGAACTCACCACGGTCGACCGCGAAATCAAGCGCCTGCGCATCAAGACCGCCAGCCCTGCACTGTCGATCGCCAGCCTGTCGGGCGGCAACCAGCAAAAGGCTGTCGTCACGAAGATGGTGCTGGCGATGCCGAAGGTACTGATCCTCGACGAGCCCACGCGCGGTGTGGACGTCGGCTCCAAGTACGACATCTACAAGATGATTGCCGACCTGGCCGCCAGCGGCGTGGCGATCATCATGGTCTCTTCCGAGATGCCAGAGATCCTGGGCATGAGCGATCGTGTCCTGGTCATGGGCGAGGGCCAACTACGCGGCGACTTCGTCAACCAAGGCCTGACCCAGGAGCGCATCCTGGCCGCCGCCATCAATGCTGAACCGCAGCCCCAAGCTGCCTGAACAGAGCTTCGCCATGTCGAACATCCTGCAATCCCAACTCGCCCGCCAAGGTGGCGGCGGTGGTCCGCGTATGGACAGCCGCGCCATCCAGCAACTGTTCGTGCGCTACAAAGTGCTGGCGCTACTGCTGGCCGTGGCGCTCATCTGGATCTTCTTCTACTTCCAGACCAACGGCACGTTCCTCAAGCCCAACAGCATCTCCAACCTGTTCCTGCAGATGTCGGTGACGGGCATGCTGGCCTGCGGCATGGTGTTCGTCATCATCGCCGGAGAGATCGACCTGTCAGTCGGCTCACTGCTCGGCTTGTTGGGTGGGCTGGTCGCCATCCTCACCGTCAATCTCGGGTGGAACACGTGGCTGGCCGTGGGCACCGTGCTTGTGGCGGGCGCCGTCATCGGCGGGTTCAACGGCTTCATCACCACCAAGCTGCGCGTGCCCTCGTTCATCGTCGGGCTGGGCGGCATGCTGGCCTTCCGCGGCGTGCTGCAGTGGAGCACCGACAGCGTGACCATTGCGCCGGTGCCGGATGACCTCGTCAACATCGCGCAGAGCTTCGTGCCGGCGTGGCTGGCGTGGTCGCTGGCGGCCGTCATCGTCGCCATGTCCGTCGTGCTGACGGTGCGCCACCGCAGCGAGCGTGCCCGCCTGCAACTGGCGCTCACACCGCTGTGGGCTGACGGCCTCAAGCTGCTGGCCATCGCGGCGGCCTCGTTCGGTTTTGTCGCCGTGCTCAACCAGGCCAACGGCGTGCCGCTGCCGGTGCTGATCCTGTTGATCCTGCTGGCGGTGTTTTCGTACGTGGCCACGCAAACCGTGTTCGGCCGCCACGTCTACGCAGTGGGCGGCAACATGGAAGCGACTCGCCTGTCCGGCGTGAACGTGAGCCGCGTCAAGCTGCTGGTGTTCGTGCTGATGGGCCTGATGTGTGCCTTCGCCGGCATCATCACCACGGCGCGCTCGGCGGCGGGTTCACCTTCGGCCGGTGTGGGCGGCGAGCTGGATGCCATCTCCGCCTGCTTCATCGGCGGCACGTCGATGCGCGGCGGCTCGGGCACGGTATACGGCGCGCTGATCGGCGCACTCGTCATGGCCAGCCTCGACAACGGCATGCAGCAGATGAACGTCGACGCTTCGTGGCAGATGATCGTCAAGGGCGTGGTGCTGGTGCTGGCGGTGTGGATTGACGTGCTATCCGGCTCCAACCGTGGCTGACAACAAGGCCGAGCCGAGCGCCAACACACACCCCCAGACGGTTGGGCCGTTCCTGCCCTAGATGGCGCCTTGAATTTGTGTTGCAGGGAGGAAAGAGAAGGGAGGCTGTCTGAGCGCAGCGAGTTTGCCTCCCTTCCCTCCCTGCGACAGAAATTCAAGGAGTCTTTCGCCATCTCGGGCGCGCCTTTCTTTTGCTTACTTTTCTTTGGCAAGACAAAGAAAAGTGAGTCGGCCCCGGCAGGGGACGATACCGGGGATGGACCACCAACACCAAACCCCGACCTCACATCTCAAACACAAAATCCAACACCGTGGCTAACTACCCAACTCCCGCTCGCGTACTGGTCACCGGCGTAGCCGGCAACCTCGGCCGCAAAGTCGTTGAAGCGCTGGCCTCCGCCCCGTGGTGCACGTCCATCATCGGCGTCGACTGGGTCGCCCAGAACGTCGAGTTCTCGCCACAGGCGGCTCAACGCTTTCAATGGGTCCAGGCGGATCTCACGCAAGCCGACGGCGCGTGGACCGACCTGCTGAACAACGTCGATGCCGTCATCCACCTGGCTGCCATCCACTCCACGCCCGATGCGACGTGGGAGCAGGCGCTGGCCTCGTACGGCATAACGCTCAACGTGCTGGAGGCGGCCGCCACGCGCGGCGTGCGGCGCTTCGTGTTCGCCTCATCCAACCATGCAATGGGCGCGTACAAGGACCAACCGCTGGCTGGCACCATCGGCCCCGGCCAACTCACTGCCGAGCTGGCCCCGGCACCCGGCACGCGCTGGAACAACGGCATCGAAGACGTTTACTCGCTCGCCTACGGTACCTCCAAGGCGATGGGCGAGCGGCTGTGCAAAGCGGTGGGTGCTGTGTCAGCAGCAACAGGCGGCAAGCTGTCGATCGTGTCGCTGCGCATCGGCTGGGCGCTGCCAGATGAAAACGACCCGAACGACATCAACTACTCCGGCGTCGCCGACACGCCCGCCCCGGGCGAGTTGCCGGACGAGGCCAGCCGCATCGCACTGCGCTGGTTCCGCAACATGTGGCTGTCGAACGGCGATCTGCGCCGGCTGTTCCTGAGCTCCGTCACGGCCGACCCCGCACGCTGGCCGGCACCGGCCATTGTCGTGAATGGCGTGTCGAACAACAAAGGGATGGATTGGGGTCTGGAGACCGGCCGCCGGTTGCTCGGCTATGACCCGCAGGATGATCTATACGCGTTGCTAAAGCAGCCGGCGTAACCAACATCACCGCGCCGGCGGGCAAGTCGATTCCCGGATCACGAGTTCGTACTGCAGGTTCTCGTGCACCGAATGCAGCTTGAGCCCCGGCAAGTGCGGGCGGTGAATCGCGACCAGTTGCTCCACTGCCGCATGCGCCATTGCCTGAATCGGCTGGCGCACGGTAGTCAGCGCCGGCCAGAGCTGGCGCGACAGCGGTGTATCGTCGTAGCCGCAGATGGAGAGTTCTTCTGGCACCTTGATGCTGCGCGCCTGCGCCACGCGCAGTACACCGGCGGCCATATCATCATTGCCGGCAAAGATGGCGGTCGGACGCGGCTCGCATGACAGCAGCCGCTCTGCACAGGCCACGCCGGATTCAAACGAGTGCTCACCCTGCTCCACTAGGCGCTCATCAACTGCGATACCCGCCTGCGCCATCGCATCGCGGTAGCCGAATACACGCTGGTATGCGGCACCGTGGTCTGGATCGCACACCACAAAGCCGATGCGGCGATGGCCCAACCCAATCAGGTGCAATGTCATATCGCGCGCGGCGGCACGGTCTTCGGTGTTGACCGACAAGCCTTTGTGTTGCCGATCCGCAGGCGCCAGCCGCACGTAGTCAACGCCGGCCTCGTCCAGTGCATGCACCAACGACACCACATCCGACACCGGCGGCGTCAGGATCAGCCCGGCCAGCGCGCGCTGGCGCACGCTCTGGATGATCTGCTCGGCAAGGTTCGGATCGCGGTAGTTGCAGGGCGTGAGCAGCAGGCTGTAGTCGAGCGCCTGGCAGGCTTCGAGCGCGCCATGCTGAATGTTGACGATGTAGTTGTCGGAGGGGTTGTCGTAGACCAGCGCGATGATGTCGGCGCGCTTGCTGGCCAGGCGGCGGGCAGCGGGATTGGGCCGGTAGTCGAGCGTCTGCATCGCCTCGACCACCTTGGCGCGCGTCTTCTCGCTGATGTTGGGCTCGTGGTTGAGCACGCGCGAGACGGTCTTGATCGACACGCCCGCATGCGCGGCAACATCATCGACGGTGACGCTTACGTTGCCAGTGCGGGCGCTCCGTTTCATGGTCTCGCGGGGGGTCAGGCGAATGGGGTTCTCGAACACGAGACGGGCGCTGCAAGCGCGCCCGTCGTACGTTCGATTTTACCGCCAACCCTCGCGCGGCGCGGGGGGAAAATCAACGTAGGCTCAAGCCTGGGCGCGCGATTGCCCGATCGGCAGACGGACGATGCCCTGCGCCAGACTCACCCCCAGTAGCACAAGCCCGCCGCCGATCCAGTGATAGCCGTGCACAGTCTCGCCCAGCATCACCGCCGCCATGGCTGCGGTGAAGACAGGCATCAGGTTCATCAAGATCGCCGTACGCTCGGCGCCGATGCGCTTCAAGCCCAGCATCCACAGATACGACGCGACGATCGATGAAGCAATGCCCGCAAACACCACGAGCCCGATGCCCTGGCGCGGAACCGCCAGACTCTGCGCGGTGAAGGCCACGGGCACCAGCAACACGACGGCAATCAGCACCTGAACGTACAGATTGAGCCATTGCCCGAACGGCAGCGCCCAGCGTCGGTACAGGATGTTGTACAGCGCGTATGACGTTGCACCAATGAGGATCAGCACGTCGCCGCGGTTGACACCGCCGTCGAGAAACGTCGCCGGATGCCCGCGGCCAAGCAGATACAGCACGCCCAGCAGCGACACCACGACGCCCGTCACCGCCTGCATGCCCACGGGCTGGCGAAACACCGCAACGTTGAGGATCAGCCCCAGCATCGGGATCAACGCGCCGATCACGCCCATGTTGGTGGCGCTCGTGCTATGCGCGGCGTAGTAGGCCAGGCACTGGTACATCACCATGCCCAGCAGCGCGAGCACGGCAAAGCGCGGCAGTTGCGCCGCCACGTCAGCACGTTGGCGCCACAGCGGCCGCACGCAGAACGGCGTGAGCACGCACGCCGCCAGCAGCCAGCGGTAGAGCGAGATGGCCGCCGGATCCAGCACACCGGCCGCGGCCTTTGAAACGATGGTGTTGGCGGCCCAAATCAACACCGCCAGCAGGGGATACAGCACAGGCACGATGGCCTCCGTTATCAGACGATGGCCGAAGTGTAGTGATGTCTGGTTCGGAACATATAATGCAAACCAGACAATTTAACGCATCGAAAG